>CAYTES010000029.1:0-17798 GCA_964436935.1 uncultured Candidatus Peribacteria bacterium | reverse complement strand
CACCACTTCGATACCGATCACTTTTTTTGCTTTGTGCGCACAAAAAAGTCCAATCGTTCCGGTACCGCAATACAGATCGTACACCACTTCTTGTCCGCTCAACTCGGCGAGTTCAATCACCTGAGCGTACAGCACCTGGGCTTGGTGGGTGTTGGGCTGAAAGAACGAGTCTGCGGAGATTTCAAAATCCAAACGTGATCCATTTTCCAGCTTCAACTGTTCGTGAATGACTTCCGCACCCGCCAGCACTTGGTGTTCGATCCAGGTCGGAATCCCGGGAGTTTGCATGACCGTGGTCCAGAGCAGTGAATGGATGCGACCGGCCCATTTCCCGGTGGAAAAAAGGTCTCGAAACGCGTCAAAACGGGGAAAGGAGTGAATGGAGGTGATCAAATTGATCATGACTTCCCCCGTGTTTTTTCCTTCGCGTACCATTAGATTCTTCAAAAGCCCGTCTTGATGATGGCTGTTGAACACGGTGAGTTTTTCGTGATGGACAAAGTCACGCACCTCTTGCACGATTTCTGCAAAAATTCCGGACGGCAAAAAGCACTCTTTGAGGTCAAATACATCGTAACGACGCTCCGGCAAATGCAGTCCCAATTGCACCGCTCCTTCCGCAGAAGTACCAAAGCTGAATTCCATTTTATTGCGGTACTCCCACGCTTGAGGAAACCCGATGATGGGCCTCAGAATCTCTTGGCACAAGGCGTCGGAAAAATCGCCCAAGTGCTGTAGGCTTTCCGTAACTTGTTGGGCTTTAATGCGCAGCTGATGGTCATAACTCAGGTTTTGCCAGGTGCAGCCTCCACAAACCCCGAAATGACGACAGCGTGGGGCGATACGTAAGGAGGAGGGCTCCACCATTTCAATCAATTTGGCCTCCAAGCGGTTTTTATAGATTTTTTGAAGCCCGGCACGGATACGGTCTCCGGGGATGGTATTCGGGACAAAGGTGGTGAGTCCTTCGGCCGTGGCGTTATGAGGATTTTCTTGGACGAGACCCTCCGGAATATGACACGCGCCGATCCCGGAGCCTCCAAAGGCCAATTTTTCGATGGTCACTTCCACAATTTGTCCCTTTTTGAGAGTCATACAAAAACGCTAAGATGGATTTATCTTAGCGTTTTAAGGGTTGAGCCCACAAGACCCATTATTGGTTCCATTCTTATTCCGATCGTTGCATCCTTTTGAGAGGAACTCCGACTTGAATTTCAATACGGTCGTTTTTCATGTCCTGAGACAAGATTAAATACAAATCGTCTCGGACCCCATAGTACTGAGGATGTTTATCGAGTTTGATCGGAGAGGGACGGTATCCTTTATAACCTTCATCCTTATCTTTACACTCGATGCGAATTCTGTCCATTCCATAGATCATCATCTCCTCTTCTTCCTTTTCTTCTTTCGATTTATCAGGTTTAGGGTAAATCGTTCGAGATGGGGGGCATTTTTTATCCCAGGTGATCGTGACTTCCACGTCATCAAACTGGAGGGTTTGGGAGTCCCCTTCCCTGGAAAGATAGAGCGATTTTCCTTTTAAATCTTCAAATCCGGTGAGGGGATTTTCTTTATGAGATTGAGCCAGTTCACGTTGAAGCTTCAGGCTCTCTTCCGGTAAATGGGAATTCATTTGGCATTTGGCCATGAGTTCATCCAGGTCACGGGCATCCATCGCTTTTGGACCGATGAGCGGTTTACCGCGAACGGCGTCAAAAGAACAAATCCTTATAATTCCATTTGAATCTTGCGTCCACACGATCAAATGGGAGCGATCATCGCCATAGCGCGACATCTCCCCTACGAAAGTCATGACATCTCCCTCTTTCATTGACAGGAAATGGGTTTTGGCATCGCCTTGATCGGTCGGCTTGCCATCCGCAAAGAGTCCATTTTCTTTTAGGAACTGCGTGAATGCCTTAATGGTTTCCGGAGAAGGGGGCGTGGGATTTTCGTTGACCATTTTTAGGTTTATTAAAAAAAAAATTCATATAATAATAACATTTAATTTAATATAGCGCAAGATGCTACTTGGGAAGGAATCGAAGGGGGCAGAGTTAAAAAATCGTGAATTGATCGTATATTTAAATAAAATTAACGAAATATTTACAAAAAGTCGTTAATAATATAAAGTAAAAGCATGACCATTGCTCGCCCCATTCGAAAACGTCTTCAAATGCTCAAGAAAGAATTTGATGAGCGTTCATCCGGTAAAGACTCCTTACTTTCTCTTATTGATGAAGTCGAGCTTTCTGAGGGGGTTTATAACTCCAACGCGATTGAAAATTCAACCCTCACACTTAAGGAAACGGAAAAAATACTCCTCGAAATGGAAGTTTCTCGAGATGTCACGTTGAGAGAGGTTTTTGAGGCTAAAAACTTGGCGCGTGTCATAGAGTACACCCGTAAAAAATCTCAAGAAGCCGAGAGTTCAATCCAAATCATCCTACTGCTTCATCAGATGCTGATTTTCAATATCAATGATCAAATTGCCGGCCATTTTCGAAAGAAAGGCGAATATGTTCGAGTTGGAACTTACATTGCCCCAGACCCTGAGCACATCGAAAGGATGATGGAAGAGGCTTTAGTGACTTATTCGAGTGATCATGAAACATGGTTTGTTGAAAAAATAGCGCGATTTCATTTGGAATTTGAGCACATCCATCCCTTTGTGGACGGGAATGGACGCATAGGAAGAGTATTGATGAACTATCAATTGCAGCGTTTAGGATTTCCGCCGCTCATCATTTGCAATAAAGAAAAAAAAATCTATTATCAAGCGTTTAGAGAATATGATGATCGAAAGGAAACACGAAAAATGGACCATTTAGTGACGATGGCTTTGATAGAATCTTTGCACAAAAGACTAGCTTATCTGAAAGGAGTGGAGATTGTAAGGCTGGTCGCGTATGCAAAGGAAAAAAATATTTCTCCTTCTTCCGCTATTAATGCGGCACGGCGACAAACCATTTCGGCGTTTCGAGAAAAAGGGGTATGGAAAATAGGGGCTACAGAATAGAATTGCCTTATTTTTTTAAAAGTGTACACTTTAGGGGTAATAATTAATAAGGGGAAGCAATGATCACAAAAATGATCGGTATAAAAAAATTTCGTGAAAACATCACCACGATTTGGAAAGAAGCACGCAAAAAGAAAATTCGCTATATTGTACTTTATCACGATACCCCTATTTTCGAAGTCAACCCTATCGATGAAGAAGATATAACCTTTGAAAATTTGGCGAGCGAGATCCATGAAGCTCGTGAGCAAGTCAAACGAGGAGAGGTTTATACTCAAGATGAAATCTATAAAGCACTCGGTCTTTAAATGAAAACGTTTCAGCTTAGGTACTCAAAAAAGGCACTTGGAAATTTAAAAAAGCTTCAGCCTAAAACGGCACGAAGGATTTTGGAAAAACTTGATTTTTTTATCCAACAGAAAGATCCTCTTGGGTTCGCAAAAAAATTGACTAATCCATTGTACGGAACCTATCGATTTAGAATTGGGGATTACCGGGTGATCTTTGATACCGATAAAGAGGGAAATATTGAAATCTTAATGGTTTTAGCAATAAAGCATCGAAAAGAAGTTTATCGAGATTTATAGATTTAAGAATTTGTATGAAACTCCTATTTCTTCAAGTCGGAAAAACCAAGGAAGCCTCCTATCGCGCGATTGAGGATGAGTTTTTGAAGCGATTGGGGGCTTTTTGCTCGGTGGAAGAACTTACGGTGGAGGTTTCCACTCCGGAGAGGGAAAATAAAGAGCTCCAAATGAAACTTGAGAAATGGGCTCAAAAAGGACAAGGTGAGTATCGGGTGCTGATGTTGGATCGAGGAGGTCGCTCAATGCGGTCTGAAGCTTTTGCGGATTGGATTCGGGTGGCGCGGGATTATGAGGGGGGAAAAGTGATGGTGGTCATCGGCGGGCCGCACGGTTTTACTGAGGAAACTTTGGCATATGCCGATGAGAGGCTTTCTCTCTCCGAGATGACCTTCACCCATCAAATGGTGAGGCTTTTTATTCTGGAGCAACTCTATCGGGGGTTCATGATTTTAGCGGGGAAGTCCTACCATCATTAAAAAAAGGCAGATTAGTCGTATGTATTTTTTTTGCATACGGAAATATTAATTTCCAGTTCATTTTTTGGTTAGATTTTGTTCATGGAGAATATGCTAGAATAATGAGGTGGGTGGTATCCCCCCCAGGGCGGGCGGGGTGAGTTTTCTTTCTTAGCCGCTATACCAAAAACGATGCTTTTAAAACTCACTTTCTTCCTCGGCATTTTGCTGGCTCGTTTGTGGGGCCCCGGTGAAGCAAGTTCGATTCAGTATCGGTTTTCCGAAGAATTAAAAACCTGGAAATTATCCGAATCACTCCGCTTATTGAAAGAAGAGGAGCCCATGGTATCGCCGCAACCCGTCACCATTCTGGCCTTCGGCGATATCATGTTGGATCGATACGTACGCACCTTAATGGATCGCAATGGTCTGGATTACCCTTTTTTGCAATTCCCGGAACTCAAGTCCAAGATGCTGGCGCAACTCGATGATCCCGAGTCAAAGCAACCTCCCCTGGAAGCTCTGGATTTTCTTTTTGCCAATCTGGAAGGCCCCATTTCGGACACCCCGTATGTGAACAACGGAATCGCCATGATTTTTAATTTCAAACCCGACGTGATTCCTCCGTTGCAAAAATACAGATTCAATCTCCTCTCCGTGGCCAACAATCACATGTTCGACATGGGGGAGTATGGATCCACTCAAACCCGCCAGCATCTCGCTGACTCAGGAATTCATCACTTCGGGTACTCCAAAGGCGTTCAAGCCGAATCGTTCTGGACGACCACACTGGACGACAAAGCCACCACCTTGAGTTTTATCGGCTTCAACGATACTCTCACGGATCGTCTGGACCTTCCTCAAGCCGTCGAGCTCATTCAATCTGTGGAAGACAAGTCCGACTTCACCATCATTTCCATCCATTGGGGGCGTGAGTATTTTGCGGAGCCAACCGAAGAGCAAATCAAGATGGCCCATGCCTTTATTGATGCGGGAGCCGACATCATTCTCGGGCATCATTCTCACGTGATCGGCACTTCCGAATGGTATAAGGAGCGCCCCATCTATTATTCCTTGGGTAATTTTGTGTTTGATCAGTATTTTCAGAAAGAGGTCATGGAAGGATTGGGACTGGCGATTGAGCTCACCAAATCGAGCGATCCCGCAAAGCCAAATACAATTGAAGTGCATGAAACGGTGTTCGATATTTTGAAGTCGCAACCCCAGGTGCGACATTGACACATTAAAATCGGCCATCACGCAAAAATTTCTCGAATATCATTTTCCGTGATGAGCGAAGCAAATTGATCTCCCTCTTCCAATACACTTTTAAACAATTTGGATTTTTTTGCTTGCAGTTGGAGTACTTTTTCCTCCACCGTATTTTTGGCGATCAATTTATAGACAATCACTTGTTTGTCTTGTCCGATACGATGCGTTCGGTCAACCGCTTGATTCTCAGCGGCGGGATTCCACCATGGATCCAATAAAATGCAGTAATCGGCTTGGGTTAAATTCAAGCCGAATCCGCCGGCTTTCAAGCTGATTAAAAATAAGGAAGCCGCGTTTTTAGATTGGAACGATGTGATGAGTTGCTGTCGATTTTGAGTTTTTCCATCGAGGTAAAGATAAGGCAGTTTTTCGGTTTCAAAACGCTGCTTCACATGGCTTAAAAAAGAAGTGAATTGACTGAAAATCAATGCCCGATGTCCTTCGGCCAGTAGCATTTGAACGTGTTCCATGAGCGCATCCAACTTGATCGCAGGAACTTGAAGGTATTTGTCGTCCACCAATCCCGGATGAAGACAAAATTGACGCAATTTTGTGAGCGACTGCAAAATTTGAAACCGATTTTCTTTGAGGCCCCCTTCAGCCAATAAGCCAAGCACTTTTTGTCGTTCATACTGCAATTGCCGATCATAAAGCGCACGATGCTTATGATCCAAATCCAAAAAGAGCACCTGTTCGATTTTGGGAGGAAGCTCGGTCGCCACCATTTCTTTCCGTCGTCGCATTAAAAAAGGACGAATACGTTGCCGCAAGCGTTGAAGTGCCTCGGTGTCCCCCAATTTTTCAATGGGTTTTTGATACTGTTCTCGAAACCAAGTGGGAGAGCCGAATAAACCCGGAGAAACGATGGAAAAAATCGACCATAATTCCAAAAGGTTATTCTCCATCGGGGTACCGGTCAATGCAAAGCGTCTTTGGATGTTCAGCTTTCGAATGCACCCGTACGCTTTGGATTGATGATTTTTAACAAATTGAGCTTCATCCAGAAAAAGCGTATCCCATTCGATGGCGCTTAAAGGCTTAAAATCACGAACCAATAAGGCATAGGACACGATCACTACATCGTTTTTTCTCATTTTTTTGTATAAATCAGAGCGGTCTCCTTTTCGTAAAATAAGCCGTTTAAGGTGAGGAGTGAATCGTTCCATTTCCAAATCCCAATTTTCCACCACACTGGTGGGTGCCACCACCAGAATGGGTTTTCGCGCGGTTTTTTTATTTTTAGAGTTGGCAAAAAGTTCCGAAATGAACGCCAGCACTTGGACCGTTTTCCCCAGCCCCATATCATCGGCCAGTATACCTCCCAAACCGTGTTCATATAAAAATTTAAGCCATGAAAGCCCTTCGATTTGATAAGGACGCAAGGTAGCCTTGAGAGATTTTTGAGGTTTCAGCAGTTCAATGGCATGGACATTCAGTAGCTTATTCATGGCATTTTCCCAAACGGCGGCCTGTTTTTGAACCACACCCAAGTTCGTCAGTTCCTGCCATAGACTGGCTTGAAATAAACTGAGGCGGTATTCACCTTTTGGAAGATCGTGAATGGTTTGCGATTCCTCAATGAGGGTACGAATTTTTTCAAACTGAGGATGATTCAATGAAAAATAGATGCCGCTTTCCAAAAAGAGGTGATCCTCTTTGCGGGCCAATGCTTCAAAAATGGATTGAAAAGGTACTTCGTCCTTTCCGATTTTGACTTTAACATTCAAATCGAACCAGTCCTGAGATTGAGGATTTTTTTCAAGATCGAATTCAAACGCCGGGGCTTCTTGATAATGCGTAAAAATCGGCAAATCAATCGATTCTCGAATATAAAAGGAGGGGTCCTGTTTTAAAAGGGGAAGTTTTTGCTCCATCCAAAGAGCGGCTTTAATGCCTTCCAGTAAGATTAAGTCCGGTAAAATTTCCATTAAATCGCCGCAAGTCGCTTGGAATCGGCTTAATATGGTTTTTTCATTGGTAACATCGCGCAAAATCAAATTATCATTTGATGAAATAGTTTCTCTCGAATCGTTAAAGGGGATAGAAGTTGAATCATATTGCCAACCCAGAACAAGCTTTAACCCGTTTTTGCCGTATTTGAGGATATCAATAAAAAGTTCAGGATTTCCAACGGTGGGAATTTTAAGGGCAGAAAAATTTTTGACGGGTGTGTGTTTAATGATTTTTGGTAAAACGATTTTTTTAAAGTGATCCAAGTCCGCGAAAGGGATGTGAACCACATTTTCAATCTTAAAGTTTTCAGGGAAAATACCTTCAATAGGATGCAGTTGCCATGCGCCGGAGTCGGGTTGGTCGGGGCGATCCATTCGTAAAGCCCATCGTGGAGGGGATCCCCCTAAGATCCATCCTCCAAGATCCACTCGTTCTTCGTTGAGAAAAGGGACCTTTTTGAGAATCAGTCCGTCACCATCATTCTCGAGACAGTCTTGGAATTCAATCGGAGAAAGGTCGAGTTTAACCGGATGTTTGTTCTTTTGGTTATGGAACAACGGAACTCCAAATGATTTGTGCCGCTGAATCCATTCCCAGAATAAGGCATGCTTTTTATTTGGAAGCATGAGCCACGACGACGAATTATAATAGGAATCGCGCAGAATACCATGAAGGTGCTCGAGATAAATACGGGAAGATGTATTGAAATCTGAATTTGAATAATGAAGGGTATTCCAGTTGAGATTTTGAAATTCTATTTTTTGTGTTTGAAGATTGAAAGTTGCCACGCGAACCTGAAGATTCCACGCCGGCTTTGAAGAGGTTCTTTGCGGTTTTTTACGGGAATAATAGCTTTGATAACTGGGAAAATCGTATTCGAGCGTTCGTTCCAGTCGAAAAAGAAGGCAAAATTGGTTTATTTGAGAGTTGGACGCGTGGGGATTTCCAAAACGGGAAAATGTGGTTTGCGGGTACCATTGTTCTAAATTTTTCTCCCACGCTTTCGGGCTGGAAGATATTTGGGTGATTTTGCTCAGGTTGGGTAAATCGATGGAAGCGGTTTTAAGAGCCTCCAATCCCAACGCCGCGACATGCTTGCACGCCCCTCCGATAGGACAGGAACAGGAAGAGTCAAAATCATTTTCTTCAAGGTATACTACCAGCATCACACGGTAAGGCTTAGAGGTGCTTCCCGAAACACGACCTTCGATTTTTCCTTCAGAGGTGCGCTTCGCTTCAACCACTTTCCCACTCCTAAAATAAGCTTTCCCACGTTGGAAAGAAGTTTCCCCGACATGCTCCTTGAGCGAGCTTTCATTAAAAAAGAGTACCATGATACCGTTTTAGGCAATATGGATGGGTTTTGCAAGGGGGCTTACTAGGAGCTATTCACCTACATACTTTCTTGCATGTAATCAACTACAATGGTGATTATGGCCTTAATAGTATTATTACAAGATTTAAATTTAATTTTGTCTAATACTTCATTGCCATATTTTCTCATAAGATCACTGATTAAAGCATGTATGAAGGACTGAGTGGCTCCATCGATATTTTCGAAATTCAATATAATGTGGCGATTTTTTTCTAAGGCCGGAATAAGTTTTTTTAGTCTTATTTCTCTGGCAATATCTTTATTCTCTGCAAAAGAACCAACTTGTTTGAATAATTTTAGATGGATCATGTGAATTGTGGTTTTTTATAACGTTCTTTTTTTCTTTCTTTGATGGCTTCTTTTAACGTTTTATTGAGTAGCCCCAAGAGCAAAGAAAATTCTTGGGTCGTATCTAGGGATAGATCTATTCCAACGACCGTACCTTGCCAGCTTGGTAGATCATCTCTTTTTGAATGCCTATCCGCAAAAGGATCGGCGTGTAGTTCGATTTTTTTGCCTTTTCTTTTTAAGAGTTTGTATAAACCTTTACCACTGTAAATAACAAAAAAGTCGCTATTGACTGAAGCGATTGATTTGATAAAGAATAGCCCCGCTCTCGCATTGCGCTCTGTCCCTCCTTCTTTTCTTGTGGTTCCCGTAATGCCCGGAGTTAAAGCCATTCGAATTGCATCCAGATCTGTCTTGGGATTATAAGATTCGTTTATGGATTGCCATATGCCAATACCCGTGTCAGCAATTCCAATTCGTATCGTATTACTTTTTTTATAATATTGAGCCGATACAATAGCCCCATTTTTAGACATGGAATGCTCAATGACGTTTCTTATCAACTCGCTCATAATGTAACGTATCGGCTCCGCATGTTTTGGTTCAAGATGCAATAATGGAGTGACATCTGTTATAAATTTAGTTAAGGATGCCGAATCTTTGATTTGTGTTAGCGGTATAAATCTACCCGCTGATTCATGTTCTGTTATCGTTATTCCCGAATCTATCTTCAAAAAATCAAATAGTTTCATTCTTTCTAAATAGTGCTTTGATGTTGCTTCTAATTTTTCGCATTTTATTTTCGATGGATTGATCCCCATTCCAAGCGCGGCGATCATGGAGAGAACCATAGGATGAATGGACATCCATTTTTTATTGAAGGTTATCTCAAGTTGATCTGGTTTGCGCGGATTAAATCCTTGTAAGAAAGGATCTATGTTTCCTAGCCATACACTGTTTGGAATGTGTATTTTCATATGAACCATATTTTACCGGGAATTTATATAAAATGTCAATTTACCGGGAATCCCGGTAAAACATAGCTTTTTTGAATTCTCGGTAAGGGTAAGTTTGGGCGTATGAGGAAAAGCGGGAGAGAATGCGAGCAGGTGAGGATTAAGATTGAGGTGGATTTTTAGAGATGAATGCGGTATAATAACTAGATTTTATAAATTCAAAAGATGAAATTCACCTTTTCATGTTCGTCATTCAAATTCAGTTCGTCGAGTCTGATTTTTAAGAATGTCGGACCGGAACATCATCGAGTGGCATCGGAAAAAACGGAAAAAAAAGATTCGGCCCCCAGTCAATTTGAAGAACTCCTGCGTCGATTGGAACAGTGTCAAGAAGACCCCAAGCAACTTACGGACGAACTGGAAAAGGCACTCAAGGCGTTGGAGAAAGAATGCCAACAGGAAACATTGAAGTGTATTGAAGACGGAGAGGTGGCCTTGACTCAAGTCTTGGATCAAATGGGCGTTTCCCCGGAAGAAAAGGAGATGTTATTAGAGGAGTACAATACGGTGATGGATCCGGAGGCTTACGCCGAGGATCAAGCTGATGTGAATCGAGCGGAAGAACAGGTTTTTCGCGCTCAATTCAAGCAACAGGCACTGAGTGAATTGAAAATGAAAGTGGCAAAAGCAAAAAAAGAACATCCCGATCATGAACAAAAAACAAGGGAATACCATGAATTGAAGGTTGAAAAAAACAAGCTAGATGCCAAAATGGAAGCGTTGGTTAAAATACATAATGCTCGAAAACCGCGGCCGCATTTCGAGGGCGGTGAACAATCGCAAATGGTTGAGTATTTGGCGCAACATCGAAAAATATCCGATCAAATTAGCGCATTTCAACGAGAAAATTTAAATGTTATGAGCATTATCAATCAAGTTCAGGATGAGGAAATAATTCAAAGCGGAACGTGGGGAGTGCAAGTGGGAGAAAACTATTATAAAAGTATTGATTTGATGGCGAAAGAATTGGCTCAGTCGACCATTTCGGAAGAAGAACAACGAATTGCCCGTGAGTATGGCGAAAAAATGAAAGAAGAGCTGGGATCATTGATGAAAGAGGTGTTCAAGCAACGCTTGGAACCGTATTGCGAAAAACTCAAAGGATCAATAACTCAATTGGGTCAACGCATTAAATCGGAAGAGTTCAGATTTGATCCTTTGAGAAAAAGAGTAAAGGATTTAGTCTCTCAAGGAGCTTCTGCAAATAAAATCACTGAAGCCAGAGAATATTATGAAGAGCAGCGGAGAAGTGACCCGATTTTGGTCGCATTGCTCCAACGAAGAGAAAGCTACAAAGCGCAGTTGAATCAGATGTCACATTTATTAGCCGCTTAATCCACTCTTACTATGTCCGATCTCAATTATGCAGAGGCGCTTGATCAATTAAAAAAAAGAAAAGCACAAATGGATGAACGCGTGAATGGAGTGAAGGCGGATGTAAAGATTTTTATCCGCGGCGCGCGGTTTTATGCCGAGAAAAAAGAAAGAGTGCGAGAGCTGGCCGGATGGAATGAAGGGAATATTTTTGACAAAACAGTTAAAGGAGGCGTATAATAATAAGATTTCTAAAATTTTATTCTTTTAAAACAAACAAAAAATGCAAGTCATGAAAAATTTTGCCTCTACCCTTATTCAAAATTCAAAGAATAATTTGATTTATAAAAATCAAGAACAATCGCATTCAAGCCAGGACATTCAAAAAAATATTGATGCAAAAAATAATGAAAGGGTATATGAAGTAAGCCGCTTGGGCGCAATGCAGAAAAAATTAACCGAGGTTACACAGCAACTGGACGGTGTGGCGAGGGAGTTAGCGATAACTTTAAAAGAAAAAGCTGTCGCTCGTTCCGAATTGAAAGCTATGGAAGTACAGCGAGATGTTGATCCTGCTGAGCAACAACGTTTGCAAAGCGTTGTTGCTAATTATACGAGTAGAGAAGCAACATTTAGAGAATTGTTAAGAAGCAAAACGGAATTACCGGGAGAAATACAAGGGCAAGCAGCAACGGTTAGTCGACTCGATAACCAAATCAGACAAGCTAAAATGGACTTAGCCGCTCAATTGGCGCAAGAACGCCAAGCGGCAGCCGAAATAAAAGGTCAAAAATCACGTGAAGCGGCCCAAGCTCGACTCAATCGCTATCAGGAAGCTCTCAGAAAAGAAGAAGCCGAAAGACTAGCGGCGCAAAAACGTCACCAAGGAGATGTCCAGAAGGCTAATGCCAACAAAGAACGTTTACGCCAAGAAAAACAGAGCGTCGTTCTCAAAGAAACTAAAGATCTGCTTTTTCAAGATTCATTGGCCGATTATGAAGCGTTTGACGCGGCAATGAATACCTATGAAGAAAAACTGGCTCAACGTACGGCAAACCTGGAAGCCGATACAGCAACCGCTTTGGTCGAAGGGAAAGAAGGAAAGCCAACGACAGAAAAGGGAAAAACGTTAGTGGGATTGAAGGAACGTTCGGGCCCTCGAGCCTCAGGGGAAGCCAAGACGGTTATTCCTCCCCAGCAAGAAGTAAAATTGGTAACTCCCTTTATTCAAAAAAGCAATGGCGATGTATGGGCACAAGTGGCGGATAAAGATGGAAAACCAAAAGGAACCTATGTTGCGGTGAGATACAAGGGGAATAGGTATATTAGTTTTAATGCCTAAAAACATTTATTTTTTTAAACTCCAATAAAATGAAAAAAATCAAAAATAAATCTCAAAATAGTTCCGCAAAGAATCAACAGCAAAATGAAAAAATAAAGCAACTATTGACATCCTTTTATAAGGATATGGACGATATGGAGAAAGAGTTTATTGCTACATTGGCTCATCTTGAAACCATCCATAAACAAAAATTTGAATACATGACTCGCAAATCCGAAGACGCCGAGCACATCCTCGACCAGCTCAAAGCCGCTTAGTTATTTGGTTGACAGCTACTAGCTGAATTTTAAAATCAAAACACATGCCTTCCTACGGCCCGGACGGTCCCAATGAACACGACTCAAAAGGCCTGGAAATAAAACCAGATCAAAAAGACAAATTAAAGTCTTTAGAAATTAAATCTCCTGCCGATTGCGGTCGTGAAGCGCAGCAATTTGCTTTAGCCCATATTCGGGATGGGGGAGTTGAATCTTCTAAAGAAGGAGATAGACGTATTTTTGAAGTACGACAAACCGCTGAGGGTGAAGTGAAAGCATTGGTGGCGATTTATCAGAGATTGAATCCGGAGAAAAGGGAGGCTAAGCTCTATAAAGGGACCCCGCTTCAAGTGGAAACCAAAGACGGCAGAGGCATCCATTTGAGAAAAGCTCCAGGGCTCAAAAACCAAAGTGCGGGAGTGATTAAGGATGGTGAAAAAGTAACCATTGATTCAAGAGTCAGTCTCGAAAAAGACGGGTATCGTTGGACCTCCGTGCTTGATTCTAAAGGAGAGAAAATTGGCTATGTGGCCTATCTCAAGATCTCAAAAGAAGGTGCTGACGCCTACTTGAAGGCGCCGGAAGCACCGATTGAAAAATCGACTCCGTTGCAATTGCGCGTGGATCTCCCTATCGACTTGAAAAGTACACCGGAGCGGAATGCCACGACCTTAAAATCGCTTGCGCCGGGTGAGCTGATCCTTCTCGATACCTCGACACAACAATACCAACCCAACGGAGATGTTTGGGCAAAACTTATCGACCAGGAGGCTTGGGTGACCGTAAAAACACGAGGGGAGGATGGCGCGGATAAATCTTATCTGAAAGAAGTCAATCCTTCGACCCCGCCGGGGTCTCGAGTCGCGAATGGAGACCAACCGGCTCCACCAGGTCCTACAAGCTAAAATTCTCTCATGAAATCACTCAATCTATTCACCAATCGAGAATTTCTGGACGAATTGAACAAAATCCTTTCCCGTTTTGATGCTCAAATGGACAAGGTCAAGCATCTCATTGTGGGAGAAAAGAAAAACGCGCAACAGCAAAAAAGAGAAATGGACGAAAAAAAGTTTCAGGATGATCCCGAGCAAATTCTAAGTGGACTAAAAAGCCTGTAGGAGTCACGCATCTAAAGATGTACCCCTTGGAAGCATCCGCAGCTAGGATTACCATCGATTTTATGCTATAATAATAAGATTTAAACTTGCTTACCCACTTTCTATGAAAATCACCTTTCACGGCGCCGCGCGCGAAGTCACCGGCTCCCGCCATCTACTCGAAGTCAACGGCAAGAAAATCCTTCTCGATTGCGGTCTTTTTCAGGGCCACCGCAAAGAAGCCGAAGACAAAAATCGCACCTTTGGATTTGACCCGAAAGAGATCGATATGGTGATTTTATCTCATGCGCACATCGATCACAGCGGAGGACTGCCACGGCTGGTCAAGGAAGGATTTCAGGGGCCCATTTATACCACCTTTGCAACGCGTGATCTGTGTATGTACATGTTGCTCGACAGTGCCCATATTCAGGAAAAGGAAGCTGAGTACATCAATGCGAAGAAACTCAAAAGGGGAGAGCCGCCCGTTCAGCCCGACTACACCACCGAAGATGCGGAAGAAGCCCTCAGTTATTTCCATAGCCTCTCGTACGAAAAGCCGTTCGAAATCTTTCCAGGCATCACCCTGACGCTTTTCAATTCCGGCCACATTCTCGGTTCCGCCCTTGTCCATCTCACTGTAAAAGATGAGGAGGACGGTCAAACCAAAACTTTTTTGTTCACCGGCGACCTTGGTCGCAAAAATCTACCCATCCTCAAAGATCCCTATCAAATCCCCGCCGTCGATTATTTGATGATCGAGTCCACCTATGGCAATCGTCTGCACGAAGCCATCGTGGATGTGGAGAACAAGCTTGCCGGCATCATCAATGACACGATCGCGAAAGGCGGAAAACTCATCATTCCGGCATTTGCGTTGGGACGGACGCAGGAAATTGTGTACACCCTGCACCGCCTTTTTGACGCCAAGCGTATCCCGGAGAACCTTCCCATTGTGGTCGATAGCCCCCTCTCCGGCAATCTCACCGAAGTGTTTCGGATGCATCTGGAAGATTTTGATGATGAGGCTCAAAAAGAGTTCCTGGAAAAAAGGGACAATCCGTTCGGATTCGGGCGCCTGCGGTACATTTCCGATGTCGAGGACTCCAAGAAAATCAATGAAAGTAAAGTTCCAATGATCCTCATTTCCGCCTCGGGCATGTGTGAGTTTGGGCGCATCTTGCATCATCTTAAAAATAATATTGAAGATCCTCGTAACACGGTTTTGGGGGTCGGATTCATGGCGCAACACACGTTGGGACGTAAACTGATCGACGGCAATAAACTTGTTAAAATTTTTGGGGATGACTATCATGTAAAGGCGCGGATCGAAAACATCGATGCGTTTTCAGGGCATGCCGATCGGAGCGACCTCATCGACTACATCACCAAAATCAAAGGGCTCAAACAAACCTTTCTCGTTCACGGGGAAGAAGACCAACAAGAATCACTGAAGGTCTTTTTGGCGGAAAATGGCGTGACGAACGTGGTGATCCCTCACTTGGGCGAAACCCACACCCTTTCTGCGGAGGAACCTACCGTTAAAACGGTCGACATGGTGACCATGGAGTGGCAGGGGGCGCCCACCACCACTTTTTCCACGCTCTCAAATAATTGATCCACTTTCATTCGCAGCGCTCAATGAGAGGTTTTAAGCAGGTTCTTCCGGGATAAAAACACTAAAATTTGATTTTTAATGCGCTTTCGATTATAATAAATTCAGAATCACCACGAAAAGCGCCCTTTAAGGTCCCGTCCTTACGGGGTTCTTTTCTTTTTTGGCGCGTGCTCTGTACGCCAGCTTGGAGCGTAGATCGCTGATAAAGCCAAGAAGGCCCGAATCGAACCGTTTCAACAGGGCGGAATATTTTCGTTGATTGGGGATCAATATTTTTTTGAGCTTGTTTTGTTTGATGAGATAGTCCGCCAAGCAGTGAAAATCACCATCCCCGGTGACAATCACGGCTTGATCATAATGGGGATACTCGATCATGGCATGGAGCACCATTTCCGCGTCGCAGTTTCCTTTGATTTGATCGGTATTATAGACCAAGGTGGGTTTGAAAACACAAATGAATCCGGCATTCTGAAGGAACAGATACAGATCTTCATTGCCAGGGACATAGCCGATGAACAGCAGCGCTTTACTAACCTGGTACTTTTCGCTGAGGTATTTTCGGAATTTTTTAAAATCCACCTTCCATTTCAGCTGTTGAATGCTCAAGTTCAGGTTTTGACTATCGATGAACGCGTAATTGTTCTCTTTTTTATTTTTCATGGGAAAATTCTTTAAGCCTTAAACATTTCGACAATGCGCTTCGCAATGCCTTTCGCATCCAAGCCCACTTTATGGTACAGGTCTTTCCAGGTTCCCGACAGTTGATACTCCAACACCCCCATGCGTTCGAACTGTTTTACAGCGATTTTTTTTTCGAGGAGAAAAACCCCAAGTTGAGACCCCAAGCCGGATAAAATATTGTGGTCTTCCAAGGTCAAAACCCGTCCCGTTTTTCGAATCGACGCCTTCAAGATATCATCAAACTGTTTGAGGGAAGATACCGCCACGATTTCGATGGAAAGTTCAGGATGTGAGTTCAATAGGAGTTCGCGCGCTTGCACGGCTTCACTCACCAAGGCCCCACTCGCCGCAAGGGTAAGTTGGTTTCCGGGCCGAATCACATCGCAACGCCCGTAGGTGTATTCATAAGATTCATCATAAAAAGGAGTTCCGTCTTCTTTGGTGAGAATCGGAAAGGCATGCCGGCCCATCCGCACATAAAAATTGCCATAATGCGACGCCACATACCGAATGATGCGATCGGTTTGATTGGGATCCGCGGGCTCAATCACCATGGTGTGGAGTAGGCCTACAAAGGAGCCCATGTCGTCGATGGCTTGATGGGTCGGTCCGTCTTCACCCACGGAAAGACCGCAGTGAGTGGCCACCATCTTCACATTTGTATGGTTGATGTCGTTCACGCGGGCTTGGTCTTTCGCTCGGCTGGTCATGAAGGCTCCGAATGTGGAACAGAATGGAGTAAATCCGCTCAAGCTGAGCCCTCCCGACAAAGACACCATGTGCTGTTCGGCAATGCCGCACTCAACATGCTGTTTAGGAAGATTCTCGTATACAAATTTGGTCATCACGGAGCCACGAAGGTCGGCCGTCAGCGCGAGAATGGACGGGTTGCGCTGCGCGAGGTCGAGCAGTGCTTTCCCATACGCGGTGCGACAGTCGATTTTAGCATCCGGGGCGTAGGTGAAGGGCGTGCCGGTATCGAGGGGAAGGGGGCTCAGGAGTTTTGGGAATTCCGCTGGCTTGGGATGCCATTGAATCTGAGCGCGAAAATGTTCCAAAAGTTCCTCTTCGGCTTTGTCCAAAATCATGGCATTCAAGGCCGGCTTGACCTGCTCGGTTTTGGGCGCGCTGCCATGCCAGGTGGCTCTCGACGCCAATCCTTCCGGTTCCATGAACTCCACGCCTTTTCCCATCACGGAATGCCCGATCAACACCACCGGGGCGCCGGAAATTGAATGCGCATCCCCCAAGGTCGCCCAAAGGGCTTGGGGATTATGGGCATCGACTTCCAAGACTTTCCATCCCGCGGCTTCAAATAATTTTCGTAAATCCAACGGTAAGATATCGGCTAAGCTCGCGGTGAGTTGAACCTTATTGGCATCCACAAAAAGAATCAAATTGTCCAGATGATGGTGCGCGGCAAAATGAATCATTTCATGCACCTGTCCTTCCTGCGCTTCGCCATCTCCCATCAACGCGTACACATTTCGCTCACTATTTTTTAATTTTTCCGCCAGTGCAAAG
>CAYTES010000028.1:0-18335 GCA_964436935.1 uncultured Candidatus Peribacteria bacterium | reverse complement strand
ATAACACCATACATTCACACCCGCACAGCGGGTGGTTTATTAATTGTAATTAAAAAGCATATAACAGGTGCTATGCGGTTTCGCTTCGCTCCAACTTTCCCCTTCTCACTCCTTTCAACGCAAACACCTTCACTTCCACCTCCAACTTCTCGCCTAACTTTTCGAACTCCACTTCAAGATCATAATGCGCTTGGAGATTGAGCCAAAATTCCGCAGAAGTTGAAAAGTACTTACTGAGTCTTAGCGCCGTATCGGCACTGATGGCTCGCTTGCCATGAACAATCTCATTGATGCGTATCGCAGGCACATTGATGTCTTTGGCCACTCGATATTGAGAAAGGTTGAAGGGAGCTAAAAACTCTTCCATGAGTACTTCTCCGGGATGTACGGGCATTAATTTTTTCATAGTGATGCAGGTTAATGATAATCAATGATTTCTACATCATAGGCGTCGCCTTGAATCCATTGAAAGCAAATCCGCCATTAATCATTGATCCGAATGCTATAGGTGCCCTTCTTGTTCCCTTTGAGTTGTTCCAAATGATTTGAAGGAGGAACACGCAAGTCATTGATGAATACAGCCGCATGGAGCATGACGAGTTTTCGCAACGCAATGCGTTGAATATCGGTGGGTAGTTTAAGTGATTTGATCCTTTTAAAAATTTTTGCGGTTTCTTTATCCTTAAAACTTTTTATCATTGATGATATTAACGCTAATCGTTATTATTGTATCGCGTTAATAATCTAGGGTCAAGCGTATTGGACTATAAAGGTCTCTACAAAACGGTAAAATCCTATGCTATTCTTAACAAGTAATGGAAACATCTGAGGCTCAAGCCCGGCAATTCATAGAAGAATTTTTGATTCCCCGCATTCCCGACTTAGTCGCCGTTTTACAGTATGGCAGTTCCGTGACCGGTGTACGAAATGGAAACAGTCCAAAGCCATCCGACATCGACTTACTGGTCGTCACACGGGAATCCCGCGAAGATTTTGATCTTCAAATGGAGGCACAGGAAAGAAATATAGATTTACTGTGGATGACCGAAACAGCAGCTCAGCGTCCTCAGGAAAAATGGGGTAATTTTAGGGTGAGCCAGTATCGAGTTTTATATGGACCAGATCTACTGAATCGAATGTAATCTAATGCAGCGCGTCTCTGGATTAGGATTAGACTGGATATTGAAAAAATATCTGCGAAGAGTATAGTTTAAATATAATCAAAAAAATTATGCTCATTACATTTAAATTAGAGAAGGATGGCAAAAAATGGCATGCTTTTTGTCCCGAGCTTGAGGGGTGCCACACGTTTGGGGCCACCAAAGAAGAAGCGTTGAAAAATCTCAAAGATGCGGTGATGCTTTATATGGAAGATGAGATTGAAAATCAATCCATGAAAGCGGTCATTACGGTCGTTGAATTGCATAAAAAGGCGAGCCATGTCTAAGTACAATATGACTCCCAGCAAACTGATAAAAGTGCTGAGAGAGCATGGTTTTGTGTTTATCCGTCAAAGTGGAAGTCACGCCCTATTTAAAAATGATCAGGAAAATAAGAAAGTTGTCGTTCCCATCCACAACAAAGACATCCCCCGAGGAACGCTCCATGCCATACTTAAAGATACAAACATTACATTATAGTTTATGAAAGACACCTTTGGAAAAGCTCTCCACAACTATTGGAAAGGAGATCATCGTTCACCGTATTTCATCAGGCGTGATGACGGATATGTGGATCGCGGTAGTCTCAACGACTACTTCACAAAAAAACTTTACCCGATGGAGCGTCACATTATTCCGTATGCTCAAGGAAAAATACTCGATATAGGCTGCGGCGTGGGACGGCACCTTCTTTATTTTCAAAATCGCAAGGCGGATATTATAGGCATCGACACCTCAACTTGCGCCATACAGACATGCAAAGAACGGGGCTGCAAAAAAACAAAAGTGATGGATATTTTTCATTCTCAATTCCCTGAAGCCTCCTTTGATACGCTCCTACTCTTTGGCCACAATATTGGCATTGGGGGGAATTTGATCGGTGTTAAAAAGTTACTCACCGTTGCACGAAAGCTCATCAAACCAGGAGGTGTTTTACTACTCACGTCCATTGACGTCACCAAAACCAAAGAAAAAACCCATAAAGAATACCATCAAAAACGTCTCGCCTCAAAAAAATATGTTGGCTCGGTGAAGATTAGAATAGAATACAAAGAGTCCATTGGAGATTGGTTTGAATGGCTTCATGTTGAACCGCATGTATTAAAGGAACTTGGCTCAAAAACGGGGTGGCAGGTTAAAGTACTCCAACACGAGAAAAGTGGAGAATATGGAGCCGTGCTTGAAGCGGTTTAATCGAGATCCTTCAAGATAACACCGGAAGATTACTTCTTGATCCCCATCCTCCGCAGCACTCCCATTTCTTTTTTAAACGCCTCAAACTTTTGCTTGGTTTGGAAAAGTCCTCCTCTTTTCCAGCCATACAGGGGATCCGAAATCTTTCCTTCGGCCGTTTCGAAATGCGCATGGGATAAACCTTTTCCTTTGATTGTTCCTTCGATCCCATAGCGGCCCGCCAACTCGCCCACAATGGCCACGATATCATAACAGTTTGGATAACCCTCCGGCTCAAATGCACTCTCCATTCGCACTTTTCCACCTTTCAACACTTTCAATCTAGACTTGCTCGCACTCCACGCTGATTTTTCATGCAAAACAAATAGTCCAATGGCGAGCAGTGTTGTATCCGACTCGTCCAATGCTTCTTCTTCAAGCATCCACTCCACTACATCCGTATCCCCCGCGATTCGATCGCCTTTTGTCATCAAGGCTCTAACTTTCTCCTTATCTTTAGTCCTGATGGCATGAATAAATTCGTTGACGCCATGCATCCACTCCTCTACTTTTTCTTGAGGAGCCCGTAAGATCTCATACCGGCGCACTCCTTTTAACGCCGAAAAAACCACCTCATCCACCGCACTCACAGTGGTGTTCAGGGCCAATTCAAGCTCTGGATCCAGGGGCTTAGGACGGTAGGCCTCCACCCCCTCTCGTGTTGGGCGGTTTGTTGGGATGGATTCCATGGTGGTTACTTTTGCTTCGGACATCTGTTTATTATACCAGAAAATGGATCTCTGATAAATCAAAACTATACGAATCAAAAAAGCGGTGCTACTATTTTAGGACTCACTTATGAGTGATTTTATTGATTCATCCAGCCTCTAATGAAAAACTTCCTTCGTTCTCTCGGATTCATCACCCTGTCTTTTGTATTTGGAGCGGCCGGTGCCTTGGCGGTCGTCTATCAGGCTCCCTTTCCAGATGTGGACTACGACAGTTGGTATGGAGACTCGGTCAATCGCTTTGCTCAAGTAGGGGTGTTGGAAGGATATGAAGATCAAACCTATCATCCCGAGGATTATGTGAACCGCGCCGAATTGGCGGTCATTTTGAATCGCTTCTTAGAAAAAGTCGGTGGCGATTTAGCCTCAGGAGGTGTCTGTCTTCATGGAGATATGGTCTATCTCGCGAGCGAATCCTATTACGATGGCTGCAACTGGAATACCTGCCAAGAGGATGGCACCTTTGTCGGGACGGAAGTGGCTTGTGAACAAGAGGGCGAAGAAAAAAATAGCTGGGAACAGTAAGGTGCAAGAATCGCTAAAGGAACTTGACTCGCCTTTCTTGTGCTCCCAAAATACCTCATTCATGATGCCCATGAAAAACTGGACATTGCCAAGCTTAAGGCCGCGTATGAAGGAGCCTAAGACTTTACAAAGCCGGGATCAAAAGGTTTACAGTGTCGCCCCTTTTTTGATACTTTAAGGAGGTGATTTGTTATCCTTAATTTTTTAAATAATGGACTATTTCCTCGCCGCCCTGAAAAAATATGCCGTTTTCAGTGGACGCGCTCAACGTGCGGAGTATTGGTACTTCGTTTTGTTCAACGCTATTTTTAGTATCGCGGTCGGAATTATTGCGGACGTGGTGGGAGACACCACCGGACTACTGAGTATCGGCTATGCACTGGCTATGCTCATTCCAGGTCTCGCGGTTTCCGTACGACGTTTGCATGATATCGGAAAAAGCGGATGGTTTATTTTGATTGGATTGATTCCTCTCATCGGAGCCATTTGGCTCATCGTTTGGATGGTGCGTGACAGTGATCCGGGTGCGAATGCCTATGGGCCCAACCCCAAAGGCATGAAAGCCTCTCCTGAAATGGCTCATTAATCCTCTAGCCCATTTCCCCCATGACCAAGACCACTCCTTTGTTAATGTTTGAAGGGAAGGCCGAAGAAGCGATGAACTTCTATATTTCTTTGTTTGGAGACTCAAAAATCGGCAAGATCACTCGCTACAAAGCCAATGAAGCCGGTCCCGAAGGCTCAATCATGCACGCCATCTTTGCTTTAAATGGGCGAGAGTACATGTGCATCGATAGCCCCGCCCACCATGAGTTCACATTCACTCCGGCCTTTTCGATTTTCGTGGACTGTGAGAGCGAAGGTGAGGTTGATCGCCTGTTTGAAAAACTCTCGAAAGGGGGAAAGGTTTTAATGCCGCTCGGGGCTTACGGCTTTAGCGAAAAATTCGGCTGGATCGACGATCAATACGGGGTGTCGTGGCAGATCAATCTCAAAAAAGGGGACTGAGCCAACTCCATTCCCACCCGAGGCTGCCATATTGACAAAATTTAATTTTTATGTAATAATTCGCTTTTTCATCTTAATCCAATACCTATGGAAAATAAAACGCCCTCTCCCGAAGAACTATCGCCAATTACTCGCACTCAAAGCCCCAATTGGGATCGCTACCAAAAAGGTGAAAAGGTGAATCGTGATGAGTCTCCTTTTCGTGAAGGTTTCCCTCCCGGAGGGCCCTTTGGAAATGCCAATGTTGTCTATGAAATCATTGTGCTCGGAGTAGGGAAAATTGAGGCACGCGTGGATTATTCGACTCAATATATGGCGGAAGGATTACGATGGGAAACCTCGCAAGGCTCCTTCGATAAATATCTTGTTGCCGCATGGAGACGAAAAGAAAGTTAATCCCACAAGCTTAAAATCGGCCCAGCACTGTTTCACAAAAGGGGCTTTTTCATAAATAAAAAAATAGGTGGTCTGGAATTTTAAAGACTGGTGGTCGCCTCACTTCCCCCATCCAAATCGCCCCACTGCACTTTCTCCACGCCATCGCCTTTTAATTTTCGGTATTCATACACGTTCAAACTTTTACCGTCTCCCCACTCTTCCAAAAAGAGCTCTTCGTACGGAATTCGGGTGACCTGACCATTGGCGCTGTCGCCGAAATAAATGCCCACATCATCGAAAGAAAAGGCTGCGGCCTGATGGCCGACATTTTCGCCGTTGACCTCGTAGTTGCGATACATGATCACCGGCTCGCCGTAAGCCAGCTTATTTAAAACGAAAGCTGGGCTGCCGTAATAAATAAAGAGAATATCGGAATCGTACTCGGTCGCATACTTATCAAAAACCTCACTCTCCCAAATCCCCTCTTTATCCCATCCGATCGTGTTCGCCAAACCTTCAATATCGAGTCCGGCGCTGTACTTGTAGTTGGTTAAGTTGATCACGGAAAATCCGTAACAGGCCAGCGGGTAACCGGACTGACTCTTGTGTGGGAACGCGTAGTCCACTGGTATAGCGGGCTGAATGCCGGTCGCCAAAATATCCTGATAGGAATCCTCATACTCCCCTTTCAATTCCACATCAATGACGCCCCCTTCCTCAAACCGATTACTGCGATCGATGAAGATGGCGGCCGATTTTCGGTCCATGATTTTATTGGGAGAAAGGTAATAACTGAGTTCTTGTAAAATGTTGTTGCGCTTTGCAAAGTCGATATAAGTCACAAACCAGTCGTCGCTTTTCACATCGCTGTACGGCATTTCCTTGATCTGTGAAACTTTCTTCATGTCCCATTCGAACGCTTTGGACAAAATCGAAAAACCTTCTGCGGTGGAGATGGTTTCTTCCGGATGAAATAAGCCATCGTTGAATCCCTGGACCCAGCCGCGTTCGTAGGCTTCGCAAATGTAAGGGGTGTACCATTCCACTTGGGGTGTATCTGGAAAACAGGAGGAATAGGATTTTTCGGAAACCTCAATGCCGTTCGCCTTGATGATCATCTTGGTGAATTCGGCGCGATTCACAAAATTGAGCGGTCTAAAGGTGCCATCGTCATAGCCTTTGATCACACCGAGCGGGACGAGATTATCGAGTGAATCGTTGACCGGGTCGCTCGGGAAGACGTCGGAGAACTCAACCTCATCCGCGAACGTGAAAGGAAGCGTTGTTTGCAGATTGAGCACAATGAGTGCCGCGGCAAAAAAGCTGAGAACGATTTTTTTAGTCATAGGAAGAGTATTTTTCATTAGGCTTATCATAAATTTTTTTGGCGGCAATGACCAGACTGAAATTTGTGCACCCTTGAAAAGTGAGCCATAATAGAAAAACTTTTTAACTACTCCCCATGAAAAAATGTCTTTACCTCGTGTTGATCCTCATTTTGAGTCTTACGGGATGTGCGGCGTCGAATGAGCCGGTAGGTACGCCGGAAGAGATCGACGACGAAGTGAGTGTTGTGAATGAGGTGCCGTCGGAGATGGCTGCAATAGCGGATTGTAGCGCGCTAGCCGACTCTTGGACATTATTCGAAAGCGATGAAGTCTCTTTTTCCTTTTGCACTCAAAAAGCCTGGGGCGTTCCTTCAATCAAAGAAACGACCAGTAGTCCAGAAGCTCGCGTGGGGACGGTTTTCCATGTTGTTTTTCCGGATGCTCCGCGTTCACCCTCAGTTCTCAATAATCCCTACCCGCTGATGAGCTACTCTACTCTTGATTATAAAAAGTTGGGCGATGGAGATGTGGGACCTAGTTTCGACTGGTCAAAACTGGAAGGCAACCCCAGCGAGTCGCAACTCGCCCTTCTATTCCCCGAAGAGAGTACAGTTGAAAAATGGGAAGTAAACGGAATAACCGTTTACAAATTTCATGGGGACTCTATCGAACCCTTATCCGGGGAAAGGATCACACCGGTCGATTATTATATTCCGAAGGTCATGATCAATGAAATCCCCTATAACTTTCATCTCATTGGGGGATTGGAACAAGAACAGGAGCTGGATACGGTGGTGGAAAGTCTGAGGTTTTAATACGCACCATTAAAATCACCCTCTCATGTGGACCGCTCAACACTCCCTCATCGTCAAAAGTACGCCTGAAAAAGTATGGCAAGTATGGCGTGATGTAGAACACTGGAATTCTTGGGATGCGTCGATCCAATGGTCGAAAATGGAAGGCCCTTTTGAAGTGGGAACCAAGGGGGTGGTCAAAGCTCAGAATGGGCCCGCAGCTCGATTTAAAATCACCGAATGCACCTTGAAGCGGTCCTTCACAACTTCGAGTCGTTTGCCCCTAGCGACGCTGCATTTCATTCACACCCTCAAACCCACCAAAGCCGGCGTGGAACTGATCCATACCATTGAGATGGTCGGGCCACTGACGTTTTTCTTTGCACGTTGTTTGGGAAAAAGCTTAGCCGAGGGTGTTCCCAAGGCCATGAGGAAACTCAAAAAGCAGATCGAAAGCTGAGCGATGGGTTTTAAAACATCCGCGTCCCTCAATGTCTTGCACATAAGAACATTTGAAAGTTACTATCCTAGAATCGTCTCATCTTTCTATTCATAATTTTCCCTTCATGAAAAAAATCCTCCCGATTGTCGGAGTTCTAGTCCTTGCATTGCTCTTCTGGGCACCGTGGATGGGCGATGGAGATATGGTGGCGCGAGAACTCGTGGCCCAAGATTCATTTCAAGCCGAACTGAAACCACTCATCAATCAATACGCCTGTGTGCCGGATGCACCGGATGCCGAATGCTGTGATGGGCTGTCCAACCACTGGGCGCCCTTTGGACGAAAAGTGACGTACTGTGAGTATGGCCGTTGGTATTTGCCCTTTTGGAAGTAAAAAGAGTAAACGATTGTATTGACTTTTTTGTAATTTAATTTAAATTACTATTTCGCGAGCGTACCGATTTTAACTGTTTGCCATGAGGTCTATTGATCGCCACACTGACTGCTCCATTTCTCCTGCAGAGCATTTTTCATTCTTGGAAAATGCGGGTCGCTATGCCGGCATGACGGATCTAGAGGTAGTGAGCCATGTTCGAAGCACCCATCCGACACTCGAGCCCGACCAACTCATTCATGTTCTGCGCGGCGAAATCTGTAGGAATAGCTCAAAAGTGGCCTTTCCCCTTCAACTCAAGCAAGAAGCCGTGGGCCGAGGCAATTACGGATCGGTGTCTCACTACACCGATCTGCTTTCGGGAACAGAACTGGCCATCAAATTCATTTATCCCTTCAAATCGTATGTCGAACTCACGGATCCCGAAATGGGAATCTGTCGAGAGACACGGATCAGGATTGCTCACTGTCTTTTAGATGAACATGTTGCCGTCTATCGCGGACAAGGCTGCGTGGGCGATCAACGCGTGGAATGTTCCGACTATGTTCACGGGGATAACCTAAACAATGCCCTCAAGCAGTCTAATTTAGACTTGGAGGACCAAATTTCTCTTGCACTCAACCTTATTCAAGGACTCCAGGCCTTTCATGATAGAAACTTGATTCATCGCGACATGAAGCCCGAGAATGTGATCATTACTCCGGCTCAAACCTCCGGAGGGCTTCCTCAAGCGGTCATTATTGATCTGGGAACGCTCATCGATGTCTCGCATTATCGCTGGAAACTCGTTTCTCATACTTTTCCCCTCGGTACGTTACCCTACATTCCTCCGGAAGCCTTCACCCACGAACAACCGGAAACGGAGGAGGAAATTCAACAAATGGCCTTTGCCTTTGATGCCTATGGATTGGGGTTCACGTTGACTTCCCTTTTTGGGGGGAAGCTTTGGATTCCTCAATCTTCGGGACGTCGGCTTGATCTTGAAAATCCCGGCACTCACACCGAAACTTTTCTTGTACCGGCCCTGCACCATGCGCTTGAAAATCATCAAGAAATCATCGTGGATTTGCCGGCGGAAACTCCGCCATCAATACAATCACTGATTCAAGGCTTGATTCGCTTACGCTGGAGAGAACGGCTGTCGCTAAGCGAGGCGCGTGAAATCTTGGAAGCAATGAGATGAGTTTCATTTGATGTTTGGTCCAATAAAATCCTGAGTTAGAATATTCTCATCTTATCCTCTTTTCCCATGATCCCCTTTATCTCCCTCATTCGCGGCATCAACGTGGGCGGGCACAAAAAAATCACCAATGACGCGTTGCGAGCCCTGTACGAAGGGTTGGGATTTGAAAAGGTTCAAATTTACATCCAAAGCGGGAATGTGGTCTTTCAATCGATTGAATCGGATACGCTTTTAATGGAAAGCAAAATTGAAGCGGAAATCCAGCGCGTCTTTGGATTTTCCGTTCGTGTCTTCCTTCGTACCGCGCAGGAATGGGCGTCGATTCTAAACAACAACCCTTTTTTAAAAAATCGAAACGAAGACGAAACGAAACTTCATGTGACTTTTATTTCCGAGATTCCCGCCGAAATCGCCATGAAGGAATGGGGGAAAGTAAAAGATCCTCTAGATGAAGCGGTGGTGGTCGGGCGAGAAATTTTTATCTTTTGCCCGAATGGATACGGTCGCACCAAATTCTCGAATAATTTTCTGGAGAAAAAATTAAAAGTCGCGGCTACGACCCGCAACTGGAAAACGATTCAAAAACTTGCCGAAATGGCGACACAAATTATAGGAACCTCTGAAAAACATGCTATCTACTAAAAATTCCCTATGACTCCCGAACAACTCGCCAAAGCCTTGCGCAATATTGGGCCGGTGGTGTCCCGATAAATGGTCGAAGCAGGGATTGATACACCGGAAAAACTTCGCACACTCGGCGCAAAAGAGGCGTTTTTGCGGATCTATAAAACGCGTGGATTGGGCTGCGGCAACTTCCATGCCGCTTATCTATATGCCCTCGAAGGAGCCATCCACGATTGCGACTGGCGATTGATTCCGAACAGCAAAAAGGAGGAATTTAAGGCGTTTACTGAAAAGTTGCGGCGATCGAATACTGGCCCACTCCTTCCACCGCTCGCTCGGCACGGTAGTAGGCGATTCGAAGACGACTCCCTATGGCGAGGGAGAACTTTTTAAACCTTCTTCGCCCTCCTCAAATGCAAAATCTGCGCGATGGTGGTGAGGGTTTTGTCCGCAGCACCGGTCAAACGAGTGGCGAGGGCCTGGCGGCTGGTGGCCGGTGCCCACGACACTTGATCCAACGGCAGCGCCTTGGTTTCCACTCCTACCTTTTCAATGGCTTCCACTAGCTCAATCATGCAAAACGGACAACTCTTACGTAAAGAAGAGATGGCTTTGCAACAGTTGAGACAGTTGAAGATCATGGGAAGGAGGTTAAGAGAAAATAGGAAGGCTGCTGCTTGGGTATTGATTTTGCACGTCATGTGGAGCTTTCATCCATGAAGTCATCGAGGGCCTCCTGCTTGATACGGTAGACTCGCCC
Organism: uncultured Candidatus Peribacteria bacterium; assembly: GCA_964436935.1. Classification (GTDB taxonomy): domain Bacteria; phylum Patescibacteriota; class Gracilibacteria; order UBA1369; family UBA12473; genus CAYTES01. Next base: position 7,778 of record CAYTES010000028.1, on the reverse strand, counting down.
CAATTTGATGGCTTTTAGTCTTCCTTTTTTGATGAGGTTGAGTACCGTCAAGTGATGCACCTGAAGGAGCTTGGCAACCTGTTCCGCGGTTAAGATTTGGGGCATTCCGTCCAGGATGAAAGATTCATGAATCCGAATAATGATTAAATTCTATTCTATTTTTGTATATCTTATCAAGCTTATATTAATTATCAATATATTTATTAAGTATTAATTGATTAATATCTATTTTATTATTATTTATTATTAATAATTTAATTTTATATTAATTTTATATATTTTTTATATTTAATTTAATTTTATTATATTTTATTTAATAAAATATACGTTATTCGCCGTCACTCGCGACACGCACTCGTCGTTCACAAAAATTTCATTTTTTGTTTAGAAAAGGGTCATCTCCTTTTTGATAGGGTGAAGGCGCTCCCCAAAAGGCGCTTTCATTCTTTAAATTTTCCTCATGAAAAAGTTTTCCTCGCTGCTCTTACTTTTCGCTCTTCTTTTCAACTTCATTCCTTTTACTCACGCGGCCACTTCGGGAGGTTATATTCCCAATGCCGATATTAAAGAAGATCCGCTCGGGGTGCTTGATTCTCACTCAATGGCTTCCCCGATGGGAAAAACGCCCTTTGCCGTGGATCATTCTAGTGGATCAGCGACTTATTCTTACCCGCTCGCCCTTCCTCCGGGTCGAGAAGGGACCACCCCCTCTCTTTCACTGAACTACAATAGCGGCAATCGCAATTCCTTTTCGCCCCTAGGCTATGGCTGGGAGCTTTCGAGCGCTTACATTGTGAGAGATGATCGCCACGGAATCAATCACCTTTACGACAACACCAATGCGTTCAATCTGAACTTATTCGGTGCCTCCGCCGAATTGGTGCCCATTTCCCTTCAAGACGCCAGTCACGGAGACTATGGCGAGAAAATTCAAACGCTTTCAAATCACTACACGTTTGAATCCGACAATCGCTGGGTCATGACCACTCCCGAGGGAATTCGCTATACCTTTGGTTCCGATTCGGAGTCCCGACAGTTGGATCCCGACAACACCTCCCGCATTTATAAATGGATGTTGGAAGAAGTTCGAGATCTCAATGCCAACACCATCACGTTTGATTATTTTAAAACCGACAATGAAATTTATCCTTCAACCATTCGCTACTCGGGACACGACACCCTTTTCACCCTCAATGATCCACTTTTTACCGTTTCCTTTTACTACGAAGACCGCACGGATCCCGGCATCACCTACCATTCCGGCTTTAAGGTTCTCACCAAAAAACGACTCTCAAAAATAGTGGCCAGCGAAGACGCCAGCGGTTCAATGCGAGAGTGGCTGCTCAAGTACACAAAAGGCATCAATGGAACCCGTTCCCTTCTCAAACAAATAATTGAACAGTCCGTTTCCTCGGAAGGAACCCTTTTAACCCTTCCGGCGACCACCTTCAATTACTCCACCGCTCAACCGTCCTGGAGTAAGACGACTCCTTCCTCCGATCCTGTCCCCGTCGAATTTGTTGGGAATAGCGGCTCCGATAATGGGAATGAACTGAGCGATGTGAATGGGGATGGCTATGTGGACATCGTGGCCAGCCGAATCCCCGATCTTAGCCAAGGAGCCAATCCCTGCGATGGAAATACCTGCTTCAAAAAAGATAAACCCACCACCTATCTGAACACGAGCCAAAATGGATGGGAAGAAAACAGTGAATGGAACACGGGCCTCAATTTTGAATCCAACATCACGAGTTTGATCGATCTCAACGGAGATTTATTGCCGGAAATTTACCGACCCAAAAACTCGAAAGATGGAAAAGACAACCACGAAGGAGTCCGCGTGAATCACGGGAAAGGATGGAGTGAAGCCTCGCAATTTGATACCAATGCAACTTCGGATGAAGGCTATCGCTTTGTGGATGTCAACGGTGACGGCTTAGCCGATCGTCTTAAAAATGCAGCGGCGAGCTATAATGCACCGGGAGGCAGCATTGAGTTCAATAACGGATTTATGGACTGGGAAGCTTCCGGCTGGCTCCTTCCCGCCACCACCACCTTTGGAACTCAGTTCAATCTTGATAGCGGCTTACGTTTCGCCGAACTCAATGGAGACGGATTGACCGATGTAATTTTAGCCGTTCGCTATGACTCCGAAACGGATTCTGATACGGAACCGGAACAAACCATCCAAAAAGTATATTTGAACAATGGGAAAAATGGGTGGACCGAAGAACCGAATTTCTCAATTCCCGCCGCCTTCACAAAAATCTATTACACCAACACATGGAATGCTTCGACAGAAAACAATCAGTGCCTCTATGACATCAATGGAGACGGATTGATCGATTGGCGAACGGGAAGTACGAACCCTGGGCTGAATACCGGAACACACCTAAACATCCAAAATTCAACCGTATCGAACGGACTGCCTCAATGTGGGGCCAATGTGGGTTCCTCTTCGATCTCGGCTTACCGTACGGAGGACATCAATGGAGATGGATTCATGGACCAATTCGATACCTCGGAATCCTCAGCCGATACCCTTTTACTGAGTCAGTCTTCCGGCATCCCCGATCTATTGAAAAGTATTTCTCTTTCCACGGGAGGATCCGTGCAACTGGAATACACCCTCAGCACCCAATACAAACAAAATAATAGTCTGCTCAATCCTCAACTCCCCTTTGCCATTGCGACCATATCAAAAGTAACCCTGGACGATGAAATGGGAGGTGTGCATTCCACTCAGTATACCTATGAAAATGGCCGATACCATCATTATGATAAATTCAGAAGCGAATTTTCCGGCTTTTCAAAAGTAACGGAAAAAGATGAACAACAAATGAGTGTTTATTATTTCGATCAAGGGTGTGGGGCAAAAGATAATTGCTCCAATCCTTTGCTTTTTTCGGGGACACTGCTCAAATCCAACTCCCATGAAACGATCTGGATCATCGACGGCTCCCATAAAAGAGGATTCACCAGTGCTTCCGCATTTTATAATTCCGGATTCAGCAGCCATGATGTTCAACTTGTGGATTCCGCCTTTTTGGATTCTATTCCTACCGGAAAAAGTTGGGAAAGCGAAAAAGACCATCTCGAGTCTGCGGTCAATTTGAGTCGCTATGCGAATAAACAAAAATTGATTCGACACGATATTTATGATCCGCAAGGGAAAAAATATTTTCAAAAAAATTACACTTGGAACGTCGACCCCCTTGAATTCGGACGTTATTTCCCCTATCTCCAATTGCACTCCGAACTTGCTTTTGATGGAGAAGCCACGCATCGCGATCGCGCAGTGGAATACCGCTACGATTCCGGCACCGGAAAACTACTGGAACAAAAAGAATGGGGAGAGGTGAAAGTAGACTCCACGACGGGCAATATTCTGGACACCCTCCCCGGAGATGAACGCAAAACGGTCTTCACCTATACCCCAAATGCGGACGAGAATTGGATCCGACCGGACCGCCAAACACGCTACGATTCGGATTCCAAACGAATACAAGACATTCGTTATGCCTATGATGCCAACGGCAATCTCATTCGAACCTCTCAATGGCTTGAAAAGGAAGATCGTTGGATCAATACCGGTATTGAAGTGAATTCCTATGGATCTCCAACCGAAATTACCGATGCGTTGGGACACACCACTTCAATTGAAGAGGATGCGTTTCATCTTTATCCTCAAACGGTTATCAATCCGCTAGGACACCGTACCACCACCGACTATGACTATCTCTCTGGAAAAGTCCTTGAATCCACAGATGCGAATGGTTTGACGTCCCGTTTTACTTACGATGGCATGGGAAGATTACTCAAAACTTATCTTCCGGATCCTCAAACCGGTGTCCCCACGCTGTCGAAAGAAATGCATTACCATGACGATGCCTTTCCCCGATTCACTCAAACCCTTCAAAAAATCGGCGACGCTTCCTTGGAATCTCGAATCTATACCGATGGAATGGGTCGAGGGATTCAAACATGGTCCCCGTCCAAAGAAGGAAACTTTATTGTCACGGACCAGTGGTACGATGGCGTTGGAAACGTGCAACAACAATCCATTCCTTATGAAATGGCTTCCCCTGAAGGAGGAGAACGAAATACTCAAGCCGAAAAAAGTGCGTTCAAATATGATCCGTTGCATCGGCTTATTTCCGAGACCCGCCTGACAGGAGCTTCTCAACACCGCTATGTTCGTTGGATGGAAACCCAAATTGACCCCAATGGGCATTCCAAGCGGCTTTACTCGGATGGATACAATCAACTCATCCAAGTGGAGGAAATCACTGGAGCTTCCGTGGCGTCCACACTCTACGGTTATGATGGAGCCGGACAACTCATTCAAATGACCGATGCGCAGGGGAATCAACGCCATTTCAACTACGACTCTCTCGGTCGAAAAACCCTTGAAGAAGATTGGCATGCGCCCTCCTCTCAAAATTACGGCATTTGGAAATACACCTACAATGACAATGGACAGCGTGTGACCCAAGCCGATCCCAAAGGGCAACGCATGGCCTGGGAATACGATGAACTGGGTCGGGTCCTTCATGAAGATTGGAACCAAGATGGATCCAAGGATATTCGCTACGCCTATGACGAAGGCGACAACGGGATCGGTCGTTTGGCTCAGGTGAATCGCGATGACGTGGTGGTGAATTATACTTATGACGCCGTAGGGAATATTCAATCGGAAACCAAAACGATCGGGAACAAAACCTATGTCACCGAAACCAACTACGACAATCTCAACCGGGTGGAAAGCATCCGCTATCCGGAAGACGCTTTTTCGCTTCAGTATTCCTATGATTCCGCAGGCCATTTGAATGGCATTCGTTCTTCCGACAATCAAATCCTTATTGCAGACATTGAATATTCGCCGCATGGCGCATGGAATAAACTAACTTACGGCAATGGGGTCCAATTGAAACGAACCTATGATCCGAAAAAAGACCGCCGACTCACCCGTCAGGTGCTCGCCACTCCCTACAACAGCTCGGATGGAGATGGCGATGGCTATGAGTCTCTTGCGGTGGGGGGAAATGATTGCGATGATTCCAATGCTTCCGTCAATCCTTCCGCCGAAGCGGATCCCGCTCGCTTTGACGGGATCGATCAAAACTGTGACGGCTTTGATTACCGTCCGGATGGTACGGTAAAAGTTCCGGTTGCCGAAGGAAAACAACGGGAAATATTCACCTATGAAGCGTCGAAGGGAGCGGACGGTCTTGCCGAAAGTGAAGAGGACAAGCAACCGTGGGGCACCATCAAATTTGCGGACGCCCAAGCCGCGTGTGAAGCGATCGGGGGGACGTTACCGCCACGTGAAATCTGGCAAGCCACATGTGAAGGGCAGGAACAGTTCAAATTTCCTTATGGAAATCACTACGATTATGCCATGTGCAATGACAGCTCCGGCTCGGGTTACATTGAAGCCACCGCATCGTATGACACCTGTGTCTCTCCTTATGGCGCCTATGACATGCTCGGAAACATCGGTGAAATGACCACGGGACCGGATGGGAAATTCATACTAATGGGAGGCAGTGTTTACAGTGATAGCCGAAATACTTACTGCCAAAGTGTGTGGTATTACCAAGACGATTTTGCGGCCGGCACCGATTTCACTCATGAACGAGTGGGCTTCCGATGCATGGGGCCGGAATAAAATTCCTGCGTTACAGCTCCTAAGGTCGACTAAAAATTCCCACGGACATGGTGTCTCTCGCCCCCCAGATGCTTTGAATCAATCCTATCTCCGCATCCGGAACTTGAATATCCCCCGCTTGACCCAGCAATTGAAGGCGCGCCCCGTGGAGGAGAGTGGGGAAAGAGGCGGCAAGCGGGTGGCCCGATTTTAATCCTCCCTCCGGGTTGATCCGAGACAAATCAAGCCGCATGAAATTTTCAATCCCTCCCTGTTCCGGATCCAAAAATCCCAATTCCATCAATGCCAAGAAAATCAAATGACTGGTGGCATCGTGAAGCTTTAAAACTCCCTTTTGCAGAAGCCTCTGACGTGTGATTCCCTGCCGGGCCAATACGTCCACCTCATCAAACAGTTCCTTACCCACTCCGTACAATGCTTCTCTCCTTGGATAGTCTACAAACCGAAACCGTTCCTCCATAGAGCGGCGATCTGTCTGAGTGGCTTGTGCCACAAAACGAATGCTTTGAGAACGATCTTTTAGTGCCTGTTCATGGGTCAGAACCGTGACCGCGCCACGACTGGTAGTGGGGCAACAGTCGTATAAATGAAGATTAGACGTCACCACTTCTCCACGAAGCGTGTACTCAATCTGGCTATTCTTTTCACTTTCATACTCCACGGGCCGACGGTGCTGCGCCCATGGATTTTTAACCCGCTGCTCCTGACAATGAATCGAAAGTTTTCGAATGATGGCTTTAACCTGATCCCTGGAAAGGTTGAACACCTTCGCATAATGGCTCATCAAGGTGTCCAACGCGGCCAACATGCTCGGAAACTCCGCACGTTCGCCCTCTAGAATATCTCGACGAATCGCATCCGCACGAATGTCTTTCGGCCAAGCATCTAGAGGCTCGATCCCGACGAAAAGTGTTCGCTCCACTTCCCCCGATTCTACACGAGAGGCGGCGCGCCCAAATGCCGGCTGCGAATTGGAATAGGAACGTTCAAAAACAGAATCGCCCAGGCAGTCCACTCCGGCGGCCTTTAAGCGCTCCACGAGCTGCGGCACCAAATCGGCAAACAAACGATCTCCGGTTTGTGTGGTGATGACCACTTCGCCGACTGAACGATTTTGCCCCAAGGCATTGACCGCTGCCTGTACCGTTGAGTCCATCAACCGCAAAACCGCTTCCTGCCCCTCGCCCTTTTCACAGGGGGTCAGTGCAGTGCTTTCCACCCACACGTTTTCATAAAATTCAGCCATTGTTTGGAATTAAAGAGCTTTATCCTATCTAGAACTCTTATTTCATTTTTTGCAATAGCTATTTTACGACTGATTCCTAGAAGCTGTTCACCTAAAGGAGTTTGTAATGGCAAACCTCATAAAGGATCTGGATTCAAGGCATGAGAAGCGTAGCGTACATGAAAGATACGGGTAACAAAGAAGACTGGCTCTTTAGAGTTTTGCCCGGAGGGAAGTGGGTTTCGCTATTTCTTAAGCGCACCTCAATCACGGGCAACTGAGTGCGATGTACATTTCCTTAAAAAATCGCCCGATTGTTCGTGTAGATCAATGTTCACTAATGTTCACTGAGGGCTTGAACTCTTTTTATTTATGATCCATCGTCCAAATCCCTTCCCATAGCCCGATTGGAGGAGTTTCTTGGAGCATTTTACAACGGGCTTTATAGGTTTGTAGCGGACCGTCGTTGGGTATGGATTGAAGCAGCCGATCAAAGGCCGCTAGCGCCTCGGCAAACTGTCCCTTTCGATACAACTCCAGTCCCTGATGGTACTCTGCGATGAACGTGACTTGTGTGGGAGTGAGCTGCCCTTTGGGCACCAAAAGTTCGTAAACTTCCACCGCATGATCTTTCCCTTTCACCCTCAAAAGATCAAGTTTTCGGACTTCAAAGGCACCTCCCAGCGCGGCCAAGGTCTGATCCGAAACCATCACATGGGTTCCATATTCCTTATTGGCACTTTCCAGGCGGGACCCGAGATTCACAATGTCTCCCATGATCGTGTAATCGAACCGCTCCTTGGAGCCCACATTCCCGGCAATAACCTCTCCAGTGGACAGGCCTACACGGAAGTCGAGCTGAGGCTTTCCCTCCTGAGCCCA
>CAYTES010000027.1:0-18400 GCA_964436935.1 uncultured Candidatus Peribacteria bacterium | reverse complement strand
CCCCCCTAACCCGCCCACCCCTCAAAAAAATTTAAAACGAAACTTCTAAATCCACTTCACCTCCTTCATTGAGTTCAACATCGTTTTCAACCTCAATTGTATTTTCCTCAGTAGACTCTTTTTCCCCTCCCGTAGCCTCCGCTCCATTGGGATTAGAATCACTCTTCTCCTTGCCCCCACTGCCGCTCGTTGTCCCCTCTTCATTAGACAAATTTTCATTTCCTTTATCATTCCAGCCATTACTATTTTCATTGTCTTTGTCGTTATGCGTTCCCCCTACGCTATTCTCATTCAAACGAATATGGCCCTGAATTAAAGTATCCACCTGATGCGCGGACTGCTGAGCCTCCTGAAGCATAACAAAAGCCTGAGGAAAATCGTCTCCCTCAAGTTGCTCCTGACCGCTAATCGCTAAAGATTGGGCGGTTTCAATCTGAAATTCAATCTCCATACGCACGTCATCATTCAACTCAGACTTATTTTCCTCATAAAAATTTTTCGTGGAATCAATTTTAGTTTCAACGCTGTCCACTTTACCTTGCGCGGCACCATGAACTTGATTACTCGCCTGAAGGGTGGAGTTGACTTCGGTTTTTACGATAACGGTATTTTGAATTTCTTCTTGAATGGATCCCAATAAACTCCCCAAATCCTCTTCTTGGGGATCACTACCGGCCAAACTCAACAAAATCTTGGTATGAGCGTTCAAATCGGATTCAAAGGTCGCCGCCAAATCAGAACTCACCTCAAAATTCTGATTCCCTTTAATCTGATCCAATTCCTCATAACCCTCAGCCACATACCCTTGAAACTGCTCCTTCAGGTACTGCTGAGTTTGCGCATTCAATTCATCATTGGACGCCAAAACTTCCGCTTCCTCCAACCGTTCAACCGCAAGTTCAAAAGACAGTTGGGTTTGCGATTCATTCGTCACCGCAATCCAGGAACGAACATTTTCCACCACATGGACCTTATAAGGGTAAAGAAAATCCCCGGGAACACTGGCTTGAGCCGGAAAACTAACGCCGAAAAGCAAAATAAAAACAAAAGCCACGGGAAGCGGTTGTGCCATATTGAAAACAAAAAGATGCTGTTTAAACCATTGCTTCCACTCCCCCGATTGTCGAACGGGATTCTCGTCCATATGGCGAATCAACCGCTGACGAATCTCATTTTTATCCTTAGGATTCAACGGCACGGGACGAAACGATTGAAACATTTTTTCCAGATGGTCCTCAGATTCTTTCATAACGGGAAGGTTAATTTTAACTTTTTAAGAGCGCGATGCAGTCGAACGGACAAAACATTTTCAGAAAGCGCCAAAATAGTCGACATTTCTTTCAACGAAAGCTGATCCATGTAACGCATTTTGATGATATCCTGATATTTCTGAGGCAACTGATGAACATGGGATAGCAACCCCTCCGCCGCGATATTAGACTGATATTCCTGCTCATAATCCACGGAGGGAGAAAATCCTTTTTCCATCAGCTTATCAAGCGATAGTGTCTTTTTTTTGCGGAGATGAGTCAACATGGTGTTATGGGCGACTTTATAAAGGAATGCTTTCAGATGAGTGATGGATTGATCCCGCGACATAAGATTCCAGGTTTTCATAAACGTTTCCTGCATGAGTTCCCGAGCCAATTCCGAATCGTACGTCCGGAAATAAAGGTAACGAAAAATGGCATCGGAATACTGATCATAAGCGTCTAAAAATAATTGTTGCGGATCGTCGGTCATGAAACCTTGCGTAACTTAATAGAGGCTTGGCGCCAGAAAATCTTACACAATTTCCATAAAAAAAGCTTATTGATTTTAGGAAGGCTCAATTAAAATCCATATTCAAATGACCTCCATGTTCCTATACAATAGGATCATTTATGGATCACGCTCAATCCTCCTATTCGATTTTCGCACTGCAGCTCGCCAAACAAGCGGGGCAGCTTATCAAAGAAAATTTTAAACTGGGGATGAAAAAAGAATGGAAACAGGACAATTCTCCGGTGACCGAAACCGACCATCGAATCAATCAAATGGTGCTTGATGCGGTCGCTGAAAATTTTCCGGAACACAGCGTGAATGCGGAAGAAGGCAGCGCACCGGTAGAGGGAAGCACCACCAGCTGGATCTGCGATCCCATCGATGGAACCATACCCTTTTCCCATGGGGTGCCAACGTGTGTTTTCTCATTGGCACTCACGCACCACGGCGAGGTGATTCTCGGGGTTATTTTTGATCCTTTTATGGATCGCTTGCTCTATGCGGAAAAAGGCAAACCCACGACGCTGAACGGAAAACCGATAACGGTATCTTCTTCTCCATTGGCCATGCACAATACCGTGGTGGTCGAAACGCCTCATCAACTCAAGTACGATTTTTCTCCCATCCGCGAAAAACTGCGTAAAAAGGGCATAAAAATATTAACGCTGGGGTCTACGGTGTATGGAGGAATGCTCGTGGCCAGCGGGGAATGCATCGCCAATATTTTCTCAGGAAACAAACCGCATGACGCAGCGGCAGTGAAAATCATTGTGGAAGGCGCGGGGGGGAAAGTAACCGATGTTTTCGGAAAGGAACAACGCTATGACCAAGAGATTCAAGGATGCATTGCGTCCAATGGAGTGGCGCATCAAGACATTTTAGAAATCATACGAGAAAGTATTTTAGTAGGATGAATCTCCTCTAAAAAACCCGCATGCTACAGCATCTCCACGACAAATTTAGTTCTCACTCCGCGATGCTGATACGCCGCGTCGGCATTGGTTTGTACCAGCAACGGCTGCTTCCCTGAAGACAAGAAAAAAGCACCCAGTGTGGCCCCGTTGAGTTTGGAGTCTGGAAAAACCACCATGGTGTTGTGATTAATTTTAAAATCATCCTGAATGGCAAGCCAAAGAAAATCATCCAAACTCATGATTACTTCTCCCAAATACGGCTCTTCTTTCAATTTACTCAAATAGGTTTTCGCATGAAGACCGGTAGGAAGGGGCTCTCGTCCAGAAGTAACGCGCGCCGCTCCGGCTAAGGGAAGTTCGGGATAGTGCTCAATCAACGAAAATTCACAGGGGGGTAAATCAATCTTTTTCACATCACGATACGTCAATATACCCTTCAAATCGACATCCGTACCACTCGGAAAAAGAAATCCCTTTCGATTGGGATCTCCCAATTTTTTCTCAAAAACAGCCAGCAAAGAAGCCAATTTAATGCGAGGCAGGGTCAAAAATCCACAGGTATCATGAAACTGCTCGGCCTTCTGCTTGTATTTGGGCCGCTGAAGCGCAGAGCGAACATCCTCCCAAGAATAAACCACATGAGCCACTCCGTCGACCATATGCTCAGGGACCGCAACGTAGCGATTCCCATCCTTCACCACAAAGCCATATTCAACCCATTTTTCGAGTTGTTTCTCATACCCTTTCTCAAGATTATAACGTTCAATGAAACGATGATCTTCTAAATCTTTTACATAATTGGCCTTAAAAGTTTGGACCCCCTCAAAAACGTAATCATTATCCGTTTCAACATTTCGAAGCACGAGCTCCCCCGTGGTGGAATGAACCCCCACCAAAGAAAATTTACCTCCTTGTTCCGCCTTGGAAACCACCAAATCATTGAGTTTAAAAGCACTTCCAACTTCAGAAGGCAACTTGGTCAATACGCGAACCACCTCGCCGGTTTCACCCAACACAAGATCTCTATAATGCTCTTTTTCAGTATCGACTTGAAGCATCTTAGGACGGGGCACGGAAGGAAACATAAACCCGATTTGAATCGGATCCAAAAGCTGTTCCTCTCCATTACGGGAAGACACCGCATCCAAATTAATGTGAAAATGAGTCAAAATCTTCTGAGTGAGCTCACGGTCTTCGGGAGAGTGAGAAGACAAGAAAACCCGCAATTTTTGTTTGAAAAAATTCTCGATTCCCTGAGGATGATACACTTCCTGACTAAAAAATTCCGTCAACCACCCCCCCACAATATCATAGGCCAAAATCATTTTTTTAAGATAAAATTTTTCCACCGTTTCAGTCGGAAATTGAGCGTGCAACACGGTCGTCCGCTTGCGTGAAAAAGATTCGAAAAGCTGTTTCCACGCATTGGCAAAGCGCCATAAAAATCCGCCCATCGTAGGAGTGGTGTCCAAAATGATTTCTCCGGTTTGAGAATGAGGCTTATACGAAGGACTCATTTCCGAGGAAGAAATCACGCGGTAGCGTTGAGTTTCCAAATTCATCAGATGTGCCAAAAGAAAACGAAACAAATCGGGGCGCTCGGGCGTCTGATCAAAATAATCCAAAACAAAAATACGATTGCCAAATTCACGACGGGTTTCGATACCGGTTTTTTCGCGCTTATAACGTCCATTCTCCGGGTTTTGTGCGGTAAAATATAAAAATTTGTCGCGAACTCGCTTTGAAGGCAAAGCCGTTTCCGGAATGGCAACCTCCGTCCCGGGTTTTGCTTCAGCCACAAATTTTGCCAAAGACCTTTGGACATGGGGTGGCCGATCATTCCCTTCATCATCAAGATAAACTTCACCCAACTCTTGGTCTGGAGTTTCGTCTTTATCCGAACGCAGTCCCGTCATCGCCTGAAGGAGCGGATGGAATCCATACCCGGTGGAAGTGCCGTCGAAATGGCGACTATACAATAAATCCGTCAAAGGAGTTTCGGCCCCTCCACCCACCGCACGCTGATACGATTTACCGGTTAACAACTGGGCAAGCGCCTTAACCAGAGTGGTTTTTCCCACACCGGTTTCCCCTTCCAATAAAAACATATGCGCTTGAAGGGCACTCATGGCAATGTCCCGAACCAATAGCTTTTGACTCTCGGTAAAAATAAACCCGGTGGTCCGAAGTTGTGTCGCATAATCCACCAAAAGATCATATTCCAAACGCGCCGCAACTTCTGGACGATCCTTTTTGAATTGAATGAACTCAACGCCTACGGCTTTAATACGATCCTGAACCATCGCCAACCGAGCAAAATCCAAAGAAGTCGTTCCCTTCGTCTTTTTTTGAAAAATACGACGTAAAATCATCGATTCTTCTTCTTCAAGCTTACGAAGCTGAGTTTGTCGTACTTTGGCTTGGGAATACTCTTCCAAAGAAGACAACTGAGCATTGGCCTGTTCTTCCAAAGTGGATCGATGCAGTTTCAACGGCGTATCCAGAGAAAGGAGCAGCGCACGGTATAAGGCAAACGAATCAGCCATTTCGGGATCATTCAAAAATTCAGCAACGTGCTCGTTCAAAGACATCGGCTCGGATGCGGATGAATCCAAACGAGCCAAAAAATCTTGAAACCTCCCATTAAGATGAGCCGCATAGGAAAACAGCGTTTCAATCTTATACACATCGGAAAGATGCTGTGCGTTCAAGTGCGTAAGATACTGAGCCGCAAACTCGCGAGAGGATTCGGGCACAACACCCTCGGAAACCGGAAGTTCAAATAAAGGATTCCTCAAAAGATCCAATGAAGAAGGTTTAGGAGTCATACTCAGTGAGAGTTAAATATTTTTTTGAAAGTAAATCGGTGGCAACCGTCAAAGGACGAGAAGCCAACGTGGTTAAATCCTTAATAACTTCGTGGAATTCACCGAACATATGCGCAAGAGCGGATTGATCGGCAGATTCACTTATACCAAAACCAAAAGGCATGGCTCCCAGTTTACGCAACAAGGTCAATTCTTGGATACAGGATTCGACCGAGTCCGGTACACCATCCGTATACCACAAGACCAAACGATCCTGCAGTGCAGCAGGGTCTTGAGTTTTATTGAGCTGCTCAATCTGACGACGCACAAGTTGAAAGGCAAGATGATCCGGGTTATCCCCATTGGGACTTTGATTTGCCGCGTGATAAAGCTGAACCTGTTCCAAGGGAGTCCAAGCACCAGTCAGTGGTAAAAAAATCATGATTTGGCTATTCAGTACGCCTAAAACAGAAACTTGCAACGGTTGAACCGATTCAGAAAGATTCCTTTGGGTTCGCATGATATACGATCCGGACATCATCGAATCTGTCAGTAAAAAAGCACTGTCACGTTGAAGTTGATAACGCAACTGATGCGTATAGTCATCTTGAGCCGCCATACTGCCCGAAAGATCTAAAATGACCCAAATGGTCAATCCATGAAAAACAGGTTGCTCATGAAACTTTGAAACACGCCGCGTGGCAACGCGCGGATTCAAGATACTAAACAAGGTCGCAAGCGGAAATTGTTCAGGGTAGCGCAAATTATTACCCAGGCTTAGAGAAACAGGGCCACGTTCGACCACACGAGGAACAACTGAATTCTTAGCCAGAACTTGCCAAATTCGTTTCGATTCTTCATACACCAAATTGCCATGAGAATCCGGGGTATTTCTGAGCCGTTCAATCAAATGAATGATTTCAGCGGCTTCCCCGGGAGAACAACCGGCAATTTTCGCAAAATTATCGACAGGATCGGTGGATGAAACGGGCTTATCCCCTTTGGAAAAACGAGGAGTCATTTTCTTTTTGTGATCTTCTTCCATTTTTTTACGTTCTTGATCCGAAGAAGGAGGGGTCATATCCACCTCTTTCCATCGTTTAACATCCCGCAAATAAACCATCAGTCGGGCATGATTATTGGACTCCATTAAAACCGATCCACTGCGATCGGGATCAATTTGGGATTGATTCCCGTCCAAAATATAAGCCGAAAAACCCAACTGCCTCAATAATTCGGCACCAAAATTAGCGGCCACATCACAATCCACTTGTCGGTGTTGCCACACTTCCAAATAATAACGAGACTTGTCCTTTTTATAAATTTCGTTATAACTCGGGTCATTCGAATAGTCCAAGTTCATTTGCACCAAATTGGAAACCGAATCAACCTTATCTTCATCACTCCCTTGCATGTCACGAGTGCGCTGAAGCTCCTTAACCAACTCTTCCGGCAATAAAGCGGATTTAAGAGAAACCTGTCGAGGAGGCGCAATCACACCGGGATCATCCGGCTGACCGATAACGACCGAAAAAGAAACCAAACCTTCTGCCATGGCACTCTCCGCCAAAAGATAAGGCACCCCGAACTGATTTTCAAAAACGGTAATTTTCAAATCGGGAATGGAGCGGTCGGTGTAAAACGTCTCGGAATCCAAAAACCACGATCCCGCCCCCGGCTCCTGAATCACCTGATGTTTATTCAACGTCAATGTGGAATAATAGCGGCGAATTGTTTCCGGGCGAAGGCGCCTTTTTGGAGCTTTTTTCAATTGATGGGGAGACGCTTCCCAAATCACATTTCGCTCATCATAGAGATCAAAAATCTTTCTGCGATAAAAATCCTGATGAACCGGAATGATTAAAGCATACGCTTCTTTCACGGCTTCCTCCGAAGGTTCACCGGGAGATTCCATGGAGGGATCAAGCATGGAATCTTCTTGTTGAGGAGGCAAAAGAGTAAGCTCATCTTCGGAGGTAAGCTGAAGCGGAGGGCGGTCCTGCGAAGAAATCCAATCCATTAACGTGCGAATCTGACCGTCGTAAAGCTTGTACTTCAAGGCTTTGGGGACAAGCCCATCACGCAGCAATTTAAAAACATTTACGGGTTCTTCCCCGCTCACCACCGCCGTACGTTGCAATCGTTTGAAATGGGGAAGCAGCTTACGATTCTCCCATTCAAAATGTTCCGGGTCCACTCCGGGATTTTCCAAAAAAAATCGAAGTGCCACAAAAAACTCTCTCATATGGGGAGTAAGTGCGTCATTCAACTCGGGCCGCTCTCCGTGCTCAAAAGATTCAACCATCGTCCGGAAAGAACTGGGGGTGTTGTAAGACCAATCGGTTTTAGAATCGAAGAGCAGTCCCATGTCAAAATTATTGTAAACGAGAAAGCATCTTAGCAAATAACTTGACATTGTCAATAAATATTCTATATTTAAAGCTTCGCAAGCATTTTCTTAGTTCTATCTTTATGGAAAATCCCGACGATCGATTGGTCATTGCGGCGCGAGAAATGGGAAAAGCCGCGGAAGAATTAGAGCAAGAATTGATCAAACCCAAGCCACAAAAAGAACCCGGGACGTTGCTATCTTTATTGCGAAAAATAAAACACCCAAAAAGTGTATTGGTCGGACTCGTGGGAGCAGCGATCGTGGGCAATTACTTTATCGATGAAGAAATGGAACCCTTCAGCCCGATCGAAATCAAAGACACACGTGACTATTGTCGAAGATTACTTCAATTCGGAAGATACGACAATGACGTACAATTTGAAACACTCACCAAAGACAGTTACCCGGGAGAAAAAGGAGATCTGGAGATAATCGAAAATGGACATAATGGATTAAACCGTATTCTACATAGAGAAAAAAACGAAGCAACAGATCCCGCTCTCCAAAAAAAGGGCGGCATTTACCCATTCGTGGAATGCCTCACCACATCCCCAAATTCCACAGAAAAAAAAGGATGTGACGAGATTTTAAGTGGAAAAGAAACCACCCCCTTCACCGGTGCTTTTGGAGTGGGATTGATTCCCGAGGGTGATAAAGAAGCACTCAAAAAACAATTGGCGTATTATAAAATCCTTCGTCATGACGGTGTGAGTAAAGGAATGGAAGAAGCGAATACACTCATCGAACATCCGCTTGGAATGTGGTGGCATGGCGAAGACTATCGAGAAGCCCTCAATAGCGTTACGCTCACCTGCGGGACCTTACTATCGGCGGAAGTGCGAAGTTTACATCAAAGCGGATTCACTCCGGAAGAAATGTTGAATTGGCTGGGAACTGGGAAAATTTTTCAAAACGAAAGTCCGGAACGGTTAAAATCCATCAAAGCATGGGGATTGGAACCGCCTTTGGAATGGATCGAGCATTTTGAAGGATTAAAAAAAGTGAAAGACATGAGTCAATTTAAAAACTTGGCGTCAAGAGTAAAGTCAAAACTAGAAAAAGAAGAATATTTCAAAATGGATTCTTTTCTAAAACTTTATTTGGAACGCGAAAGCGATCCCTCTTTTTTACATTTCATGAAGGCGATTGAAAAAAGACCAGACATTAATTTGATAGAGGCCATACGTTATTCCCCACAAAAAATCAACGAAAAAGCGTTGAAAGGAATGGTGGAAATGTTGGAACAAGGGGGGGCTTGGTCAGAGCTCAAATGGCTACTGGAAAAACTAGGTGACGTCGACTATAAACGAGATGCGTTAACCATTCAGAAGATGGGAAATAGCGAGTATCTAAAATGGGCGATTCAATTTGAAAAAGCCGGCCTTAGGTTGAGTACCTTCTTCACGATCATGGAAGAGGAAGATATAAAAAATACCATTGCCATGAAGCGACTATTGGAACTGTTTCAAAGAGGCTATAAATACCATCAAACCTATGAAGCAAACGATTTTTTTAAAGCAAACATCTGGAAAATGATACAAAACGATACCACCTTTCGCTTCCTCCTCAAATCCATTCAAGAAGGAAGAACCGGAGAAGAGTACGAGTCTTATGTCAGTCTGATTGTGGGGGAAGAAAAAAAATCATGGAAAATCGTCGCACGTTTTCAGTTGATGGGTAAAATAGACCCGATCCTTCACCATCTCACCTCCGGCAAATGGGACAACGAAGTTAAACTCCTTGATTCTCTGTTAAAAATCTACGGTTCAAAAAAATACAATCCAGAGCTTTTGCCCATCCTGGGATCCCCCAAATTCCTGGAAGACATGCATCACTTAAAACAATGGTGTGGCAATAAACTGGATCAATATGAGGGAGACGATTTCACGCCGCATTTCAATGAAACGATAGAGGCGTTGATTGACACCGGATTATATGCCGATGAACGATTCATTGCCAAACTATACGCTCTATACGGATCAGACCTGGGATGGAGAATAACCGGAGCCGTGATTCGGAAAGCCAATGCCGATATGTCGATTGAAGAGCTAATTATCCTGGCCAACCGACTGGATGCGCAAAAAGAGGAAAGGGAAAGAACGGCAGAAGCCCTGGAAAAGAAACTCAAACAAAAAGAGGGGAAAAACGAAGAAGAAAAAAGCGAAAGAGACGCTGAATCTAGGAGAAATCGTGAAGAGTGGGGCAACTAGCAGATGGTTCATTCATCACACAAGACAACACTCGAATCGACCGCTGTCCCATAATGAACCGTAAAATAATAACCTCCCCCTTCCGGCAGGACGATTCCAAACCCCATCTTCTTAAACTGCCCATTCATAATGCTGTTGTAATGGGGACGGTACGAAGAATATTTCTCACTCATGAAATAATCAAAGGTATAACGAATCATGTCGATCACCTCTTGAGTACAATCCGATTCAAAGCAAGAATAAGGCCCTCGGCCTATATTTTCCGTAAACGTATAGCCGCCGTGATTCTCAAAAGTCACGCCCAAGTCCTCGAACCATCCCTCAATCGCCCGATAGTCATAATAGGCGCTGGTCCCGGGACGTTTATGATCGATATAGCCTCGTTCTGCAGAATAAACGGACCATTCATACGCCGTACGGTCCAACTGAAAACTCCCGCCATAAGCGGATAAACCCGCTTGAGCTCGAGCGTCATTCACCCAAGAAAACCAAGCGTCTTTCACTTTCTCAAGATCCACCG
The DNA here is from genome assembly GCA_964436935.1 of uncultured Candidatus Peribacteria bacterium. Lineage (GTDB taxonomy): Bacteria > Patescibacteriota > Gracilibacteria > UBA1369 > UBA12473 > CAYTES01. The sequence continues at coordinate 7,793 of CAYTES010000027.1, read as the reverse complement.
AGGGCGGAATGTCGGGAATAAATTCCTCACAAACCGCGGCACTCAATTGAGAAACAACCAAAGAGGGTTGATCCTCCACACCCTCCACAACCCTCCATAACATTTCCGCAAATTCTTCCCGGGTCAACGTCTCCGTTAAATATTCAAGCGATAGTGGCAACGCTTTCCGGTGTTCCAAAACCGAAAGATACGGCACATACCATTCCTCATGCCCAGAGTCCAAAAGGGGTAAATCCAAAACCGTTACAATCAATTTTGCCGCTTCGACCAAAGTGACATTTTGCGTGGGGGCAAACGTGCCATCCGCATAGCCCTGAACCACGCCATCAATCTTGGCAAAACAGATATAAGGAGTGTACCACGTTTCCAAATCCACATCCGAAAAACAAGAATTCACGGGAACATCAATAATAGAACCCCATTCAAGCACCAAAAGCAGTTTAAGCACTTCAGCACGGGTGATTTTTTGATCGGGACGAAAAGAACCGTCTTCATACCCCACGAAAAGACCTTGTTCGGAAAGCGACTTTATGGCTACGACATACTCATCTTGATCCGTTACATCGGTATAAGCAAAAACAGGAACGTACAAAAAACACAGTAATCCAAGCCCAGACACCATTCGGCCCAAAATAGTCCACAAAAAACGCATCATAAACAATCAAAAAAACTCAGCAAAAACCATACTCATGACCATTGTACAAAGATTACGATGAAATGCAATTAGGAAGCTCCTAAAGCCTCGTTGCCCTTCCTCTCGATAAGCACCCAAAAGTAGATTCGGTAATGGCATCATGATAATATACCACGTTATCGGACCAAATTGCAAGAAAAATGGAAAAAATTGACATTCCCCATGAAACTTCTATTCTAAATCATATTTACCTCTATAATCCCCTCTCTATGATGTACGGTGCGAATGGTTACGGACTCGGTTATTATGCGGTATGGATTCACCTTCACTGGATCTTCGCCGGTCTGGCATTATTTGGTTTTATTGCCGCACTCCTCTGGCTGTACAAATATGCGGACAAAAAAATGTTTTTGAACACCGTTTGGATCGCGGTGATTGCCGGAGCCCTAGGCGTTCTATTCACCGCCTCTACGGCGGCCCAAGGGATAAAAACAATGATACAAATGATGTGGGGAAACGACAATTACAATGAACAAAATATTCAAAATTACAATCAAGAAGGAGTCTACGAGGGGAATAAAATGATGAATCCGGCGTATCAAAACAATGGACAAGCGACGGAAGAGAACAACACCAATGAAAAAGTAGAACCCGTAGAGCAATAAAAGCATTACGCTTAATGCACAAGCCCCTGCACAAAAGTTTGAAATAAAAAAATCAACAACTCAATCAAAATGAGCAGTACAATGATGACTTCCAAAATCAAACTGCGCCTCGCTTCGATAAAATCCAAAATAAATTCCACATTATGAAACAGCATCTTCAACTTCTGGCTAATAATGGAATACCGATCCTCAATCTCATAATTCTGCTCTAAATCGCGATAAAAACGATCCAAAGAAGGCGAATCCCACGTGAGATCCGGCTTATCCAACATAGCCATTTGCCCCACCGCCGCATGTTGAATTTTCATGGCAACTCCCACCCGTTTCAATAACTCACGAGTGGACAACGTCGTTTTCCCCGCTTTCGCAAAGGACTGAACCACTTGTTCAAATTCGGACATGATTTTTTCGATCTCCTTTTCAAAATACTCCAAGGCGGAAGAACGGGCTAAAACCTCAAAAATCAACGCCACCTTGAGCACATCGGCGCTACGAATATGAATCGCATTTCCGGCCACTCGATCGGAGGCTTTTCCGGTCAAAACATCCACATACTCATCTTCAAAACGAGAGAAAGGTTCCACAATAAAAGGCTGGATGCTTTCCAAAAACTCATCGCTGTCTTCTTGATTAAACCCCCAAAAAACAACGACGCCATATCGAAAAATTCCGATAAATTTCCTTTTGGTATATTCTGCAACAAAAGGTTCTCGAAAAATGAGGTTCATTTTCATTTGAATCTGAAGCTCACGCACATTGATTTTTTGTCCCACACGGACGGCTCTAATAAGCATAAAAAAGAAGTTTCTTTATACATTATATAATATTTTATAAATTTTAGAAAGCCGTAACGAAAAGATATCGCCCCTAACCCACTTTATTTTGAAACTTTTTAGTCGGTCAAGTGTCTATAGGATTAGCATCATAAAATGATTTATATTTTCTAATTTCCTCGCTACCATGCATACTTCCACACTTAAAAAAATGAAACGCAGCATTGCTGCAGGGTTGAGCCTTGGCCTATTGGCCATGATGCTGCCGCTTTCAGTCGCACGGGCGGCAACCACACTCGATCTTTCGATCACCGATCTCAATATAGTGAGTTTTGGAGCCACGACGGATGAGGTTCAAGAGCCCACCGGAGATCCCTATGAGGATTACATCCAAATCACCACCTGCGCCCAAAATGGTCCGGAAGAGTATGCAACCGGATTGGTGCAAGTAAAAATCGATGGCGAAGTGGTAAACGAAACCTCATACGCCTTGAGTTTTTATGCCGGCAAAACAGATGGCTGTATGGCCGTCTATGCGGGCGTTATCGGAGCCTATGATTTGGTGGAAGGAGAAACCTATACATTCTCCGCCAGCTTTAATCCCGAAGGAAGCTTAACCGAAAGCAGCACGAGCAACAACAGCCGAAGTGAAGACATCCAACTGAAAGGACCTTATCCGGACATCGATCTTTCAGTCGAAGGTATTTCAGTGGTAAGCTTTGGAGAAACCACCGATGACGTCCGAGAACCAACCGGTGATCCCTATTACGATTACATTCAAATCGATACCTGTATCATCAATGTTCCCAGCGACTACGCCAAAGGATTAGTGACCGTAGAGGTGGAAGGAGACGTGGTCTACAACACGAGCTATGCGCTCAGTTTTTGGGAAGATGAACCGAACGGATGCAAGCCGGTTTGGACCGGAGTGGTTGGGGCCTACGACATGATTCCGGGAGAAAATTACGATATCACCGCCAGCTTTACTTTGGAAGACGGAGCCTATGAAGGCAATTTAGACAATAATTCAGACGATGCCACCGTCAGCTTAGGCTATCCGGAAGATGTATTTCCCGATCTCATTGTCACCGACACCTATTTGGATCAAGATGGACAATTGAATGTAATCATTCAAAACCAGGGAGGGGGCGCCGTAACAGACTATTATTCGCAGCAACAAGAACAAAAAGGAATTACCAACATTTATGTGAATGATGAATTGAAATATGCGTACGAATGGGATGCCGGCTCCAATGAAACCTTTTACCCCTCCGGAGGAGAAATCCATTACACGTTGGATGAATACCCTTACGGAACAAAAGTCAGCGTTGAAATCGATTCAGAAAACGCCGTCGATGAATCCAATGAATCCAATAATACATTCGAAAATACACTCTCTCCCGATTTGGTTGTCAAAAAAATCTACCTCATCAAAGCCACGGATTCCGAAATCTACGACCGAATGGCCTTTGAAGTGACGAACCAAGGCTATGCCGATGTCCAAGAGGAAAGCGGACTGATCAAATGGACAGCATACGACTCTAGCACGGGAGAAACGCTCGGCAATGGAGGATACGATTGGAAAACACTCAAAGAAAAAGAGTTCTTGGTCCACGGGCAGTCCACCACGATCGATTCAGTGGCAGTGGAAGGATTTGGAGAAGGAGATTTGGGAGAAGTATGCATGGACAATCGGGGTGAAGTGAGTGAAAGCAACGAACAAAACAATTGCATGGAAGTCACCCTCGCCTACGAAACCGTGAATCCTTTCTCAGATATCGATGCCGATACGCTGGAAGGACAAGCCGTACTCTATCTCTATGAGAAAGGAGTAGTGAAGGGATACCCGGATGGAACCTTTCAAGGAGAAAATGAAATCAATCGCATTGAAGTACTGAAGATGTTACTTGAAGCCAGTGACCAAAGCATTTCCGAAGCCTTAGCCTCCAAAGCGGGAACACTCTCCGACTTGGCCACAGATCAATGGTATTCCAAGTATGTGGGATTCGCCTTGGATGAAGGCGTCATCTCCGGTTATCCCGATGGAACCTTCCGCCCTTTAAACACGATCAATAAAGTGGAATTCCTCAAAATGTTCAACCAAAGTTTCGACTTGGAATTGAACCAATCCTACTCCTATATTGATGTCCTTGAGGAGGACTGGTTCGCTCAATACGTAGGTGCGGTGGAAAAATACGATCTCATGCTGGAATACAGCACGTTGTACCTCAAGCCGGATGAAAAATTGACTCGCTACGATGTATCGGTAGCGTTGTACCAATATTTTCAGGCCACAGCTCAATAAAGGCGCGCACTAAATAACGCGACAATAAAACGCAAAAAGAGCGGTGAAAATTACCGCTCTTTTTCGTCATAACCAAACCTGATAAACTCACTATAAATTTCACCTAACCCGCCTTGCCCATGAGCAGCACCTCTCCCTTTATTTTCTTTGCGTACGATGGAGTCAAACCGGCTCAGAAGTCGAAAAAAGTTCACCTAAAAACCCGGGTGTTTTCCGTATCTCTCCTTTGGGACTCACCCACATCGCCTCAATGGGAAATTTTTCGATGACCCTGGAAACTGTCTCAAATCCCATCACAAAAAGCAGCGTGGCATAGGAATCGGCCAAAAGTGCAGTTTTGGCTTGCGTGTAAACCGCCAACATTTGAGTTGAAGGGCGTGCCATACGCGGATCCACCAAATGGTGGCGATCTCGCCACCGCCGTCGATTGGGACTACTTGACGCCAACGCCAACCCCTCAACGGGAATATCGATAAATCCAATCGCTTGAGTAGGATCAGTGGGATGTTCAAATAAAACACGCCAAGGCTTTCCATATTCATCCAATCCCCTCGCCCACAAATCCCCTCCGGCCTCCACCAATACATTCGCAAAATCACTCAAAAAAATCCTCATTTGATCCAATGCATACCCTTTTCCCAACCCTCCCAAATCCACGGACGCACTGATTTTAACTTGGAAAGGTGCGAGAAACTGAATCTCACCGATTGCTCCACTCGATTGCTCTTGCAAAGAATAGCGGGCATCATATCCCCATCCTTCCAATAGACTTTTTACAGTGACATCAAAGGCCCCTCCAGAAACGACTTTCAATTCTTCTGCAAACTGGAGTAATTCATAAAGCTCCTCGGAAACCTCCACCCATTCTCCGATCAATCCATTCAAACGAGCCAATTCATTTTCGGATAAAAATCGAGAATAGAAAGTTTCAATCCGATGGGCTTCTTCAAATGCCAAACGAATCGCCCTATTCACCTCCTCCTCACGTCTCTCGCTGTGGACAACAAGAAGGCGAACACGGGTCCCAAAAATGGATTCTTCTTGAGCGTATCGTAGCATAAAAAAAGACTAGGAGCTGTTCACATAAAAGAGTTTGTAATGGCAAACCTCATAAGGGGTCTGGATTCGAGACATGAGGAGCATAGCGTACCTGGAAGGTACGGAAGCGACGAATAACAAAGAAGACAGGCTCCTTGGAGGTTTACCCGTAGGGGAGCGTTCATTTTTCCCATTTCATCGTCAATCCTCCTCCTAAGGCGGGCCTCCTCGTCTTTCCTTGAACTGATAAAATATCCTCGCTTCCATTATAAAACCTTTTATGTGAACAGCTCCTAAGCAATCACTAAAGCCTTCGCACCACGCCTTCACCACAAAAAAAAATCAAGACGCCTGAACCCGAGCCTGGGCCTTCACCGTCACCAAAGCGGCATTAAATCCAATAGGTGTGAGCGACGACCCATTCACTGCGGAAAATGCAGTCAAACTATCCAATGATTTCCCCACTACCAAGCTATTGATTCCCAAAATAAAAAGATCTTGAAAATTCTTACTGGTGGGGTCAGCCGCCTGATTCGTTACCGTGAGGCCGGTCACCACATCATTTTCAACAGTAAGTTGCACCTGGACCGTTTCCGCACCGGCGGGAGTTTGATACGACGCGGTGCTGGCATAGGTTCCATCGGCATACACGGTGGCAATTTCCTCGGGAGCGGAAGCTTCCTGACTCGAATTTTGACCCGAAGCAGGGGCGGAAGAAGAGGGTTCAGGCTTAGATCCGGGAACCGTGGATTCTTCGGAAGTTTTATCCTCTCCGGTTTGGGGAGAATTCTCAACCGTAGAATCCTCACTCGACTGTTGAGGCGTATCCTGAACGGTCGTGCCCTCTTCGGGAACAACCACCCCATTTTCATCTGTGGAGGAACAGCCGGCAAGCAAGAGATTGGATACGAGGAGAATCCCAATCAAAACATAAAACGTTTTATCAACAAGAAGAGATTTTTTCATGAGAGGAGAAAAAGATTAAACTACAGAATATGAATGAAGTTTAACCGCAGAACTTATGAAATTCAAGCTCACTCCGATTCAACAGTGTTTTACATTTTTAGTGCTAATGGCGATGGGAGCCGTCGGGTGGTGGGTTTTCAATATGCTCACAACCGAGAACTGGGCGACGATCGAGAAAGACCCCTTGGCCTTAAAAATAGCAGCCGTTGTGTTAGGACTGTCTCTATTAGTGTTTATCCTTCACTTAGCGGTCACCTTAGGCTGGGCGATAGTGCTACGAGCCATTTTTTCCAAACTCACCGGTCGACACAAAAACCTCGAAGACACCCTCATCACCGGACTGATTCTTTTTCTCTTGTTGAATTTTTGGAACGTCAAGGCGAACAACGGGGGCGGACTCTCCAACCAAATGCACCTCCTCCACGCGCTGGTCGCCACAACGTTCGCCATGGCAATCAAAGTATGGGGAATGTGGAAAGGGATGCCTGTGATGAATCCCGCAGTGGGCGGACTGCTTCTAACGATCCTGCTTTTTCAGTCGGTCTTAGGACTCAACGCGCCATTTATTTCCTGGTGGGGAACGGACTTTGGGGGCTTAGTTTCGCTGGTATTGGTGTTAGGATGGATCGTGTTGGGTTTAAAAAAGTGGAGAAAATATCCGCTCTTACTCAGCTTTCTGGTGAGTCACGCGGCATTGCTTTTCTTTCAAGAAAAAATAGATTTTCTCACCTACAGCTTCACGCATTCCACGCTCTACTTCATGGCAAGCATCATGCTCATTGAGCCAAAAACATCGCCCAGCATGAAAAAAGATCAAATCGGCTACGGAATTTTGGCCGCGGTCGCCTACAACCTATTTTTAAGCCTTGCGATCCCGTATGCGGAACTCTGGACCATTGTACTCACCAATGGCTTTTATTTGCTATTAAAAATGAAACGGATGGGGATCGAGAGTTGGAAAGTTTGACAGAAAAAGAAATGGGCTTAAAAATAAGGGGCTGTTCAATACAGGCAGGTGGGATTCATCATCTCAATTTTAAAAAAGATGGATGATTCTCCTGAAGTTCTTTGACAGTTCGGAAGAAATTTAAAAAGGCTTGAGTGAAACAAAGAAGGTTTGTAGCCTGTCCCTCGTTGCTAACAATGAAGCAATGGTGGACTGGCTACAAATCCTCTCTCGGGAGTGGCTGGTACTCTGAAGGCAGAGTGTTGGAAAAAAAATCCCGAGAAAAATCGGAGGCAGGAAAGATGTTTGGAGATATCCAAAAACTGCAGAAAAACCGCCAACGGCAAGGCAAATGGATCCGCATGGCAGTTGCCGTTGCGCTGGTCTTAACCGTGGTCCTGATCCTGGCCACGGGGAAGGAAGAGCCCCCCGTTGCCGTAGCTCCGACGGCAACCCCGATCAAGGC
>CAYTES010000026.1:0-18993 GCA_964436935.1 uncultured Candidatus Peribacteria bacterium | reverse complement strand
GCTTTGCCTATTCCTGAAATCCTTTTTTAATCAAAACTTAACGGGACACTAGTGCCCGTAACTGCTCACTGGATTTGAGTGAAAGAAGAGGTATTAGGCTAATAAGATGACGGTAGTTAGAGATTAAATGGGAGGGATCTCTCCACCAGTGGGCGATTTTATTCACAATACAGTTGACTTTATTGCAAATTTATATTTATATATATATAAATATTATATTATATCTCTAACCTCCTCTATGGGAACTGTCATCCCCCTATTTGGCCCCCGCACAAAAGAAGCCGAACACAACGAAGCTCCGGTTTCAAAACCCACCACCATTCACCTTCAATACTTTGAAGGCGGGACCGATGGGAGATCGGAAGCGCTTGTTTTGTTGTCCAACGAAGCATTGGAGGAACCCCTTGTTGTGCCTTTCGAAGTGATTCATGAACTGTACCGATTGATTCCTTACATCAATAACGACATCAGCCCGGAGCTACGGTTACTGATTCAAAGAATGAGCCAGAGTGAAGGCCCCACCGACAGCCAATTGAAAACACTCTCACACCTTCTAGTTCATGGAAATGAGTCGATCCCAACGGGAAGCAACGTGACCTCTCTCGCGGAGCAACGGTTGAGCCGATCCGGAAATGAACCGCAAGACACAATTGAAACCCTGGAAAGCTTTTCCCGCTCTGCGTATTGTCACCCCCTTTTATCGGAATTCATTGATCGCATCTTGGTGGAGATGAATAGTAAGGATAAGGCGATTGAGGAAGAAAGAGCGAAAATCCATACTAAACTCACTGCCGTTCTGGAATACGGGATCAGGAATTATACCTCTCCCGAAAACCTTTGTGTGATCGGAGAAGTTGTGCTCGCTTTTAATGGGGCATTCGAAACGGTAACCGGAGTGGCACGGGGAAAAATCTACCATGATCACGATTTAACCACTTTATTTCAGCTAAAAAACATCCAATTCCATCGCAATGCACGGCTCAAACTTGTCGTTCCTTTATTGCCTCCCGGGGAAGCACCCGAAATGGCCAAAGCAATGCTCCTCAAAAAACTTCTGACCGGAAATCATCTGAATGCCGAAAAGACAGAATCTGTCCTCGAGCAAAAAATCGCCAATGCTGAAGTTATTTCGCAGGACCTCAATCTCAGACAAATCACACTAACGGCATCGGACCTTGTGGCATGCGGGTTGCCTGAAACGGTACTTTTTTCATGACCCACTTTAAGGAAGTGAGCATTTGATTTTTACATTCGCTCCCTTTTCGGCATAATAGGATCGGATTAATTCCCTCCTGCATGCGACTCGTCCTCTCGGTTCTTCTATGCCTTCTCTTCACCATCCCCCTGGTTTTTTCAAGCACTTCCTCGTTTCCGGACACCGCATTTCACGCCTACACCCACGCCATTGATTTTGCAGAGAAACAGGGCACGATTTCCGGCTATCCCGATGGATTTTTTCGCCCTCAATTCCTCATCAATCGTGCGGAATTGGTCAAAATCATGGTGAACAGCACCCTCGAGGCTCAAGACATTTTTACGGACCAACTTTTTCCCGATGTTCCGGCCTCGGAATGGTTTGCGCCTTATGTTTCCACTGCCGCGCGACATCAAATTGTCTCGGGCTACCCGGATGGGACCTTTCAACCCGGAAACCGCATCACCTTTGTCGAAGCGGCGAAAATCATTGCACTCTCGCTCGATGTACCGATCGAAGAAAATTCAGACGCTGAGGCCCCCTGGTACGAAGGATACGTTGAAGCCCTTGAAAGTCGCGGCGCCATTCCCCCCACCATCCACTATTTGGACCATGAAGTGACCCGCGGCGACATCACTGAAATCCTCTATCGTCTTGAAGAAAAACTCGCGAATGAACCTTCGGTTTCCTATGAAACCCTCACCAAAAATGCCGCAGTGATCCGTCCCGCCTTTGAGTATTCCATTGACGGCTCCACCACTATCATTGCAATGGATGCCGAGCGTGTTCACATGAATGTGCTCAACGGAAATGACTCCATTCGTCCGGTGGAATGCGACTATCCTCATCATTGTGTTGCCGAAATTCAAGCGGAATCCTTTCAAAACTTTCTGGAGCGGTCGCATCAACGCCTTCTCATGAACGGAGCGTTCTTTGACGCCTACACCTACCCTACGGATGGGGTTAACTACCACGAAACCGGAGGCGACATCCTTCTCAATGGTGAAATGAAATCGATGTTTGGGTGGGATGAGGCGTTTGGTGACGGAGGCCTATTGGCTCAGATGAAAGATGGAAGCTACCGCTTTTATTATCCCATCCGGGAATGGATCGACGATTATGAAGAGATTGAGTTTGCGATTTCAAACTATCCCTTGGTTTTGAATGAGGGCGTCGTGATTGATGAGGCAACGTACGTAAAACAAACCGAAAATGACAGCAAATTCTGGTTGGATGCGCGACGGGCGGGACTGGGACTCTCCCAAGATGGCCAAACGATCTATTATGTCAGCGTCTACGGCGATGTGGTAGACTTGGGGTTGGCCCTAAACAACGCGGGAGCAACGTCGGGATTTCACCTGGATAGCGGCGCTTCCTTTGGACTCTCGTATCAAAACGAAATGCTCTTTCAACCCGGAAGAAATATTGTGACCGCCGTGGAGTTTTACTAACTTTTTATGCTACGCGCTCTCTGCGTGCGGTGTTCACATCAAAAAAACGATAGAAAGAGATACAATCGTCTCTGTCGTAGGTATAAGTTTTATCCTTTAAATTAATCCTCAACTGGGTTAAGGGAATGGCACCGCTCGTAACAGAAAAATCGGATCTTACCGGTGCCACCTCTTTATTAACGAATACGGGCCTTATGCAAAAAGTGGTACCGCGTCGATCAAGCCCCGTTACATATAGAAAATTCCCCATGGTGACCAGCCGCACACTGGAAGGGATCGTTCCTGATCCTTCCAAAAGAACTCTTTTTGCATTTTCTATTCCGGTTGCATACATTTCCTCGGTTACTACTTTTACTTTTACTTTTTCTTCTTCTGATTTTACCGGTTCTTCTTCTGGTGATCTTTCCATGGGATAAATTTAAAGAATGATAGTTTATTATTATTAAAACATATAATCTTACTTATTGCAATTAAATTGGCGCCCCACTCAGATTGCGCCTAAAACAAAGCCGGTGTCGATTTAGCCCGAACCAACGCATCAATGATTTTCGTATTGGCGGCCGGAAAAGGGAACTGGCTTAATTCCTCCAGCTCCACCCACTGATGCTCACTGGCCGCCGTCAATTGAACCTCACCCTCTTCGTACTCCGCCGTGAAACAGTGGAGGTCCACCACATACTTGGTGTAGGCGTGCTTGAGTTGCAAGAAGGGCGTCACTGCGGTCACCGTGATTCCCAGCTCCTCTTTGATTTCCCGGTGCAACGCCTCAACCGTACTTTCTCCAACCTCCACCTTGCCCCCCGGAAACTCCCACAAGCCCTGCATGAGACCTTTGGCCGTCCTCTTTTGTATAAAAATTTTGTTCAATCTTTGAATGATGGCCACTGCGACCTTCAAATCAACGCGCTCCGTCGCTCGTCCCCGATTGGGCAACTGCTCAACCGTCCCGGCCTTGAATGCGCCACAATTCCTTTGAAGGGGGCATTGCCCGCAGGCAGGCGCTTTTGGCGTACAAAGCAGGGCCCCAAACTCCATCATCGACTGATTGAAATTCCGCGCTTCGCCCTTTGGAATCCATTCTTGAGCTTTTTCCCAAAATACATTGAGAGCTTCGGGTTTGCGTGTGTTCTCACGGTAATCGAGCAGCCGTGCCATGAGCCGAATGATGTTGCCATCGACAATCGGTTTTTCTTGATTGAATGCAATGCTGGCGATAGCCCCCGCCGTGTACTTTCCAATGCCGGGAAGCTTTAAAATGTCTTCGTATCGACTCGGAAAAACACTCCCATGCTCATCGACAATCACCCGTGCGGCCTTCTGAAGGTTTCGAACCCGAGAATAGTAGCCGAGCCCCTCCCACAATTTGAGGACGGTTTGCTCGTCGGCTTGGGCCACGGCATGGATGGTAGGAAGTGCCTTCATCCAACGGTCAAAATAAGGCAAAGCAATTTTGACTTGAGTTTGCTGCAGCATGATCTCCGAAATCCACACCTGGTAAGGGTCGTAGGTTTGGCGCCACGGTAAGGGACGCTGATACTCAGCAAACCACCTGAGTAACTTTTTTTGAATCTCTTTCGTATCGCCTTTTAACCCTGGGTGGGTTGGGCGTGACGTTTTAATCTGGGGCATTCTGTTCATGAATTGGTCATGAAATTTTAATGAATTAGTCATGGGGATTGTATCAAAACCACAAGCCTAAAACGAGTTCTATTCCTCACCATATTGTGCTAAACTGGTTGCGCTCATTCTACTTATTATCTCCCTCTATTTTATGGAATCCTCATTTTTATCCCACCTGGATTGGCGTTTTGCGACTAAGTCCTTCGATCCCACCAAAAAGGTTTCGGCGGATCATTTGGAAAAAATCTTGGAAGCGGTACACCTGGCTCCCGCCTCTTATGGGCTTCAACCCTACCATGTTTATGTGGTAACCAATGCCTCGCTGCTGGAAAAACTCAAAGAAAAAGGATACAACCAAGGCCAAGTCACGGATGCGTCTCATTTTCTAATTTTTGCCAGCCGCACCGATCTCAATGACCGCATAGAACACTATCTCACGCTAGCCACTCAAGGGGATGCGCAAAAACGAGAGGCCATGAAAGATTACGAAGGGATGATGAAGGGATTTTCACAATCGCTTTCCCCAGCCACCGAAAAAGCATGGATCGCCAAACCTACATTGCGCTTGGATTTGCGCTCGCCGCCTGTGCCGAACTGGAAATTGATTCCTGTCCGATGGAAGGGTTTGACCCCCCCGCATATGATCAAATCTTAGATCTTCCCGCCAACATAAAATCAGTGGTCTGCTTGGCGATCGGATATCGAAAGGATGGCCCCAAAATGCCTAAAGTGCGCTTCTCCAAAGAAGACCTTTTCACCTGGGCTCAATAAAACCCGAACGGGTTCATTGGTGAGTTTTTAACCCAACCTATATTTCTTATAGTTTTCGAAGTATTTTTCACCATGCTGCTGGAAACTTTGATTCACTTCGAGAATCATCTCCAGTGCCTCTTCGTTATTCCGTGCATAAAAGACATTTTCCATGTCCTGAGAGCTGATTAGTCCCATTTTGATGGGTTTTTCCAACCACTTGAGCAGTCCCTTCCACATACGCCCAACAAAGATGATCGGCATTTTTGAAATATGACGAACTTGAGTGAGTTGCCAGGTGTAAAAAAATTCCAGACAGGTCCCCACCCCTCCCGGGGTAATCACCACCACATGGGAAAGCACCATAAAATTATCCAGACGTTCCGAAAAATGCTTGAAGTGCTGTTGAATATCCAGGTACTTGTTGATGTGTTCTTCAAACGGAAGCTCAATGGGCAGACCAATGGAATGAGCCTTTCCTTTGCCCTTTCCGGCACAATGCCCAGCATTAGCGGCTTCCATCATCCCGGGCCCTCCGCCGGTCACCACATCAAAATCCTGCTGTCCCACTTGCTTGGCCAGCTTATAAATTTGCTTGTAGCTTTTATCCCCCTTCTTCACGCGAGCGGAACCGAAGATGGCCACACGGAAATCTTTGCGAACCACTTCCTGGCTGATGGCGTAGGTGAGACCGGGAATATTATGAACTTTTTGAACGGATTTTTTAGGCATGAAGATGAGTTAGTTTATTTTTATTTGAAATTTAAATTTTCATTTCATTATACCTAAAAAAATTACTTTTGGGAAGAATCTTAGCAAAAAATGCATTTCGCCGCCTCAATCGCTGATCGCTCACATCAAAATTTATTGCTTTTTTAATTATTATATTTTATAATGATATGAAATCTATATTCTAAAAACAAAACCCCATGTTGCTTATGTCCCGGTTTCACTCTGACACACGCTATGTTTATTTTTCCTTTGAAGGCGGGAAAAAGGATACCCCTCCTACCCTCTCAGAAAAGGGAAAAGAACAATTTAGCGATAATCCAAGAAAAGACTTGATGGCTCTTGCCGAAAAAGTTCCTTCCGTAAAAAGCCTTATATGTATTGATACCGAAGGGAATAAAATTACGCCTCCCCTCGATCGACTTAAAACCGCAGAACTCCTCAGTAAACTTGACATGCCATGTAAAAACGTGGATGTTGAGCTGCGATTCAAACAAGCAAATGGAAAATTGGAGTTAAGCATTCTCGCTGTACCACAAAATGGAGAAGAAGCCGCTCAATCGCGACTTTATTCTTATCCGTTGGATGCACTGACTACTCCTGAAGATGCTTCGATTTACGAACGAGCCATCAATAGGATTCAGTTCAAAGCGAACCATTCCGAAAATACATCTGCATAAAAACCCCAGTCAAAGTCAAAGACGAGCAGTATTAAATCTCTCGTCTTTTTGATTTTATTACAAATAAAAAAAACTCTCCAGCCAACAGAGAGTAAAGGTTCGTACGATTCGGAGAGGAGTTGTCTACGGTTTCTTTGATTGACTCGCAATCCTACGACATCGTATCTACGACCTAACAAAAGGATAACACAGCTTTTTCTTTTAAGCCAATAAAAAGTGCTTTACGCATTCTTTTTACCATTTCTAAAAAATCTCTCATCTGAAGAAGATCCTCATTCACGATTTCTTTATTTTAAATGAAACTTTTTGGTGAGCCCCACTGTCTATGATTGCAGATATCTGCCAGTTGAAACAACAACGGCTTAAGCCACACTTCTATTCTTTAATTCTTATTTACTTTTTAATTTTATCACTATGAAACGCTTTACCAAAATTGCTTCCGGAGTTCTCTTGGGCTCCATGTTGGTCACTTCGGCCGCCTTTGCGGCTTCTCCACTGGATGAATCCCCTTTTGCCGGAAAACCCGGCTACCAAGTCGTTAACCGCATCTTGGAACGAAAAATCGGGATGGACATTCAAGAGGTTAAAGCTCATCTTCAAGCCCACGATCTTAAAGCCACTTTGGAGGCGGACGGGGTGGATGTGAATGCCTTACAAGAACAGTTCATGAACCGCGTGAGTGGGGTACTGGGGGCATATGATGCCACCGTTTCCATCATCCACACGGAAGAAGGAGTAGAAGTCCGCATCACTTCGGACGATGAAGACTTCTTGGCTCGAGGGATGATCTTGGAAGCTCGCGCCGCGTACTTCAATCAAGTGCATGGAGATGAAGCTCCCTTTACCGTTGAAGCTGGAAGCGACGACGAAAGCCTCTTTATCCTCCTGAATGGAGAAAGCGAAGAAGCGATTGAGGGCCTCCAATACCGAATGCCGGAATATAATGCCGAGGAAAGCAACTAATTACGACACTCAGGCTCAGCATTGAATAAAAAATTTATTCAATAAAATGAAAGGCCCTGCTCCCTGCGGGGCCTTTTCTAATTATAGGAGCTGTTCACCTAATGCCCTTGATCATTTGTTGAACGGCCTTAATCACCACTTCGGGCTCATCCAAATGAATATCATGATGGCTGTTTTCCGCGATGATTTGGCGACTGGAAGAAGACAAATTCAAAAGAGTTTTTTGACTTTCACGAAGGTAAGCATTGATTTCCGACGCTTGTGGAGTGGCATCGTTCGGCACTGTGGACTGCGCGGAAATAACCACCAGAGGCATCACTCCAAACGTAGAGATTGAACTCAGTTCTTGCCACACCTCGTCTTGCTGGGAATCCAACTCCCGACCTTCTCGTGCCAACGTATCAAAATAAAAAGGACGCGCCATCCCGGCCAAATAAATCTGTTGCGTATTTTTGGATAATTTGAGTACAAACTCGGGAATGACGTCTTCCCCTGCGATGTGACCCACAATCGGTAAAAACCCCACGGTTGCCAACCACTTCATCACCCGAAACTGTTGCCATTGCTTATTTTGAAACTCCTCCAAAGGATCAAATGTATCGGCCGCCACCGCAGCGGAATCCAATAAAACCATGCCCGCCACTGCTTCCGGATGATACTTTGCAAACAGTCGAGCATACATTCCTCCTCCAGAATGACCGACTAGAAGATACGGCCCCCTTTCACCGGCTCGCTCCAACATTTCTTGTTCTTCGGCCACAATATTTTTACCGGTTCGAGGCGTGGAAACCGGATCGCTCCATCCATAGCCGGGTCGATCAAAGCTACACACCCGCGTGGTTTTTGCCAATTCCGGCTGAACAAAACTCCAATCCAGCGACATTCTCCCGTTGCCCGCATCCAAAAGCACCGTAGGGCTTCCTTCTCCCGTGCAATCGAGATGCATCCGATGCCCCTGCACCTGCACCCATTTTCCCGACGGAGGAAATTGTTTTTCGAACAAGGAGGTGGCCCGCACTTGGCTCCAATAGCCACATCCCACAATAATCAAGGCAATGAGCGCTGTCACCCCCGAAACCCACGCCGGTTTTTTGATCATCTTTTAGCGTTTAAAATGACCTAGAAGTCCGAGTGGATTCTAACATATTCCCAGCTAATGATCACTTGATGTTTTATGGCGGTAGGCATCTTCGCTTTCGATGAATCTTTTCAGCACCTCAAAATGGGTCACCAAACTATCCATTTCCAAGACTTCGTTGGGCGAATGATGGTACCGACCCACCGGCCCTAAAATGGCCAAGGGGATCCCCTGTTCCATAAAAATCTTGGCATCCGAAGAACCATGATTTTCTCCGTAGTTCATTTTTTTTTCCAGTACCTCCTCTGCGCTCTTTCGCAATAATTTGATGTACTCGTTGCGTTCATCCACCTCAAACACTTCTCCATAGGAGGAACTGGCCACTTCCACTTTTGAAGGGAGGAGCTTAGCGATCTTTTCCAAAACCACCGCTTTGGACCATTGCTTCCCACCCGTCAGACGGATATTCACCACCGCGGTCGCCTGTCCCGGGATGGTATTTTCTTCCTTTCCCGCCTCAAAGACCGTCACACTAGCGGTCGAAATCCATTTATCCGCCGGCCTGGGGAAAATTTTTTTCACCTTCAGAAGCGTTTCCATCAATAACTCCAATGCATTATCTCCCATCCAAGGATAGGCGCTATGAATGAACTCTCCGTGACTCACCAACCTCACATTCAAAATGCCCTTTTCGCGTGTCACAATCTCGTATTTCCTCCGCCCTTCATTGATGATGGCAAAATTGGCCCTATACCCTTCCTGCTCCAATAGCATCCGTGTGCCATGACGTCCACCAATTTCTTCATCCCCGGTCAACATGATCGCCAAAGAGGGCAGCTTGGAGGCCCGGCTAAAATATTTCACCAGCGCCATCATGACCGCAACCCCTCCCTTCATATCCAATGCGCCACTGCCATACATAAGATTTCCTTCTTCCAACGCGCTATAACGATTGCTACTCGATACCACATCAATATGCCCGGAAAGTAAAATCTCGGGATGGCGTGTTTCCTCCAAAGAAATGACCAAAGAAGGGTAGCCATTGCTGAGATAGGATTTGATGATCACTTTCTCCTCCTTAAAATAGGCCTTGATAAAATCGGCCAGTTCCATGAGTTTCACCGGTTCGTCGGGATGAGAAGGAAAACGAACCAAATCCTTGGTGAGCTGAATCAGATGCTCACGCAACGCCTTTTTAGTCTTAAAAATTTCCATAGTTCAAATGGTCACTGGTACACCATTCAATCAATTTTTCCGGATTCTGCTTCCATGGGCCATTCCACTGATCTCTGACCCAGGCCCCGGGAGACTTCCCTTCCACAAAAACAAAATGCTTAATGGGTTTTAAGTAGATCGACTCATCTTCCTTTTGCTCATTTAAAACCTGGAATGAAAAAAGAAATTCGGAAGCAATTTCAAGCACTTCCTTGCAATAGTCGATCAGTCTTTTCCCCTGGACTTCCGCCTCCATCCCTTCTTGTGCAATCTTTTCATAGACCTCGTTGAAATCCTCAAAGGTCCATTTCTTGGTAATGGCCTTAATGGCTTCCTCTCCATCGGGATGGTAAACAAATGCCTTCGTGAGGGCGTTGACTGAAGGAACGAGTACGGGAGGCAAACTATCACACACCCGAAGTTCGATGTAGTTTTTAATGCGAGCGTCCGTATAAATGTAACTCAAATGAATGACCCAATCTTCCAAAATCGGCGTAAATCCTTCGTATCCCTCATTTAGAAATTGGCTAAAATTCCTATTTTTCACTTGAATCCAATCCTGTCCACGAAAAATAGCCACCATAGGCACTTCCATACAAAACTCGGTCCAATCCTTAAAATTAAACCCTTTTTTGAAGAAACTTTCGCGTATCCCACTGCGCCACGGATAAATATCCCGAAAGATGTGGGTCCGATAACTGATGAATTTGGAATCTTTTCCCATGCGTAACGGTGCATGACTGTACATGGCGGACATCAAGGGAGCCAACCGCAGCAGCGTTTGAAACTTCTTCCCGGCATCCTTTTCCGAAGTGAAATCAACGTTGGTCTGAACGGAAGCGATATTGCTCCAGGAATAATCGTCGCTACGCCCCTTCAATCGAACCGCCGCCTCTCCACTGATCAAATAGCGTTTGATTTTAACATTCCGAATCTCATCCACAGGGCTGAAGGGCTGATATCCAATCCCCAACCACGCTATATTATGACTTCGGGAAAGCTCCAATAATTCATTTTTTTCAAGTCGCAATTCAGAAGACATGTTGTGAAGGCTGGAATGAACGCGACTCGCAAATTCGCCCATCGCTTCACTGGATTCCAAACTGAAATGAGCCCCTCCGCGACTCATGGAGATGATGTATTTACCCTCCTGCTTATCGATTTTCCATCCCATTTCCTCAATCAAACGATTTTGGAGGCTACGCATCCCATTTTTTTCGAGATAAGTAACGGGCTTGTAGGTGTCAGTATGGATGCCATGCAGTTCCACCTCCGCTCCGATCATCTCATCTTCGGGGTTTTTACAGCTTTCATGAAAAAAAGCTAAAAGATCGGAGACATTGCTCACTTTTTGTTTGAGTGGAGAATCTTCTTCCATGGAAGGTTGGTAACCCATAAAATAGGGTGAAATATTTACCTTCTTTTGATTTGTATTCTATTTCAAATTTTAAGGTTTGGCAATCTAGGGGTTTGCCTTTCTCTTAGGCGTTTACTCCTACTTTACTCGAGGGGAGTTCAATTTGCTTCGTTCATTTTTTGTGTTATATTCCGAATCTAAAATTAAATTTTATGAACGAATTTGAATTTCTAGAAGAAATAGCCGCGGATGATCCTGTCGTCCTTGGGCATGCAGAACGAATTATAAGTGGTATTGTCGATTCTCTTCAGGGAGATTTCAACACGAAGGTACAAAGCGTCATGAATAGCGTATTTGAAGATCCCGAAATCCTTAAGCAGTTCAATGGCGGAATCCGCTACACCACCATGGTCGGGAGCGTGGTGAATCGCATTTTAGATGCTCTTCCCTTGGGAGAAAGACGCATGAGTCTTTTGACGATTGGAACCATTCTTCCTCCTGATTTTGTCCTTCCGGTCATGGAACGGATCGATTCTCTGGCGGCCGAAATTAAAATCCAGATCGGAAGAATTAGAAAAGGACGTCCGTATGATGTCAGTGCGCAAGGTCTTTTGCCTGCCCGGAAAGCGGCTATTGGCCTGTTTGATGAGCATTATCATTTTTCGGATGAACCGGAACTTGAAGAAAAACTTTCCAACAACAGCGTATTGGTGTCCGGGGGGATGGTGGGGTTGGATTTCTTTGTACGAAGCATGCTTAAACGCGCTAAAAAAGCAGGAAAAACTGCTCTATTTGTTTATCCGGACAATAGCTTTGATAGCTATAAAAAAATCGTTGCCGATCATATGGAAGGAGGAAGAGCGAAACATAGTGAGATTTCAACGGAACCGGAAAACGGATTGCATCTCAGTGCCAAAAATGTTCGTGAATTCTATGAAAAAAATCCAGAGAACGATCAAAAGGTCTGGTGTATCACCCCGGTCGGAAACCCCTCGGGAACCAAAATGACCCCCGATCAACTAACAGAAGTGTGTGAAGCCATTGTGGAGTGCGACCCGGAAGCCATTATTTTATTGGATTCCACCTACATTCGTGTTTTGGATCCTAAAGATGCACGAGCGCTTGTGGCGCGCGTTATTAGAAACCGCACGGTCATGAACCGCATCATTTTCCTGGAGAGTTTTTCCAAGACCCATGGCTTATGCAGTGACCGATTGGCCATCCTTTTTGCTGAAAATCGTTCCTTGATCGCGGATGAAATCCAAAATCAAATCATGAGTTCCACCGCAGGGACCCCTCTCAATACCAGCACGGAGATCCTCGCTATTTCTCAACTCCAGCCTTCTGAAAAACAAGTCTTCGCCCAAATGTACGAGCTCTGGGCCCATGAACGCGAAGGACTTTTTAACTACTTTAAACAATTTCCGGATCTTTTTGATGCGCAGCCGCATATCAAGGAATCTGAATTAAAAGATCCCATGGCTCCCTATTTATTAATGAAACCCAAAGAAGGAGTCACGGCCAAGCAAGTGGCGCTTGAAACCTGGTGTTTCGGAGTGGAAACCGCGATGGGATCGGGAAACTACATACGCTTCGCGGTCGGAGCTATTTCAGAGCCGACCTATGCTCGCTACGCGGAAGCGGAGGCCGTCTAAAACATGAGGAATCCATTGCAATTCTTTTGGCTTGAGCGTAGAAAAAGGGCATGGAACCCTTGGCTTCGACGATCCGCCCCTCGGACTTGAACAACTTTTTTGGTCAAGAGCATTTGGTGAGCACCGGAAAACCGCTTTACAATGCCATTCAAGAAAAGCATCTTTTCTCATTTATTCTGTGGGGGCCTCCGGGGGTGGGAAAAACCACCCTCGCCCGAATCTATGCCCGCCACCTGGACGCTCGACTGTACGAACTTTCCGCCGTATCGGCCGGGAAAGCGGATATTAAAAAAATCATAGAAGAATCGGTGGAGGGCCACCCCAAACTCCTCTTTTTGGATGAAATTCATCGCTTCAATAAAGCGCAGCAAGATTTTTTACTACCCTACGTGGAAAGCGGAGCATTGACCCTGGTGGGAGCGACCACGGAAAACCCAAGTTTCGAAGTGATTCCCGCCCTATTGTCCCGCTGCCGTGTTTTTGTGCTCAATCCACTTTCGGAAGAGGCCATGCGGTCTATTTTCGAGCGTACGGGAATGACCATCGATGCGGAGGCCACCGATTGGCTGATCGCGATGGCCAATGGGGATGCACGGCAAGCGTTGAGCATGCTCGAAAACACGAAAAAATTGTACGGCGTCATCACGGTGGAAAATCTGAAGAGCACCCTTCAATCCAAATCTCTGCGTTATGACAAAAAGGGCGAAGAGCATTACAATACCATCAGTGCCTTCATCAAAAGCATGCGAGCGAGCCAGCCGGATGCGGCATTGTACTACTTAGCGCGCATGATCGATGCCGGAGAAGATCCCAAGTTCATTGCGCGGCGTATGGTGATTTTTGCCAGTGAAGACATTGGACTGGCCATGCCCACGGCGCTGGTCGTGGCCAATGAGGTATTTCGGAGCGTGGAAACCATCGGATTACCCGAATGTGGCATCAATCTGGCCCACGGAGCTGTTTATTTGTCACTGTGTAAGAAAGATCGGAGTGCCTATGACGGCTATAAAAAAGCCATGCAGGATGTTCGGCAGCATGGCAATTTGGAGATCCCCATGACCATTCGCAATGCGCCGACGGCGCTTATGAAAGAGTTGGGTTACGGAAAAGGATA
The DNA here is from genome assembly GCA_964436935.1 of uncultured Candidatus Peribacteria bacterium. Lineage (GTDB taxonomy): Bacteria > Patescibacteriota > Gracilibacteria > UBA1369 > UBA12473 > CAYTES01. The sequence goes on along the minus strand of CAYTES010000026.1, from coordinate 5,186 downwards.
TGAAAAATACACCAAGCAAGATTTATTGCCTTCGACGTTGAAGAATAAAGTTTATTTTGAGCCGAAAAAATAAACCCATCGGAAACACCCAATTCTTGTATGCCACCTGATCGAAGGCGGCGGGCAGCGAAGCGATATTTAGCGCTTATTCACAGGCCCCTTCAAAATCTTATCCTTATACTAAAGACCAAAATTTCGTTTAGCATCATCCGTTGACTCATTCCCGTTAAAGCTTGGAGTATAGATAACCGGATAAAAACCATCTACTCCTCTCATCGGAATATTATCCGGAAAATCTTCGATCACGGTACACGCTTGGAATCAAGGATATAAAATAACAATTATTTATTATTTTGTCAATCTTTTTGCGTTCGGCGGGGACGAATCACTTTACAACGGATTTGCTCCACTCTTTTTTATATTTCTTCACCATCGCATCGATCCTTCGGAATTGAAAAGCCCACTGAACGGAGTACAAAAAGGGCCTCAAATCGTAGCGGTTGTCATCGGGACTGTAACTCTCGGCATGAACAGAGGGAGTTAATGTCGTTAGCTTGTGCCGATTGATGGCGTAGTTCCGGAAAAAATGTTTTACTTTTTTGGCCACTTCGGCAACGGACAAACCTCTCGTGGAGTGGGGGCCCCACTCCTGTACGAGCCGCTCGAACATACTCACCGGCCCCATACGTTCCACCTTTTTTAAGGTTGCAAACACACGAAGTTCTTCATAAGTCATCCCCATGTCCGCTTCATCCGTTTGGCTTTGCTCTCCTTTTTCCATGGGCTTAAGCTCTGCCGTGGGAGCGGCGGAAATGATATCCAAAAGAGCGGAAAAGCCCAAAGTTTCCGCCGCATACTTACAAAAACTCCGTAAATCCGCTTTATTGATGCCTCCAATAGGATTGATATCCGCCGAGGAGCAGTCGTATTTGGTGAAATAGCCACGATTGGCTTCATCCACATTGGCGCTCCCCAACACCAAAAGAAATCCCTTCTTATTCTGCGAAGCCATTAAGAGTTGAGCCAGCATATAGCCCAACGCCATTCGCGTTCGGGCCTGAATATTTTGAAGCGCGAGATCTTCGGACACGCTCCCCCCTTCGTTTTCAAATCGGGGGGCAAATTCCAGGGCGGCCGTCACCGCCTTTTTAAACTCATTCACCATTCCCGAAATATCCGTTTTCAAATGAGCCGCCCCCACTTGCTCGGCGAGATGAGCCGCCCTTATTTCCGTTTCCGAAGAACTCATGCCCTGATTGGCCATGTAGGCGGTATAAAAAATTCGGTGGGCGAACGCCTTGACGTCCAGAGGCAGATAGGTGGAATCCTGCGGCTCTCCCACAATTCGACGCGCGTCTCGTATCACCGTTTCATTTCCGCTCGCCGCTTCTTCGGCCACCATAGCACACATGGACCCCACAATCGCTGCAGTGGCACCGCTGTCCAATCCCCCGGATAAAGGAAGAAAAAAACCGCTGGCACCGGATCGCCTCAAATAATCCCATAGCCAGACCGCAGGCCCCTTTGCAATTTCTTCTTCCGGTTTCAAATAGAATGGCTCAATGGAGGCGGAACCTCCGGGAATAAGCCCGTTATTTGTGATATTGAAATCAATTTTCAATCGAGGATAAGGCTTTGTTCCATCGGCTTGCTCCCCCAAACTGCGGACCGACGCCCTCAGCGATTGGACGCTGGAAAAATCCACTTCGGCGGTGAGCGTGTCCACCTCCTTCAACGAAAACTGTTTGCCCTGGGCCACCAGTTCGCCGTTTTGCGCAATCATGGCGGATCCGTCAAAAACCAGCCGGCCACCGTCGCCCCCCACCAAATTGGAGTAAGCATAGACCCCGCCTGTTTTTCGCGTCTCATTTCGAATCAAATCCACACGCGTGTGAAGTTTTCGAATCTGCCAGTGAGATCCGGATCCATTCCCCAATAATTCGGCTCCATCCAAGGACATCTCAATCCCAGGGTTTCTAGGCGTAAACATTTCTTCACACTTCTCCGTTCCCAAAATCGTGTCATTGGTTTCAATCAAAAAATCGCCAAGGGGCACGCGGCTTTGTCCGGTTACCGAGGCTAAAAGCGGTGGGAGCTTAAACTCTTCGACCTGGCGATCTTTATCCCAAGAGGTAAACCATCGGGGCTCTCTATAATTTCCGTCATCCGCAAGGTACTTTTTAGGTCGAAACCCAACAATTTTACGATTCAATACATACGCATCACAATTGTATCGTACGCCTTCATGAATCAATGGTGTGCCGACCACACACAAAATGCCATCCGTGGCATCGGTCGCAAGAATTTGAGCCAGTACTTCAAGCGAATGGTTGATCGTGTCCATTTCATAAAAATGATCTTCGCAGCTGTATCCGCTGAGCTCCAGTTCGGGTCCGAGACGGTAGGTGGCTTTGGCCGCTTTTGCGTCATAGATGGACTGAAGGGTACGGTCTCGATTGCCATCAAAATCCAATGCCCACTGGTTGAGCGTGGATACCGCAATCCGCCCCTTTCTCGCATTCGTGGACAAAAGTTCGTTCTGTTCGTAGAGCGATTCCACGTCGGGCAACTTTGGATTTTGCGTCATGAGGGTAGGGATTAGGATTTTTCGGAAAAGGGCTCGTTGAAGGTTTTTTATTTTAGTATATTTAATTTTTATGTCAATCTTATTTCCATAGAATCTCATTCTCAAGAAGAGAGTTGCCAAAAGGTGTATAATGAACCTATTCTCGCATTTCACCCGGAAGCTTATGAAATGGTCGTACCTGTTCATAGGACTCTCTTTGTTGACCAGCACCATGGCTCTTGCGCTTGAAGCACAGGACCGATTTGGTGATGTTGAAAACGGAAGCTGGTATGCGTCGGCGGTGGAACGGTTGGCCGAATTGAATATTGTACAGGGCTATCCGGACGGAAACTATCACCCGGATAACCGGTCAATCGCGCCGAGTTGGCGGTGGTATTGGATCGGATGCTGACGTATTTGCAAACGGGCGAGGTTTCCGAAAAAGCCCCCCTACCAACGGAAGTCGAACTCGCCCTCGCAAGCCCCTTATGGCGATTGGAGCATGCCTTACCAAGAAGCCTGTGAGGAGGCTTCGTTGATCATGGTGAAAATGTTTTGGAGTGAGGAATCTCTTACGCAAAAACTCGCTGATCAAGAGATTGTCCGGATGGTAAGCTGGGAAGAAAAAAACGGCTATGGGGTGGATGTTGGCGCGCAAGAGATTGCAGAAATCGCAAAAGATTTTTATGGCTTGGACGCCACGGTTTACTACGACACGGAGGTGAACACGGAACACATTAAAAAAATACTTTCAGACGGCTCTCCCATGATCATCCCTGCCGCCGGAGAAATTTTAGCCAACCCCAACTATACCGGAAGCGGTCCGCCCTATCATATGATCGTCCTGATTGGCTTTAACGATTCGGGCTTCATTTCCCATGATCCGGGCACTAGTTTTGGGGCATCCTACGAGTACTCTTACGAAACCATCGAAAATGCCATTCACGACTGGACCGGCTCCAAAAGTACGGTTGAAGAGGGACGAAAAGCCATAGTGGTTTTGCAACCAAGTGAGTAAGCGAGCCTAAGCACACTTCCCGCATACCCCAAAAAACTCCAGGGAATGATCAACGAGGGTGAAATCTTTCAACTCTTGAAGCTTTTTTTCGATCGCGGGCATGATGTCTTCCAACGGCTTGATTTTAATCTCCTCCACAATTTGGCATTTTTCACAGACCAAATGATGATGATGATCTCCAATCAGCTCATACCTTTTTTTGCCTTCATTGAACTGTATCTGTTTGATGATTTTCTCATTGAGCAAAAATTCAAGCTCGCGGTAAATCGAGGTCTTGTTTACATTCACCCCCTTCTTGACCAACCCTTCATCGATATCCAACGCGCTCACCGGCTGCGGGGATTCCTGAAAAACTTCTAAAAGTGCCTTTCGCTTTTTCGTGATGCGGAAGCCTTGAAGCCGAAGTTGATCCACCAGGTTGGAAGCGGGGTGCATGGGCTCATGGTACGGGAAATCAAAAGAGATTGCAAATGCAACAAGATTGCGTTAATGTTGAGGCGTCCATTTTATCAACAGACTTAATATGAAATTTAAAATTGCAACTCTGGTGCTTTTGATGGGTTCATTGGGACTCTTTTTAGGATGCATCGCGAGTCCCTCCACCGGCGATACCGACAACACAAAACTAAAAATAACCACCAGTTTTTATCCCCTGGCCTATTTTGCGCAGCAGGTGGTTGGCGATTGGGGAGAAGTGACCTCGCTCACCCCCACCGGAACCGAACCCCATGCCTTTGAACCCAGTGCCAAGGCGGTTGCTTCTGTCTATGAATCCGATCTCTTTCTTTTCAATGGGGCGGGGGTGGATGCATGGGCCAAAGCATTACAGGAAGATTTGGAACCTGCGGGAGTGAAAGTCATTGAGATGACGAGCTATTTCGAGCTTAAAAAACGCTCCGACGAAGGCGGCTATGACCCGCATATTTGGACCGATCCGGTTCTCGCCCAAAACCAGATCGAAGTGATCCGGGACGCTCTGATTTCACTTGATCCGGAACATGCGCTGACCTATCAAACCAACGCCAGCGAAACCATCGCGAAACTTTCCGCCTTGGATGCTGAATTTCAAACGACTCTCGACTCATGCTCAAAAGATACTATTATTGTGGCCCATGATGCCTTCCAGTATCCCACGGATGGTTATAGAATAAATATCATCTCCATTACCGGACTTTCTCCGGAATCCGAACCTTCAGCGCAAAAATTGGCGGAACTGACAGAATTGGCAAAAGCGCATGACATCAAAACAATTTTCTTCGAAGCGTTGAGCAGCCCCAAATTGGCTCAAACACTTGCGGAAGAAGTCGGCGCGACCACCTTGGTGCTCAATCCCCTGGAAGGCCTCACCGATGAACAGTTGGAAGCAGGAGAAAACTATTTTTCACTCATGAAAACAAATCTCAACAATTTAAGCCTCGCCCTGGAATGCCAATGAATGCCCTTATTGAAGTAAAAGCGCTCAATTTTTCTTATGGAGAAAATCGCATCCTTGAGGATATTTCTTTTGTGGTGAACGAGGGCGATTACCTGGGCATCATTGGGCCCAACGGCGGGGGGAAAACCACCCTGATTAAAATTCTTTTGGGACTGCTCCCGCCCACC
>CAYTES010000025.1:0-19087 GCA_964436935.1 uncultured Candidatus Peribacteria bacterium | reverse complement strand
ACTCGTAGCGTCTCCTCAGCCTGTATCCGGCATCCCTTCGGATGAGCGGATGTTGTCTGCATTGGGCTATATTCCGATGCTTTTTGTGGGGCCATTGATCATGAAGCCTCGCAGTAAGTTTTGTCAGATGCATGGAAAGCAAGCCATGATTGTTACGATTCTTTCTTTTTTTACGCTCTTCATGTTGGCGTTGATGCCCGCGATCGGTTCGCTTCTTTTTCTGGGGATGATCGGTACGGTCACCTTGGGAATGTATCAGGCTTATTCCGGAGTGGAATGGAAAATGCCTATTGTTTATGATATTGCCATGAAGGTGGATGTGGACAGCTTGTTTGCAGGAACTTCGGTTAAACCAGCTGCAACGACTCCACCGGCGACTCCCGTTGCTCCAACTGTTCTCGAATCCACCGAGAAATCACAAGCGACTTCCCCTGAAATGAGTTCTTCTGTCTCTGTAGCGCCTCCGGTGGAAACCACCCCAAATTCAACCCCTCCTTCTTCTTCTACTCCTAATCCTCAAACATGACCTCGCTCGAAACCATCAAAAAACTCCGCGAAAAAACCGGAGCTTCCTTGCAAGCGTGTAAAAAAGCCCTTGAAGAGTCCCATGGAGACGAATCCATTGCCATCGATATTTTACGAAAAAAGGGTGAGGCTAAGGCGGCTAGCCGTGAGGATCGAGAGACCACGGAAGGAGTCGTGGCTGCGGCCCTAATGGACGGGAAAGCGACGTTGCTTCAATTGGGGTGTGAAACGGATTTTGTGGCTAAAAACCCTGATTTTTTGGGAGCCGCTAAAACTTTTGCAGAAGGTTATTTATCGGAAGGAGAAAGTTATGATCCTTCCAAGGAGCTCGGAGACCTTACGTTGAAAATGGCTGAAAAAATAGTGGTTGCCGATCATAGGACGCTTGAGGGTGAAGTGGTGGGATCGTATGTGCATTCTAATCAGAAAATCGGTGCTATTGTCGCCCTTCAGGGCGGAGATGAAGAAATGGCTCGTGATATTGCTATGCACATCACCGCGATGAAGCCGATGGTGCTTTCTCCGGATGAAGTTGATGGTGCAAAGGTGGAAAAGGAACGTGAAATCTGGATGGATCAATTGAAGAAAGAGGGAAAACCCGAAGCGATTGTCTTGAAAATCATGGAAGGGAAAGAGAAAAAGTTTCGTGAGGAAAACGCTCTTTTGAAACAACCTTTTGTAAAAAATCCCGATCAAACCATTGAGCAGCTTTTGAACGGAGTTCAAATAAAAGGATTTATGCGGTTGGGAAATTAGCTTAAAATAAGGCCCCGGCTCATTAACCGTTTTCCGTGAATAAACCAAAACTCGATACGATTGAGGCTGCCATTGAAGATATAAGAAAAGGAAAAATGGTGGTCGTGGTGGATGATGAGGATCGTGAAAATGAAGGAGATTTGGTCATGGCCGCTGAAAAAGTGACGCACGAAGCGGTTAATTTTCTTGCCCGCGAGGGACGTGGTTTGATTTGCTTGCCGATTGAAGAATCTATTGCCAATCGGCTGCAACTGGCTCCCTTGACCGCAAGTCCGATTTTATCTCAAGGGGAAAAAGCCCGTTGTAATTTTACGATCTCTATTGATGCCCGTGAGGGCACAACCACGGGTATTTCGACTCAGGATAGAGCCAAAACGATTTTAACCGCCATGGATCCGACTTCCCAACCCGGTGATTTTATTCGTCCCGGCCATATTTTCCCGATTCGGGCTGAAGAAGGCGGTGTATTGGTGCGCGCCGGACACACCGAGGCGTCCGTGGATTTGGCTAAATTGGCGGGATTTAGGGGTGGAGGTGTGATTTGTGAAATCATGAAGGAGGATGGCACGATGGCACGACTTCCGGATCTTTTTAAGTTTGCGCATAAGCATCATTTAAAGATCATCTCGATTGAAGATTTGATTCATTACCGACGGAAAAATGAGGAGTTGATTGAAAAAATGGTCGAAACGGATCTCACGACGCAATATGGGAAATTTCGTATCATGGTTTATAAGGAAAAATGTAAAGAGGCGGAACATGTGGTTATGGTTCAGGGAGACGTTAGGGGTAAAAAAAATGTTCTTGTCCGCGCTCATTCGGAGTGTATGACGGGTGATGTGTTTGGATCACTCCATTGCGACTGCAATCCTCAATTACAGGAAGCCATGCGAAAAATTGCGGAAAAGGGAGAAGGGGTTTTTCTGTATATGAGACAGGAAGGTCGAGGCATTGGCTTGATCAATAAATTGAAAGCCTATGAGTTACAGACCGGTCAGGGCTTGGATACGGTGGAAGCCAATACGCAATTGGGTTTTAAGGAAGATCTACGACACTATGGCATTGGAGCTCAAATTTTAGCTGATTTGGGCTTAACCACTATTCATTTGATGACGAACAATCCTCAAAAGATTGTGGGATTGGAAGGGTATGGTTTAAAGGTAACCAAGCGAGTGCCGATTGAAATTAAAACAGGTGAAAACCGAATTCAAAATTATCTTAAAACCAAAAAAGAAAAAATGGGACACCTTTTTAAGGGGGTTTAATTGAAAGACAATGGATAAGGATAAAAGGATTCAGGCTCTGTGGATGGATCATGCCGCACGGTTGGCATGGAAGGGATGTCATGGGGTGCAAGCCAATCCGATGGTGGGAGCGGTTTTAGTTCGGGATGGTAAAAAAATTGGAGAAGGGTATCATCGTTATTTCGGGGGCCCTCACGCCGAAGTCGAAGCGATTCATTCCGCCCTTCGAAAGGGATACTCCACCGTAGGGGCCCAACTTTATGTTACTCTGGAACCCTGTTGTCATATCGGCAAGCAGGGGCCATGCACGGAAGCCATTCGCGATGCCGGAATTTCGGAGGTTTTTTATGCGCAAAGCGATCCCAATCCGCTTGTGGCCGGAAAAGGAGCTCAATGGCTTAAGGGAAATGGAATCGCGGTTCGAAAAGTTCTTTCTACGGGAGCGGAGCGATTGAACGTGATTTATCTTACGAATGCGAATAAACATCGTCCTTTTGTCCATTTGAAAGTGGCGTGTACGCGAGATTTTAAAATCACTCTCAAAAAAGGCTTTCGTGCTGCCTTGAGCGGAAAAAAATCTCAAGAAAGAATCCATCACTTGAGAAATAGTGTGGATGCGATTTTGGTCGGCATAGAGACCTTATTGATTGACGATCCTCGGCTAACGGCTCGTTTACCTAAAGGTCGTGTCCACTCCCCTATTCGGATCATTTTGGATAGTCAGCTTCGAACTCCTGCCACCGCACAAGTTTTTAAGGAAAAAGGTGAAAACTGGATTCTGACGGTACAAAAACCTTCCCCTCCCACTCTTTTTCCGAAATCCACTCACATTGTGGTTTGTAAAAAAAATAAGGAAGGACAAATAGACATAAAGGATGCTTTGAGACGCCTTTTTAAGAAAGGTGTTCGAAGTCTGTTGGTGGAGGGAGGAATGCGGGTGAGCACCAGTTTTCTTGAGGAAGAACGGGTTGATCGATTCACCTTGATTCTTACGCCTCATTCCAGTTTTCAGAAAGAAGCTCCAAGCGTTTTTGATGCGGCGAAAATACTCCCTCTTGCCTTTAAATCTTTCCAGGTCGAACAAGTGGAAAAGGATATTTGGATGGAAGGTTTTATTGACTAATTCTAATTATACTATATAATAATTCCTTGTCATGTCATCCCTAATTTTCAAAAATCATGAGTAAAGAATCCTGCTTTGAAGCTGAAATTTTAGAAGCTTATGAATTGGAACGACGAAGCCTTCAGTCGCATTGTTTTATTCTTTCTTACGCTTGGCCTCTGGATCAATCTGAATTGGAAGATGCTCCTTTTGATGAGGAACTTAATTTTTTGGTACGTACCGCCGCTGGAAGTGGCGATGCGTATGAAATACTTGAAAATCCTTTCAATAGCACCAAAGAATTATATCTTCTTCCTGCATTGGCGTTACGGCAAGGCTACGGGAAACTATTGCCCACTCGCTACCACTCGCTTCCCGCTGAGTTTCAACAAAAAATCCTTTCAGAAGATTCGTATTACAAAAGTCGATTTACTCCGTGGATTCAACTCCGCGGGGAAGAATTCCCGGAGGGAGCTTTGGAACAAAAGATATGGGGATTGACTCAAGCCCTCGAGCAGCTCCAGATTTCTTATTTTATTCAATTTGATGCTCCTGAGTGGAAACTTACCCTTCACATTGCTACTGAAAAAATAGCGAAATTGAATCAATTGACCGAATTAACCGTTGTAAAGGAAGTGAGTCGGGAGGAAAATGAAAAAATACGTGCATGTCTATTTGATGCCGTTTATTCCGGACATACGATTGATTAATTATTAAATTTAATCTATAATTTAAAGATAATAAAAAAACAAAAATTCAAAAAGACGTCATGAAAACTGCCTTTCTCAATCGAATGTTTAATGTTGGCCGAAAAGAATGGCCTCGCATTATCTTGGCATGGTCCCTCAATCTTTTCTTGAGGATGGGTTTTGTCATGGGCTGGACGATCACGATTGCCATGTTTATTCATCGGGTTGGCGTCGAGCGATTGCCCTTTTTGCTCATTCTCAACGCGTTACTCGTGATGCTTGGAACGATCATCTATTCTTATCTTTTACAATGGATTAAGCGACCCCTATTGATTATTTACACGACTTTGACGGCAGGGGCATTGCTTTTCACCTCTACTCTTTTTATATACACGAGTGAATTGGTTTTTTTCGCAATGATTTTAATGGCTCAATCCATTTTTCTTTCGCAACTCAATATTCTCATTTCCCTTTTTACGGAAGATTTATTTTCTCCATTGGAAAGCCAAAGAGCTTTCCCTTTGATCACCTCTTCGGAAACACTCGGGGGGGTTTTGGGAGGTTTAATGGTCGCGGTTTTATCTAGTTTCATGCCTCCTTATAAGTTCATCTATCTTTGGATTCTTGCGCTTGTTCTCATTATTCCTACCCTGTTGACCTCGCACGTTTATCGTCAAAAAATTCCTTCTTTGAAATTGCAAAAATATAAAGAGGAAAAACAGCGCTCGACGCATTGGGTGGAAACGGCTCAAAACACGGTGAAAAAAATAAGGAAAATCCCCTTTCTTAGCGGTGTGGTGGGAATGATCTTATTGCAATTCATGTTGCTCAATTTATTTGAATTTCAATATTTTAAAGCCATTGAAGAATCCGTGATTGAGAAAAATAAAATTGAATTTGAAGTTAAAGATTATCGACCGGATACCAATTTGAAAGTTTCTCTTTTGGATGTAAAAAATGTAACCCTTTCTAGTGAAAACGCATTAAACGACAATGTCATTGAAGAAAAAATCACCCAAAGTCTCGGATTATTTCAAATGATTTTTTCGGCGGGTAGCCTCATTGTTCAAATATTTTTTGCCTCCCGTATATTGAATAGCTTGGGTATTGTTGGGAGTTTGTTGGTGCACCCGCTGGTCACCCTGTTGAATCTTTTTAATATGACTTTTAATTTTAATTTTCTCACCGCCGCCGCGGGACGCAGCAGTCTGGAAATCACCAGCGGAATTTTTCATAATGCTTACCATTCTTCTTATTATGCAATCATTGAATCCATGCGTACGGAAATTAAAGAATTGATTGAAGGTTTTGTGAAGCCGTTTGGAGCGATTTTAGCTTTTTTCTCCATTTTTTTGATTCAGGAATTCACCGCGGGGCCTCAAGAAATTTTTATCACCAACATCATCATGATCACGATCACGCTGCTCATGACTTTTCGATTATGGCTTCTTCAAGGAAATTATACTCTCTTGTCCCATCGTAATCTCAATTCGGAGCATGATTTGCCTACGCGAATGAATGCCATCGAAATTTTGGCCCAAAAAGGGCATAAAATTAACCATGAGTTGTTGACCGCTCATCTTCGAAACGACAAGGAATCGACTCAAGTTAAAATAAAAATATTGGAAACACTGGGCCTGCGTGATGATCCCGATGCCATTAGTGAGATTTTGGATTGTTTCAAAAGCAAGGACGAAGATTTGCGGTATGCGGCGGTGGAAGCTCTTTTGAAATTCAAAAATTTTAAGATGGAACTTCACCACAGGCCTTTCACTCGATATCGATTGATTCAAGCGGCTAAACATCTTTTTACCATTGAAGAGTCCGGGGAAATCCGTTCCGCTCTCATTCAACTCTTGGCTAAAGTGAATGAACAAGAAGTGATTCCCTTCATTTTGAAGATTTTGAAAAAAACGTCGGATGAAAAAATAAAGCGTGCTTGCATTAAAGTGTGTGGACAATTCGCAGACGAAAATACAATCCCCTATCTCGGAAGGTATCTCTATGATAAAAATCCAATGATTCAGGCGGAAGCCATCATTGCGTTATGGCCTTTTGTGAATACCCATGCGCTTTGTGAATCCCTTCTTCATGAAATGGAAAAAAGTGCTCAAAAAATGATTATTTTAGGAGCCTTAACCGTATTGGGTGAAAAAGGAAAAAAAGAGGATCTTCCTTATCTTATTAAGCACTTGGTGTCCCCGGATCAAGATATACGCTACAAAGCGACGAAATCCATCTGCAAGCTGAATCATCCCGCGTCCATTCCTCATATTGTCGGTTTTTTGATGCACGAAGACCGCAAGGTGGCCAAAAAAATGAAGCGGTTCATTCAGCATTTGGATAAGTCCATTGTAGAAAGCATTGAGCAACTCACTCATCTTCGCGTTTCCGAATTCATCCATGACACTTTACTCGGAGTGGATGCGAATGAGTTGAGTGAATTGAATCTTGAAATTTTGGAAAAATTGAAGATGGCGTATGAAACTTTGGACGAGCACGAAGAAGTTTTTAAGATCAATCAAATCCTTGAGGGAAAAAATCAAGAACCCATTCATCTTCTAATTCCATTTGCCCATGCTGTTTCTGCGTAGACGTTTGATTCGAAAATTTGCCGTTTTGGACGGTATTTTACTTCTCATGGGAGGATTGGCTCTGTATTTATTCCCGAATTATGCTTGGGCTATCGTCATGGGAAGTATTGGGATTCAACTCTCGATGATTTTTTATTGGATCAGCTATCCGCTCAATCGAATTTTAAATGAAGTGAAAGCACTGCTTACCGGGAAACAGTACAACCGGATTTATACCAAAAAAATTGATGAGATCGGGGTGATTGGGAATTTTTTTAATGAAGTGACACGAAGTTTGGAGCGTGTGTCCGGGGATATTAAAGAACACCGTCGAATTTCTTCGGAATTGAACATTGCTCAAAAAATACAACGAGACCTTTTGCCCAAGGCTTCACCGGACATTCCCGGATTGGAAATTATTGCCAAAACCCGGCCGGCTGCCGAAATTGGAGGGGACAGCTTTGATTTTATCACCAAGAACGATCAAACCTTTATCTATATTGGAGATGTGACAGGCCATGGAATTCCTTCGGGGCTTGTGATGATGATCGTTTACACGCTCATTCATACGTTTTCAGATCTTGTTGAAACTTCTCACCAGCTCCTCACGCAAGTCAATAAATATTTGAAGCCTCGCATCAAGGCCACCATGTTCATGACTATGGTGATGTTACGGTGGCACCATCCCACAAAGAGTTTATTTTATACTGGAGCGGGCCATGAGACTATGATTCATTACAAGCATTTTGAGAAAAAATGCGATAATATCAAGTCTGGAGGGATTGCGCTTGGGATGATTCCGGATATTTCACATTTGGTCTCGGAACAGCGTCTGGATTGGAATGAAGGCGATTTTATGATTCTTTATTCGGATGGGATTGTGGAGGGGCGCAATATTGCAGGGGAAATGTTTGGTATTCCTCATTTGGTGGAGTTAACCGAAAAATGGGCTCCTCAAAGTTCTTCTGCGGAAGTGCTTTTTCAAAAACTGGCCGCCGAGGTGACGCTTTTTGTGAAAGGGCATATTCAAGAGGATGATATGACGCTGATTGTGATTCGAAATGGAGAGGCCGCTCCCAACATCATGGGGGGCGCATTGAGCGACTCCACGCAATGGGAAAATGAGCAAAAAAATGCCGTTTCAACTGAAAATCAACCTCAAACCCCTCCATCGGTCGAACCACCGATACTTCCTGTGGTTTAGGCCGATTCAACAACGGAGCTTGTGGGGGGGCGTGTGAAAATGCTAATAGTAACTGTATTCTCAGCTTGCCTTGAATGAATATTGAAGAATTCAACTACCAGCTTCCTTCTGAATTGATTGCGCAGGAGCCTCTGAAAGCTAGAGAGGAGGCTCGGTTAATGGTGGTGGATCGAAAAAATCAAACCGTGGAGCATCGGACCATCAAAGAGTTGCCTTTGATTTTAAATGCAAATGATGTTCTTGTTTTCAACGACACGCAAGTTTTTCCGGCTCGACTCAACGGTGAAATCGAGAGTAAGCCTGCTGAAATTTTGTTGCATTCCCCCGTTATGGAAGATACATGGGAGTGTCTTGTTAAGCCGGGGAAACGTTTTGTCTTGGGGGCCATTTTCAAGAGTGGGGATCTGGAGGGTGTCGTGAGTGCTATTGCGTCGGATGGAAGCCGGATTATTCAGTTTTCGGAAAGTGGTTTGGAGCTGAATAAAAAAATTGATCAAATTGGAGTCACTCCCCTTCCCCCTTATATAAGGCAAACGGCTCAACTCAAGGATTATCAGACCGTTTATGCGAAGCATCGAGGCAGTGTTGCCGCGCCTACGGCAGGATTGCACTTTACTTCATCTTTGCTTGAAAAACTTGCCAAACAGGGTATTGAGCAAGAATTTGTCACCCTCCATGTCGGACGAGGGACTTTTGAGCCGGTTAAAGTCGAGAATTTGGAAGACCATGTCATGCATTCGGAATGGATTGAAATTAATTTTGAGACTGCAGCCCATTTGAATCGTGCCAAAAAAGAGGGCAAACGCATCATTGCGGTGGGGACTACGAGTGCTCGAACGCTTGAATCCTGCATACAAAACAGGGTTCTCGTTCCCCAAACGAAGGCTACCAGCCTCTTCATTAAGCCGGATTATCAGTTTCAGATGGTGGATGCTTTGCTCACCAATTTTCATCTTCCCAAAAGCACACTCCTCGTTTTAATCAGTGTTTTAGCCGGAAAAGAACTCATACAGCGAGCCTATGCCGAAGCCATTCGCGAGAACTACCGGTTTTTTAGTTTTGGAGATGCCATGCTTATTCTCTAGGGGCGCGTAAACGAAAAAATAGTATTGTTCGCTTGATTTCATCATATTCCGTTTACTTAACGGTCTTTTTTTGATATACTATTATGATAAAATTACAAAAATAAACATGAAAAACCGCCTGAGTATCCATGCCATTCTTGCCATTTTGGCGCTTTCTCTCCTTATTTCTCCTCTTGCGGGAGCGGTCAGTAGTTCTTCCATTGAGCTCGAAACTATCGATACGGTCGCGGGTTATTCGGCTTTGGTACGTTTGAGCAATGCTCCCGGTAACTGTGATGCAGAGGTGAAATTGGAAAAGCCGGATGGAGGGGAAGTGGCTTTCCCGGTGAGTGTGGACGAAGACGGAATGGCTAAAATGGATATTGAAGGTTACTACACTAAAAAAGCAGGAGAGTACCAAGTGATGGGGCGTTGCACCAACCGTAATGAAAATTACAGCGCCGCCGAAACTTTTCGAGTTTATGCCGATGAGGTATCCAGCTCGGTTTCCGAAGTCGATATGGATAAAAAAACAGCGGCAGCGGATGGAAATACACCCGTCAATATAGCCGTTTACCTGAAAGATCGTTATGGGAATCCCATTGCGAAGCACAATGTGAATTTGATTGCGGGACGGTTGGGAGACGAGGTGATCCTGATTTCCAATAATTATACGGACAATCAGGGAAAAATCATTTTCAATGTCTATTCTCAAGAATCAGGAGTAGCCAGTTTCATTGTGTATGATGAAACGGACAACACCACACTCAATGATCGGCCTGAAATTGCTTTTTATGAGAGCCAGAGTCAATTTGCGGCGATGGGAGGGTACAGTGACAACGTATTATTTGCCTCCAGCTCGACTAGCGGGCCGGTGAGTTATTTGGAGATTGAAGAATTGTCTGAAACCGTAAGTGTGGGAGAATTGTTGAACTTTAAAGTGATCGCTTACGATGACCAAAAAAATGCAGCCATGGATTACACCGGCGAAGTACGATTTTCTTCGAGTGACAATAATGCAACTCTTCCCAAAGATTATGAATTTCAAGCTGAAGATCAAGGTAGTCATACGTTTAGTCTGAGCTTGTCTTTTAAAACAAGCGGAACGCAAACATTGACCGTTACGGATTTGGACGACAATGAAATTTATGGTGAAATTGAAATCGAAGTGGGTAATAAAAGTACGGGAAATAGTTCGACTTCCGGTAGTGGATCAAGTTCAAGCGATAACAATGATTTGCAAATCCTTACTCCTTTGCCCGGAACTTACAGCGCCGATACTTTAACATTTACCGGAAACGCTCCTTATGGCACCACGGTGAAAATTTTAGACAATGAGGAAGAAATCGGGAGTACCGAGGCTACCGTGTCGGATGATTTTGAGTTCAAGGCTGAAAATTTAAATGATGGTCCACACGTATTTTTGCTCACTACCGTGGATAGTAAGGATGAGGTTCTTGAAACGTCGGATGAGATTGTTATTACGATTGATACCACTGCCCCTCAAATTGATAAAACCACTATCGATCCCGAAGGTGATATTTCTACCAATGAGGCTTTTGTGGTTACGGTGTATACCGAGCCGAATTTGCCTCAAGTGGGAATTATTTTCAACAATAGCATCATCCCGCTCACCGAGGATGTATTGATTGATGGGGTGTATTCCGGCACATTAACGGCTCCCGAGGAATTGGGAGAATATGATCTTGATGTTTTGGTGGTGGATGAATTGGGAAATGAAATTTCATATGAAAAATTGGCCACGGTGAATGTGGTGCAAGGATCAACGGTGGCACCCGAGGAAGAAGCCGTGGTGGCTAATCCCGGTACGGTAACCGGAGTGGAGGCGGTGGCGGGAGATCAAAAGGTCACCTTGAGCTGGCAAACCCCCATTGATGGCACGGAGGGTGCGGTGATCGATCATTATCGTATTTATTACGGACCGGATCCGGAGCTCCTTTTTAGTACCATTGATACCAAAGACAGCAGTACCACGACGACTATTGAGAATCTTCAAAATGGAAGCACTTATTATTTTGCGCTTGTGGCTTTGGATTTGCAAGACGTGGAAAGTGCTATGAAAAGCAGTATCGTTTCCGGAACTCCGGAATCGGCGGAGGATGTGCTTTTTAGCGCGGCGGTGGAAGATCAGCAGACGAAAGAGGAAGAAGCAAAAGCTGAGGAGGATGCGTTGGATACCACGGTTAAAGAAGAAGATACTCCGGATACGGGTCCTGAAGTCATTTGGCTCATGGGACTGAGTTTGGGGTTCGCGCATTTTTACTTTCAATTGAGAAAAAGGCCGGTGGCCAAAAGGGAAACAGGTTTTGAGGCTTTTAGTTCGCCTCAATCCATCAAAAGAATTATTCCCATCATTGATATTCGGCGTTAAAATTGGGAGTTGCTCAACCTTGTAGGAACTGCTAAAGTTTTGAAAGTATGAGCATCACCCATCAATTTTTATATCAATTCGTCGAAATATTTTTTCAACTATTGGATATTGCCATTGTGGCGAGGATTTTGTTGTCGTGGTTTGAAGTCAAATCTCGAGGACGGCTGATTCAAATCATCATGGAAACCACCGATCCTATTTTTCGAGTGGCACGTCAAATCACCCCTCGTACGGGAATGGTCGATTTTTCTCCGCTTGTGGCGTTGATCGGGCTTGATTTTATTCAGTATGTCATCATTCGTATTTTGGCGACCCTTCTTTAGGGGGAGTCCATAAATAAATTACCCATCTTATGTCCACTGCATCCCCGAATACAATCGTTTTTCAATCGAAAAATTTCTCATCGTACCCCTGGTACGCCTCGATATTTTTCTCAATCATAACGCCGTATATCGGAACGCATTGAACTTAAATCTGAGTAATTTATTTCCGAACACCCCCTAAGATGGAATTAGTGGTTCACAACACGTTAAGCGGCAAAAAAGAAAATTTTAAACCTTTGGAAGAAGGAAAAGTTTCCATGTATCTGTGCGGTCCCACGGTTTATGATTACGGGCATTTGGGGCACGGTCGATCTGCGGTGGCTTTTGATGTGATTCGACGGTATTTGGAATATTGTTATGGAGGAAAAAATGTGACTTTTGTCACCAACTATACGGATATTGACGATAAAATGATTCAACGGGCGGCCGAAGATGGTATTACTGTTGCGGAGTTGGCTGAAAAAATCATTCCGGAATATCAAGACGACTACGCGAAATTGGGAGTGAAGCCACCGACGGTGCAAACCAAAGCCACGGATTATGTTCAGTCGATGATTGAAATCATTGAACGATTGATGGAGCGAGGCCATGCCTACGAACTGGAAGACGGCGTTTATTTTGAAATCGAAAAATTTCCGGAATATGGCAAGTTGTCCAAACAAAAACGAGACGATTTACGCGCCGGCGCACGAGTGGAGGCCGATGACAAAAAAAAGCATCCCCACGATTTTGTGCTTTGGAAAAAGGAAAAACCCGGAGAACCTTTCTGGGAGAGCCCCTGGGGAAAAGGTCGGCCGGGGTGGCATATCGAATGTAGCGCCATGTCTAAAAGCGAGCTGGGGCAACCTTTCGATATTCATGGAGGAGGCATGGATTTGATTTTTCCTCACCATGAGGATGAAATCGCACAGTCGCAGGCCGCGTATGACACGCCCTTTTGTCGCTACTGGCTGCACAATGGTTTTATCAATGTGAATAAAGAAAAAATGAGCAAATCGCTCGGCAATTTTTTTACTCTGAAAGATATTTTCAAAAAATACGATGCGCGAGTGGTACGCTTTTTCTATCTCACGGCCCATTATCGCAGCCCGATTGAGTTTTCGGATGAGCAGCTGGAGCAGTCGAAGAATGCACTCAGTGGTATCGATCAATTCATGTATCGCTTACACAGCAATCAAAGCACAAAAAGTGAACTTGATATTTCCACTTTCATTCAACAATTCGAATTGGAATTCCATAAAAGCATGAAAGACGATTTTGATACTCCCGGCGCTTTGTCGGCGTTATTCGTACTCATCAAGACACTCAATAAACATTTGGAATCCAAAGAGCTTTCCATCCAGGATTGTGAAAAAATTTATACTCATTTGATGCAAAAAACGAATGCGATTTTGAATATTTTAAAACCCAATTACGACAAAAAGTCCATGGACAGTGTTTTTCCCGAAGAAGCACTTGCCCTTATTGCCAAGCGACAAGAGGCACGAGAGCATAAAAACTACGCGGAGTCGGATCGATTGAGACAAGAAGTCTTGGGAAAATACTCCATTGTTGTTGAAGACACTCCGGATGGGCAACGGTACTATCCCGCCTAACGAGATAATAGGCTGTCCCCCACCTTCCATACATCGCCCGCTCCCATCAACAGTACCAAATCATTCGGTTGGAGCATTTCCTTTAAATACTGCGCTGTTTTTTCCAGTCCCTCGCCATTGCGCACCTCGGGATGAAATTTTTGAATTTCGTGAACCAAGGATTCCACCGATACGGCTTTTTTATCCTGCTGTGAATCGCGCGCTTCATAAATGTTGGGAATCACTACTTCATCCGCCAAGGTGAACGCACGAGCAAATCCGTCCAAAAAATGATGCGCCCGGCTGTACTGATGAGGCTGAAATACCGCAATCAAGCGATGATCGGGATATTTTTCGCGCGCGGCCTGCAGGGTGGCTTGGATTTCCGTAGGGTGATGGGCATAATCATCATAAATATCCGCTCCGTTAAAGGCTCCTTTGTATTCAAACCGTCTCCAGGTCCCTTTAAAGGAAGAAAGTGCCTGTAACATGGTTTTTTCATTCAAATTCAGTGCCTCCCCCACCGCATAGGCGGCCAGCGCATTGGAAAGATTATGTGTTCCCGGAACCTGAAGGTTGAAAGAACCAGCTTTGGGAGACTGGAAGGAATAATAAACCACCTTACAAGGAGCCGATTGTGCCACCTTCCGTACATTGTTATCCTCGCCGTTGGCGACCAAAACACCCTTGGGATCGATTCGACTCACGAAGTCCTGAAATGCCGAAAGATAATCTTCTTCATCCCGATAATAGTCGACATGATCCAGTTCAATATTGGTCAATACGGCAATATAAGGCTTGAGATGAAGAAAGGAACGACGGTATTCACACGATTCCACCACCATGATTTTCCCCTGACCCAGACGCATATTTTTGCCTTCCAATTCGCTCATTTGGGTTCCTATCACCACGGTAGGATCTTGCCCGGTGGCTAAGAGCAAAAGCGAAATGAGCGCGGTGGTGGTGGTTTTTCCATGCGTGCCCGCCACGCAAATGGCTCTATACTCTTCGGTCCATTCCCCCAACGCTTCAAAATACGTTTTTAGGGTAAGATTTAAAGAGCGACCCGACTGCAATTCCACATTATCCAATGGAATGGCTTCCGAATACACCACCGCTTCCACATCATGCGGAACCTGGTCTGTGGCATGGCTGGAGAAAACGGTAATTCCTTCCCTTCGAAGGGCATGAAGCAAAACCGAATCCTCGCGATCTGAACCACTGACCGTCCATCCTTTTTGATGATACAAGCGCGCTAATGCACTCATGCCAATGCCTCCAATTCCCACAAAATGAATTCGCTTTTCGAGAGTTTCCATGATTGTATGGTAAAAGGTTCACATCAAAAGCTCAAGGCGAGGTTGAAAAATGCGCCCGGCTTGGTAAAATAAAGTTCCGAAACAATTTCCGCACAATTTTTGCATTGCCCATGGCCTACACTCCTTATTCTCAATCTCAATTTAACATCACTCGACTCATTGTTGTGGGAGGTTTGATTTTATTGGCTTACATGCTTTATAATTTGACCGTTACGATTTACGAAAGTTACCAAATTGATCGACACATCAAAAATTTTGAAACTAAAAATACTCAACTTCAGGAAGAGAATCTTAAAAAATTGGAGGATTATAAATACTACACTTCCGAAGCTTACATCGAGAAAATTGCAAAACAGAATTTAAATCTTGTGAAACCCGGAGAAGAATTGATCATCATTGGCCAAACCAATACGGAAAGCGTTCCAGCGGGGCAAGTGGCCCAAGAAACCGAGGAGCGCTCCATGGCAAACTTGAACAATCCTCAGAAATGGTGGGCTTTTTTGTTTGAAAAAAATCCTTATCGTTATTGAATAAAGGTTTGAGGTTGCCTAATCATTGATTCTGAATTAAAGTACGTGAGCTCTTTAAAAAGAATGGGCAAATTGACGCGGAGTGGAGCAGTGGCAGCTCGCCAGGCTCATAACCTGGAGGTCGGTGGTTCGAGTCCACCCTCCGCAACCAAATTTTAAAAGTAAAAGAAATAGCCCTTCCGTTAAGGGTAATATTCTTTTAAAATGGTGAGAGAATTTTCGGTTTTTTCGTTTGTGGCAGGGTAGCTCAGTTGGTTAGAGCACAGGACTCATAAGCCTGGGGTCGGCGGTTCAAATCCGCCCCCTGCTACCAAAATTCAAATCAAAAATGCTCTGATCAAGTTGCTATCTCTGATGGATCGAGTGATTTTTGGCTAAGCTGATAAATACCGCTTTCATTATCATCACTCGGCATATAGATAACGGGATCAGAATCCGACATGAATTCCCGATCCATGATGGTTCCTAAAGTAAATTTGTTAGGATAATTGGGTGTATTATATTTTAAGAAATTCTTTGCATTTTCTTGCATAGAATCTAAAAAACTTTGCCCCAATACATCTTCAAAAAAAGAACTATCGTACTTACTACTACTTCTTCCATATGAAACTTGGCCATACTCTGATGCTGCGATAGCAATTGGTTTAGGCCCCTTATTCCCAATTTTTGCATATAAATTTCGCATAAAATCAGAGCTATAACAATCCAAAAAAAGGAATATATCCGGATTATCTTTAAATGAAAAACGGGGGAAATTATTTTTTCTTTCTATAATAGCTTTTGCCAATTCAATGTAAGTAATTTTAATCGTTTTTTCGCTTTCATGAGGATTTTGATTGATATTACCCGGCATTTGTCCATCTGAAAGAAAAATACTGTCTGGTGATCCATGTCCTGTAAATACAAAGGTAAATGGAGGTGTTTTTGTAGCTATTTCTTTAAGGATCGTCTTCTTTTGCTCTTTTAATTTACCGAATTCTCGTTCCGCCCTCCTAACGTCTAAACGACCTTTCCCCATATCGTTTTCTATTTTTTCAAGTGTTCCTTTTTTCCCGAATTGATTCACATCGTTCGATGCAAATTCCTTTATTTCATATTCTATCTCCCACAAAGGATTGCCCTCCTCATCTCTGCCATCACGCAATGTTTCATTATGGGCTAAAACCATCACACTCCTATCCCTAAATAAACTAATATTTTTATATTGAAGTCTCTTTTTTAATAAAATTCGATTTTCTTTCTTTACGTTAGCCTCCGTGATGGGTAAACCCTTAAAATGTAAATTCCTACACACTAAAAGTTTCAGCTGATGCCGTGCCATCTCATTGTATTCATCTCCTGTATAAATCCATTCATCCTTAATACGCGACACTCCCCTTACGGACCTATCTTGAAAAAAATTTGATAATGAAAATTTTTCCTTTGACGGTAAAAGCTTTTCAATAAATTCAACATCTGAGCTACGTTGAGGCATTAAACCGATCAATCTTTTATACTCATTTAGAGAAATCAATTCTTGCGACCGTAAATCTTTTAAAGCCTTCGCCTTTAAATCATCGCGACCTTGTGAACTATATATACATTCTTCTAATAATTTAATAGCGATTGGTGAATCTTTCCATTTTTCAAAATACATCATTATTTCCGGGGAAAAATAACCAGCTCTTAAAATAAGTTCTTTGCCAATCGGAAATCGCAAAACTTGGGCAAGAGATTCTTTCTGTCTTAGTATTAAAAATGGACTAGCAATATGCGGATCTAACCATAGCATTTCAAGATAGGTTTCCAAATTTTTAGGGTCAATAAGTCCATTCTTAATCGCCAACCCCGGTTCTCGGACAAATTGATGAAACTCATAATCAATAACCCCTATAAAATTTCTAAGCATCTCTGGCCCTGTTATTCCAAATTCTTGCAACAATGGCCCATGCTCTTTTTTCAATTCTTCAAAAACAGTGATCCATTCCGTCCATTGAATATCAAAATCTTGCGTGTATTTATAATCCTCGTTTCCGGTAATCTCTCTCTTTAAAAGTTTCCTCAATTCTTCTGCCCTTTTTGCTTTCTCTTGGTCTTTTTCCTTAAGATTAACCAATAATTTATCAATACCGGCATCGATATTTTGATTGATTTTACCCTCAAACTCACTCACTTTTTCGTGAATCACCATATCAATCCATTATAGAATTCAATTCATTTTCCAAATTTTCTAAAACCGATTCTTCTTTCACTTTATTCTTCTTTTCTTTTAAAGATCTCACTTTTTTTAAAATGCTTTTAAGCAAAATGATCTCATGATCTCTTTTTTGAAGTTGAGTTTTAATACTTTTTAATTCAAGTTTTTTTGATTTACTATTCATATAAATTTATAAACTACTTCTGCACTTCATCCTCATTCACCTCTTCCCCGTTCACCACTCCGGCCACATAAGCCTGAATTTCGCTGAAATCTCCGGCTTTTGGAACCAAAAGATAAGCTCCTCCTTCGCCCGTGGTGGGATACAGGTAATTACTTGTACTGAGTACGTGCCCTCCCAACACCTCGTACTCACTGTACTGACGAATGTAACTGATCAAGGCCCATAAATCGATATCCGTTTGGACCGATTCTTTTAGGGAGTCATAGATCCCTATGACCTGATCCACATTCGTTAAAGGATTGGTGGATAAAATTTTAGTCTTTAAGGATTCGATAATTTCTTGTTGACGAGCGGCACGGTCAAAATCCGTGGTGGATTTTCGGCTTCGTGCATACTTCAAGGCTGTAACCCCATCAAAATGATGGTTTCCCGCTTTAATGTTCAGCGTTTCGTAGGTGTAGTTCGGACCGGGGTACATGGAATCGTATAAATCCTTTTTCACCTGAACATCAATTCCACCCAATGCATCCACTAAATCTTCGAAGGATTTCATGTCGATCACGACATACTTTTCAGGGTAAAGACCGGTCACGTCTTCAATTTGATTGCGGACTTCATCAATCCCAAATCGATAAAAGGATTCATTGATTCGTCTTCCCCCCACCACTAAATCGCGTGGAATACTCACCAAATTGATTTTTTCGGTTTCGGCATTCACGGAAGCCAACATGACGGTATCGGTGAGGCGTCCATGGGTTCCTAAAATCAGTACTTCAAAACTTTCCTGCGCTTCTACTTTGGAAAAACCCGAAAACGTCAGCCCCGCATTGATTAAACTTTTCAAGGCCACCGACTGAGTGTTTAAATCATTATTGAGTGTTTCCACCTGCGACTGTAGGGCGAAGGCATCGCTTTGATCCACCAATTGAACTCTTTCTTTAAGGCGGGCAATGTTTTCTTGGATGGCCGTCACGGCTTCCGTGTTGGCATTGAGTTGCGTGTATAAGGTTAAATTATCTTGCTTCAATTCCCCCACTTCTTCGATCAACGAATTCACTTGTTGATCTTTTTCTTGTAGTTCATTGACGATTTTTTTATTCACATAAGCCGTTCCCGCTGTTAGTACAATAAAAGCCACTCCAACTCCCAGAAATGCCCAACGCAAATCATGGAGAGTGAAATGTGACTTTAAAAAACTTTTCCACCAAGGCTGAGAATCCTTATGAGCGGATTCATGAGTGGAATGCGACTCTTCCACGTACCGCCAATGCATTTCACCGAGTTGTTCGTGATCTTTACCGTTATTCATGGCAAGTAGTGAAACGAGTTAGGGCTTGGAAGTAAATAAGTATTACAGATTCGGTTTAAGATTTGCCGCAGATTTGGACGCGACGACCGAGGAAATTACGAGACATAGCCGAGTTATGTTGAG
>CAYTES010000024.1:0-19883 GCA_964436935.1 uncultured Candidatus Peribacteria bacterium | reverse complement strand
AGCCCCTTCTAGGGGCTCTCCTCAAACCACGTCTTTTAGGCGTGGTTATTGATTTAAAATTTTTATGATGAAAGATTTGGATTTTTTTGGTGGAGTTGGGTCTGACGAGGGAAAAATTTTACGCGCAGAGAGCGTCTCACCGTTTGTTTCTGCTTTACATCGATTTGATCAGGTGCTTTCTTCAATTCGATCTTTGGAAGGCATTCCCGTTTTTGGGGATGGTATGGATATTTCTGTGTTGATGCGATTGACTGCTTTATCTTCAGCGGAAAGTCGACAATTGGCTTTAGGGTTTGAGATTTTTATTCGACAACGATGGGATGGAGGCGATTTTGTAAGAAACTGCGATCCGAATTCTTTGGATTTATCTGTTTTTGAACGGATTGACCCTGTGCAATATGAATTTATGCCTACGCGTGTTGCCCCGGGGGCGGTAGAAGGTGGGCTTGGCATGTTATTTATTCAGTTTCCGGCTGGAGCAAAAGAGGCGGAAATTCCTCATACTCATCCCGGAGGTAGAATCATTGTGCCTTTCGGCCCCGGTGTTTTCCATTGTAAAGCGTTGCCCGGCGGGCGAATGGATATTAAGCCCGGAATGGTTATTTTAATGCCTAAAGATACGGTTCATAATTTTGCCGCGACGGACTATGAAAATATGGATGTACTTTCTTTTCATGTGGGTTATCGAGATGTTTTAAGCCCGGATGCTATCCGGTGGGTGGATTGATGATTTAGGGAAGCTCTGAAAAATATGCTTACTATTACAATTTTTACCCCGCACTGCGGGGCTGCAAACGATTTCCCCCCTGCGGGGGCCCGCGTTCGGGCGACGTAAAAATTTCATAACGAAATCATGTTTTTCAGACGTTCCTAGCTTATGTTGTGGTGAATTTTTTGCAAATTACGGCTTTTTTCTGTATAATTATAGATCAGCTATTTTTAGTTTAACCCTATATGGACTTATCTTCTCAATCCAATAAAAAATCTTCGTTTGGAGGGTTTCAGCCTATTGAGATGGGGTTGTTGGAAGACTTTATGAATCAAGTGGATATTTTGGCTCAACGTTTTCCGGATCGCGACTATCGTTTTAAGTCCTTGGATAAGGGGGATTTTTGGTTATTTGAAGACGAAGATGACGAAGAGATTGTCGGTGGAATCTTTCAAGTTACTCATGGCCGGGTGTATGCGATCAGTCGCGATGTGTTCGATTTGGTCTCGAAGGTTTTTTCACGCGAAAATTGAGGGACCTTCGGTGTTGCCGTATTGATATTTTCCATTTGACTTTTTGTTTTCCGCTCCTTATACTCCCTACGCTTTCTAGCTGATTAAACCCTTTATGGTCGTTCGAGTTACCAAACATCCGAAAGAATCCTTTGAGCGCTTTATGTCTCGTTTTGAGCAGGCGGTCCAACGAACTCGTCTTGTCCGTATTCTTCGGGAGCGTCGCTATTTGGGACGTTCTTTGAATAAGCGAAAAGTTCGTAATGCCGCGTTGAAACGAGAGTTTTATCGAGCGCAACGGGAGAAGATGAAGTATTATTAGTTTTTCATCCCATGCCGAGTGTTTCGGTGGAGTCTTGTTTGCAGAGAGGGCGAATTTTGGGAAAGCGTTTGGAATCTGAGCTCATTCTGGCTCATGTTTTAGGCTCATCCAGGGCCTCTGTTTTTGCTCATCCGGAATGGACGCTGACGCAAGCTCAGTCGCTTGTTTTTGATGCGTTGTGGTTTCAAATTGAGGCCGAAAAACCGTTGGCTTATGTGTTGAACCGTCAGGAATTTTGGGGGCTGGATTTTTTTGTGGATGAGCGGGTTTTGATCCCTCGTCCGGAAACGGAATTGTTGGTGGAGTGCGTCCTTAATCGTGTTGCTGCGATGGGGGAGTGTTTGTCTCCTCGTATTGTTGAGGTGGGAACCGGTTCGGGAGCCATTGCGGTTGCGTTGCAGCATGTTTTGCCTGAGGCGGAGGTTTTTGCGGTTGATGTTTCTTCGGATGCTCTTGAGGTGGCTCAAATGAATGCTTTGAGTTACGGTTGTTCCGGTATCCAATTTGTTGAATCGGATCTTTTGCAGGAGTGTTTTTTGGACGAGGTGAAGCCGGATTTTGTTGTTGCCAATTTGCCTTATATTGGGACGGAGCAATTTGATTTTGTTCAGGATTCTGTGCGTCGGTATGAGCCTGCTTTGGCCCTTTTTGCCGGTGCGGATGGGTTGGATCTGTATCGTCGATTATTTGATCAAATTTTTTATTCAAAATGGAAGCCCCAATTTCTGTTGGGTGAATTCGGAGATGCTCAGCGACTCGTTTTGGAATCTATCCTTTTGCAACGATTTCCCGGCTATTGCCTTGAGTTTTATAAGGATGGGGCTGGTTTTGATCGGGTTTTCGTACTAAACTTCGACAGGTCTTCTTTCTTTTAAATACAATCATGCTCGAAAAGTTAAAACCATTTTATGATGAGCTTCAAACTGTTGAGAATCAAATGGCCGATTCTTCAGTCATTGCCGATCAACAAAAATATCAAGTCTTGGTGCGTCGGCGTATTCAATTGCAGCCTCGTGCTGCGGTTTATTATGAATTGAAGCTTATTGAAGACACCCTGTTGGAGGCGGAAATGATGTTAAAGGAAGATGTGGATGGTGAGACTCATAATTTTTTAAAAGAAGAGTTGGCTAAAGCAACCGAAGCGCGCGAACGTGTTTTGCAGGCGGCTCGTGTGGCACTTTTGCCGGTGGATCCCAATGATATAAAGCCGGCGATGTTTGAAATTCGTGCCGGTGCCGGTGGGGATGAGGCTGCGCTTTTTGCGGAAGAACTTTCCCGTATGTATTTTCGTTATGCGGAATCGGTTGGTTTTAAGGTTGAACTTATTTCACGTAGTGACAATGTGGTGGGCGGAGTGAAGGAAATTATTTTTAAAGTGGATGGTCCCGGTGCTTACGGTCAGATGAAATATGAAAGTGGGGTACACCGTGTTCAACGCATTCCGGTCACGGAAAGTCAGGGACGGGTTCATACGTCTACGGCAACGGTCGCCGTGCTTCCCGAAGCCGAGGAGCTTGATATTCAAATCAGTGACAATGACTTAAGGATTGATGTGTTTCGGGCGGGTGGACATGGAGGTCAATCGGTCAATACGACCGATTCCGCGGTACGCATCACGCATCTTCCTACCGGATTGGTGGCGACGTGTCAGGATGAAAAATCTCAATTGAAGAATAAGGTAAAAGCCATGGGCGTGTTACGATCTCGTTTGTATGCGTTGGAGGAGGAAAAGCGTCAAAAAGAATTGGGGCAGGCTCGTTTGTCTCAAATTGGAACAGGGGATCGTTCTGAAAAAATCCGTACCTACAATTTCCCCCAGGATCGTGTGACCGACCACCGTATTAAGGAAAGTTGGAGTAATTTGCCGGGACTTATGAACGGGGAAATAGGCCCTGTGGTTGAGGCGTTGCGTCATGCGGAGCAGGAGAGTCAGTTAGCGAAGGATTAAATGGATTACTCCTTCTCAACCGCGAATTTGGGGAAACCCCTAAGTCCCCTAAATTCGCAAAGCTTGCTCAGGATCAATCCATTTAATCCTTATGGTTTGGATATTCATTGAGGACTCAATAGCTCGCTCAAGAAACATTCATTTCCCTTGGGGTAAAGAATTTGGGGAAACCCCTAAGTCCCTTAAATTCGCAAAGCTTGTTCAGGATCAATCCATTTAAGCCTTATGGTTTGGATATTCATTGCGGACTCAGCACTTATGAGAGGATCTTTCATTTTTTTGAAGCATTGAATGGCTCCATGAAGTGACTACCCAACGATTCATTTCGTTTTGAGGCGCCCACTACAATGGCTTGTGCACTCATGACCATGTTTTCTGCCTCTTTGAGCGGAATATTGGTTCCCTTATTCGAGAGTTTTTGTAGCTTTTCACTCATTTTTTTGAGTTGGCTTTCCGCTTCTTTTAATCCGTGTTTCGTTCGTACAATCCCTGCATTTTTCCACATTTCGTTTCGAAGTTCATTTTGGATTAATCTTATTTTCCGTAGTAACGCAGGACTGAGTTTTTGATAGTGGGGTTTTGGGAATGAAGGGGCTGCGTGGTTATTTTTTGACTCCGTGCTGGTTTTTAGAAGAATCTGACTGCTAAACACCAATGCTTCCAGGAGTGAGTTAGAGGCCAATCGATTGGCCCCGTGTACCCCGGTCCATGCCACTTCTCCAAAGGCGTAGATATTTTTTAGCCCTGTTGCGCCATTGAGATTGGTTACCAAGCCTCCACAAATGTAATGGGCCGCCGGGGCGATCGGTATTGAATCTTTGGTGAGATCCAATTGGTGGGTTTTGAGTTTTTGATAAATTTGAGGGAAGCGCAATTTAATTTTTTGTCCATTTTCATGTCGGATGTCCAAGAATGCTCCTCCCTTCAAATCCTCTTCATACACCCCTCGGGCCACCACATCCCGTGGGGCCAGTTCTCCCAAGCGATGTCGGCTGAGCATGAAACGTTCTCCTTTGGCATTGATCAAATGAGCCCCTTCTCCTCGCAACGCTTCGCTGAGTAAAAATTTTGTTCGACCTCCCAGTTTGAGCGCGGTGGGATGGAATTGAATGAACTCCAAATCTTTTGTGGGTATTTTGGCACGGATGCCCATCGCCAGCCCATCTCCAGTGGAGATTTCCGGATTGGTTGTGTAGCGATAGAGTTGCCCTATCCCCCCAGTGGCCAGTACGGTATGCGTCCCGTAAACATTGAGGATTTCATCGTTTCGGATGACTTGAACCCCATAACCGATCCCTGCTTTGACCAGAAGTTCTATTGCGGAAGTGTGTTCCCAAATCGTGATACGAGGGTTTTCTTCCACTTTTTTGATCAGTGCGGCTTCGATGGACTGCCCGGTATAATCTCCCACAAAGGCAATCCTGCGTTCGCTGTGGCCTCCTTCTCGGGTTAGCAAAAGTTCGCCTTGTTCATCTGTGGCAAAAGGAACACCGAGTTCAATCAGTCGAGTTATGGCTTCCGTGCTTTTTTGTACCATGAATTCCACCGCGCTTCGTTTGTTGTGGTGTGAGCCGGCTTCTAGGGTGTCTGCGATGTGTTTTTCAATGTTGTCGGTTTGGTTCAAAACGGCAGCGATTCCTCCTTGGGCTCGGTTGGTGCTGGATTCCACGGTTCTTTTTTTTGTGATGATCAATACGTTTCTCGTGTTAGCGGCTTCCAGGGCAAAGTTGAGTCCTGCGATGCCGGAACCGATGATGATCGTGTCGAATCGAGGAGAATCAACTTTCATGGTTTGAGATTAAGTTCGGTACGGCCTTCAACTGTTCCATCAATGGTTCAAGATTGGGCCATAGCGTGGTGTCGTGAATCGTGTCGGCCCAGCGGTAGTACGTTTTTTTTCGTTCTTCCCATATTTCTTGAATTTCTTCGATCGGACATCCTCCCTTAATTGAAGGCCGAGCATAACTCTCTTGTAGGTTCTTTTTGAGGGCGTCCATGCTGCAAGTGAGTAGGATGATATGTCCGGACTTTTGTAAGGCGGCGGCACTTTCTTCATTCATAAGTGTTCCACCCCCGGTGGCAATCACGGTTTTATCCTGTTTTGTGGTGGTTAGTGTTACCTCTTTTTCCAATTCCCTAAAGGCTTCCCATCCGTTTTCTTGAATCCAATCGTGAAGGGATTGTGAGATATTTTTCTCGATTTCTTGATCGATATCCAAGAAATCCCATTTTAATTTTTCGGCGAGTAGTTTTCCCAAGCTGGTTTTTCCGGTTCCCCGCAGGCCGGTGAGTACAATATTCATTGGAGTCGGCTAATGTTTAATGAGGTGAGAGAATCTTATGGCCAAAGGTAGGGCCAGGAGTGAAAAAATCGCACCAATGAGAAGGGGATACGCATTTCCGTATTGTTTTCCCAGAGGTGCCAAAAGCAAGACGCTTAGAATATTTGCACTCAATTGAACGAATGCGAGCAATCCACTGCTGCCTCCTGATTTTTCCTGTGCAAATAATTTTCGTACTCCATAATACAGGAAAAAAAACATCAAAGCATCTCCTCCTTCATGTAAAAATCGGCCCGCAAAGGATATTCCGAGATGAGGATAAAGCATGATTGCTTGTCCTATTCCTGATAAAAATAAGCCTCCATAGAGAATCCGGAGTATGGGAAATCGGTTATGAATCAGATGATTCGCTCCCTTCACCCAGAAAAACATCGCGCTGATGGTTAGCCCCATGTACAGTCCCATTTCTGTGAAATTGAGGTTTAAATTTTCTTTTAGAAATAGTCCGTAGGAGGTGATCTCGGACCCCATGTGGATCCCCCATAAGAAAATCATGCTCATGAAGATGAGAATTTCCGGTTTGAAGAGGTCTTTCCGATACTCTTTCCATTCCAAATGAAGCACTGTGGTTTGAGGGAGAAATAGACTCAATACTCCCATAATGAGGCATAAGCCCGCTGCGATGTGAAATAAGGATTCAAATGAAATTTTGCCTAAGAGTAATCCACCCGCGAGCACTCCCAGTCCTGCTCCCAGAAGGTGAGTTCCCACGTAGGATCCCACTTGTTTTGATTTTTCAGGATCGCTGGCTTTGTAGAAAAAACTGTCTGTGGAGACTTTGATCATGTTGCTGCCAAGGCTTCCCAGCATTAAGAGTAAGCCGATCAAGAAGAAATTTTGAGTTTCTCCAATCTCTAGAAATTGGAAAGCGAGCAGGAGATATCCTATTGAAATCAGGGTTTTTGAGTAAATGCGATCGTTCAGTAGCCCCAAGGGCAAAGTGCTCAGTAACCCCACCAGGGGGTAAATTGCCATTAATATTCCTTGCTGGTAACCCGTCATTCCAATTTGACTGAAAAAAATTCCCCAGAAAAAAAGTACGGTTTGTCCCACGAATTTTAAGGTGGACAGGGAAATCGTGGCCAGATGAAACGAGTTTTTATTCGAGGGCATGGCTGAAGTGGGGGTAAGTGGGCTCCTTGTGGATCATTCTAAGATCGTTCCAGAAGTTGGGATAGGTTTTTTTTACGCAATCCGGATTTTCGATGGTCATGTCCGACACTCGACATCCCGCCATTCCAAAGGCCATGGCCACACGGTGGTCGTTGTAGGTCGATATCGTTGCGCCGTGAAGGAATTTAGGATTGCCTTCGATGGTCAATCCGTCGTCATGTTCTTGAATGTAGGCTCCTATTTTGGACAGTTCGGTGGCCAGGGCATGAAGTCGATCACTTTCCTTGATGCGTAAGTTGTGGAGGCCTTTCAGTCGTGTTTTTCCTTTGGCAAAGGCACATAACACCGCTAGTGTCATGGCTCCATCGGGGAAATTGTTGGCGTTGTACTCGCCGAGAGGGTGGAGTTCCGTCGGGCCGGTTACGGCAATGCCGTTTGGGGTTTCTTGCACCCGGCAGCCCATGCTTTCCAGCGCTTCTAACAGTTTTAGGTCGGCTTGAAGGTTTTTTCGGCTGAGATGACGCACTTCGATGGTGGTTTTGTTTAGTGCCGCCAGTCCCCAAAAATAAGTGGCACTGGAGGCATCGGCTTCGAGTGTGAGGGTTGTGGGTTGGTACGGTTGATGGGGGATGGTGAATTGCTCGTAACCCACCCGGGTGATTCCTTGTATAAAAAATTTATTCATTATATCGAGGGTCATATCGATGTAAGGCTTGGAGCTTACTCCGTTTTGGATTGTAATCGTTAGACCATCGGGTAAAAGGGGTGCCAGCATCAAGAGTGCCGACACGTACTGGCTGCTATTGTTTCCGGAAATGACCACGTGATTGCTACTTAAGGGTTTGCCATGAATGGTGAGCGGGGGGCATCCGTTTTGGGATTCAATCTGTGCCCCCAGAGATTCCAGTCCGTTCAGGAGATCTCGGAGGGGCCGTTCCTGCATCCGTTTATTCCCCTCGATGTGCGAGGTGAAGGGTTGGTGACTCAGGATTGCGGTGAGAAATCGTACCGCGGTGCCCGCATTATTGAGAAAAAGTGGGGTTTGCGGTGCGTGCCACTCTCCCGTGCTCGAAATCGTTAGTGCCGTTTCTGTTTTTTTTAACGCCACGCCCATCTTTTCGAGTGCCTCACGCATCACGTCGGTGTCCTCGCTCTGCAATACATTGTTGAGATGGCTTGTTCCTTTGGCTAATGAGGCCATGAGCAGGGCTCGATTGGTGAGGCTTTTAGAACCCGGGACCGAAATTGAGTCGCTGGACATCTTGGGTGGTGGTGAGCGAGAATTTTTTTATAAACTATTTTTTGCTGTCTTTGAGAGAACCGCCTGGATTTCTTTTTCCTGAATGTCGTCGACAATTTTTGGGCTTCCTATTTTTTTCAGCAGCACCATGGTATATGTCTGAGTGGAGCTGTTTTTTTTGTCATGTTTGAGGGCTTCCACGATTGTTGTGGTCGAAAGATCGAGAGGGATTTCGGTCGGCAGTTTTAGGAGTTGTAATAGCGTTTCAATCGTGTGTACCTCCTTACGGCTCAGCATTTTTCGATTGAACGCGATTCGATTTTCAAGATTCATCCCAATGGCAATGGCCTCTCCATGATGGAGTTTATAGCCACTGGCTTGTTCAATGGCATGGCCCAGGCTGTGTCCGTAATTCAACCATTTGCGTTCGTGTTCTTCCGTCGGATCAAGCTCGATGATTTTTCCTTTTACCCGGCAAGAAAGCACCAACAGGTCGGTGAGATCTCGGAGGTGTCCTTCAAGAATTCGTGGTGCATGTTTGGTGAGGTGTTTGAGGATTTCGGCGTCCGCAATGAATCCGTGTTTCACCACTTCGGCTAATCCGTTTCGTATTTCCCGGGGCGAGAGCGTGCTCAGCAGATAGGGATCCATGTAGATTTTTTTTGGCTGAAGAAATGTGCCTAAAAGATTTTTCCCTTCTTTCAAGTCCACTCCGTTTTTCCCTCCAATGCAGGAATCGGCCATGGCCAATAGACTTGTTGGAACATGAACGAAATCAATGCCTCTCATGTAGATGGAGGCCAGGAATCCTCCCAAATCTCCTGTGATTCCTCCTCCCAGCGTGAGGATCATGCTTTGTCGGTTGTGCCCCTGTTTCAGCATGGTATTGGCCATTTTCTCAATCGTTGCCAGGCTTTTGTTTTTTTCGCCTAAGGCAAACGATACGATCGTGGCCTCCAGTCCTTCCCGTTGCATGTTTTCGATGAGTTCTTGGCCATAAATTTTTTCCAGTCGGGTATCGGTTACAATTGCATATTTTCGGACACCAAATTCTTTTTTAAGATCGGCCGGTATTTTTTTGAAAAGGCCGGTTTCAATCCAAATGGGGTAAGAGCGGTCCACTTTTTGGCGTAATTTTATTTTGACCGTTTTCATAGGAGAGGAGGTTAGGGCTTGGAAGTAAATAAGTATTACAGATTTGGTTTAAGATTTGCCACAGATTTGGACGCGACGACCGAGAAAATTGTGAGACATAGCAGAGTTATGTTGAGTGATTTTCGACAGAGGAGCGTTCAAAGATGGGGTAAATTATGGAAGCGAGATGGGATACTTATTTACTTCCAAGCCCTTATTGGGTCCCAATGGAATTAAGCTAATTCTCGGCCAACGGCCTTTGCCACTTTTTTACACTGTTTGAAGAGTTCTTCGAGCAGTGGAGGCGTGAGGGATTGATCTCCGTCACATAAGGCTTCTTCGGGATGCGGATGCATTTCGATAAGGAGTCCGTCTGCTCCGGCGGCAATCGCGGCGCGCGAAATCGGAGTTACCCATTGCCTTTTTCCGGTGGAATGGCTGGGATCCACAATGATCGGAAGATGACTGTATTCCTTAATCACCGGGATGGCATTGATATCGAGGGTGTTGCGGGTTTCCGTTTCAAAGGTGCGGATGCCTCGTTCACACAGAATCACATTGGGGTTGCCTTCGGCCATGATGTACTCGGCCGCCAATAAAAATTCTT
Organism: uncultured Candidatus Peribacteria bacterium; assembly: GCA_964436935.1. GTDB lineage: Bacteria > Patescibacteriota > Gracilibacteria > UBA1369 > UBA12473 > CAYTES01. The sequence goes on along the minus strand of CAYTES010000024.1, from coordinate 9,956 downwards.
TGATGGTGCTGCTCATGCCGCGTTTCAGTAGGACCGGTTTTTGGGTTTTCCCCACTTCCTTGAGCAGGTTGAAGTTTTGCATGTTGCGGGCCCCGATTTGGAGAATGTCGGCGTATTTTGAAACCAACAGGACATCTCGGGTGTCCATGACTTCTGTGACCACGGCCATATCGTATTTGTCGGCTGCATGGCGAATGAGTTTGAGCCCTTCTTCTCCCATTCCTTGAAAGGAGTAGGGGGTGGTGCGCGGTTTGAAGGCGCCTCCTCGTAAAATGGTCACCCCGGCTTTATGAGCCACTTCCGCGGCTTCAAGCATCTGTTTTTCGTTTTCGATGGTGCAGGGGCCGGCCATGATCACCACTTTTTCTCCTCCGATTTCTGTTTTTTTGACTTTAATGATCGTATTTTCGTGTTTGGTTTCACGCGAGGCAAGCTTGTAGGGCTGAAGTACGGGCATTACTTTACTTACTCCCGGAAGCGAACTGATGTGGCTTACATTTAGAATGCGTTCATCTCCAATCACCGCAATCACCACCCGTTCCGTTCCGATGAGCGGCATGGGTTGAAGATTTTGGGAGCGCATTTCATCCAGTATTCGTTGGATTTGTTCTTCCGGGGTATGGGGTTTCATTACGATGATCATGGACGAGGAGTTTAAGGGTTTTTGAGGGGATTGAAGCGAGGGGGCTGCTTCAATAAAGACGTGAGATCGGTTGATGGGGTGCAAAAGAGAAAGCTCGTTGCGGTCTGTTCGTGGTGCTTTCCTTTCGAGATGATCTTAACATGGGCTAAAAGGTTAAAAAATGAGAAATAAAAAAAGAACTTTCCGTGCGGTGGGCCGTAGGAAAGTTCAAGGGGGGGGGTGATCATAAAAACCTTCCTAAGGCTTAAGGGTAAAGTAAAAATAAAAAGTGATATTTTCTCGCGTACGGATTGAATCGATGGTATTCATAAAAAAGATCATTGAATAAAATAATCGTAGTCTTCTCTTTTTATTTTGTAAAGTTATTTTAAAACGATGTGGATTGATGCACATTGTCACCTGGGTTTTTCAACTTTTTTATCTCCCTCGAATGATCAAGCGGCGGTGATTCAACGCGCTTTGGACGTCGGGGTGACGACCCTAATCAATGTGGGATGTGATTTGGAGAGCTCCCGCACGAGTTTAGTGTTGGCTCAGGAGCATTCGTTTATTTTTTGTACTTTGGGCGTACATCCGAATGAAGCGAATTTGTGGAATGGGGAGATCGAAAAACAGTTTAGGGAATGGATTGATAAAGATCGAAGTCAGGCGGAGGGAAACCGAATTGTCGGAATTGGAGAAATTGGATTGGATTATTTTCGCAACGGTGCCTCGAAAGACGTTCAACACGACGCGTTTCGAGGTCAAATTAGTTTGGCCCAGAAATATGATTTACCGATCATGATTCATTGCCGTGACGCGTTTGAGGATGCTTTTAAAATTTTGGACGAGTGCAGCCCTAGGCGAGTCGTCTTTCATTGTTTTTCAGGAGATCTAAGGCTCGCAAGTACGATTTGGGAAAGGGGATGGGTGACGTCTTTTACGGCGGTTGTGAGTTATCCGAAAAATGAGGGGTTGCGCGAGGTGGTAAAAGCGTGTCCGAAGGAGCTCTATTTTCTTGAAACGGATGCGCCTTTTTTGCCGCATCAAGAACTTAGGGGAAAACGAAATGAACCCGCTTATGTACCTCGATTGGGACAAGATTTTGCTCAGCTTAGACAAGAACCATTGGACCAAATCGCAATACAATCCACCCGAAATGTTGAGGTGTTTTTTGATCTAAGGAATCGCTTCTAATTTGAAAGATTGATGAGTCGGAAAAAATTGTCCATTACTTTACTCCCGTGATTTGTGTTTTTTTCAATCATTTTTAGTCTACTTTCTCCTTCTTCCACGGTAGGGGCATAATGACGGAGTCCATCTTCGGGATTATAGAGTGCCATCCTCAATCTTTTGGTAAGTATTTGGGGTTTAGCTCCCCATTCGGGGTGCCATTGAAATAAAACCCCTCTGGCCGGTTTTTTGGGTTTATTTTCTGTGTTGTTTAAGGTGGTTTGCATTTCAAGTCCCGTGAGGATTTGCACCATTCCCACTTCTCCCTTTACTTCAATGGTTCGACTGGTTAGCACCGTTAATTTGAGAACGCTTTCCAATTTTTTTTGAATTTCTTTGATTCTCTTAAGAGAGATGGCTTGTCGATTGATATGAATCCCACTCACTTCGTCTCCCTCAATTCCATCAAATAGGGAATGATGTTGTTCGATTTTATTCGGCAAGATTCCAAATTCGGCTTTACGCGTTATTTTCATCGGATGTGCGCTATTCCATATCTTTTCCCATTCCGTGGGTTGGAATAGTCCAAGCAATTGATGAATGTTTTTTATTTTATGGGGATCAATGCCTTTTTGCATTAAGTTTGTTAATGCATTGCATGCGGCACATACGGCTTGAGTTGAAAAACAAATGGCGAGAAAATCGATATCTTTTCCTTGAACGAATTGGATGAGACTGAAAAGATAATAGCTTAAAATTTCTTTGACACGGGGATCTTCATTGATTTTGCCCGTGCTTTCATCCAGGACCATTAGCCCGGATCCCGTTTGAACGGTGAGTCGGTGATTTTCCGAAGCCGCTTTTGCAATTTGATCCGCTCGGTACGGTTCTGTCCTCAGAAGATTTATACTACGGATGTTAAATTCTTCCGGCATAACAATCCTTCCGAATTCTTCGGGAGGTAATGCTTCTGTGGCGTGAAGTACAAAAATGTCTTTTCGATCCGCTGATTCCATTTGGGTTTTTTTTGGGGGTTATTTAAGGCGTGTTTTGATGGGTTCCACATACACCGTTTTTTTTGTGCCCAAGAATTTAGTCTTTTTATACTGGGTTTCCGTGACGGTATTTTTTTCGGGATTCATCCTTCTTTTTACTCTTATTTTTTCTTTATTTTTCCCCCATAGGTTTTCTTCATAGTCATAAATATCACAATGACGATAATCGGTGGTTCCTTTTTCATCAAGTGCAAAGTAGTCGATTTTTTTATCAAGTATTGCTTCGGTTCTCGGAATTGTGTCAAAAGTTGCTTCGTCCTTTGGAATTGACCATTGAAATTGGGTATAAACGATATTACCCTTGGTGGGATTAGGATAGCGAATGGTTAGTATTTGCTCTCCATTTGCAGTTTCTGCATTGTATCTCATGTATCGTCGTTCCACTCCTTCTTTATCCGTTTCTTTGTAATAAACCGTCTTTTCTTTTGGGTGCGATTTTCCATTGGCTTGTATCCGATTCACGGCGACAACCGTTACGTTCTTTTTTCCAATGGCATTACTATTCAGTGGTAGCTCTTCCCACGACTCCGTGAGAGGTTTTTTGGGAGAAGCGGTTTTCGATTTTTCCATTTCCAGCTGGGTTCCCAATATTTCGGCCGCTTTCCGGGCTTTTTCTTTGAAGTAACCCGACCGTTTGACCTGTTGATCGTACTTTGCCAGTTGCTTTCTTCTCGATTCGCTGATGTGCGCACTATGATCGTATGCTTGTTTCACTATGGCGCTAAGTTGGTCGAGAATTTCCGGATTTCCTTTTAATCGTTCGATAAGGTTTGTATTGATCAAATTTCCTTCCAAATCTTTTTTGGTGATGGCTTCCAAAATGGTGAGTAGTACGGTTTCATCCACCGGTCGTTTTATGGGGCGATCGTGAACCGGATCGTAGTGTCGCTGCAAGCTTCCTTTAAGGTGAACCCCCCGGATTAAATCTTGGATGAAGTCTTCAAATGTGATGGGGATACAGTCTCCATTACTTTTTTTCCCAAAGCCACAGGCTTCATTGATTTTGATTTTCTTTTTTCGTTCATAAAGGGCGTGATCGTCCGGCGTTGGCATTACGATTTGAAATTCAACCGTGTGTGCTCGACCATCTTTGCTATTGGTCCACGTGATTCTTCCGGCAATACCTCGGTGGGCAATGCTTGAGTTCTCATTTTTTCCGGCGGTTTTCAATTTCTTTGTTGCCATTTTTCTTGAAAATTCTTCTAAACTTAAGTGCTCTTCTCCGTGTTCCAGCGGAACGACGTTGGTGAATCGGATTTCACTTAAAATATTTTCATGGACCGTGCTGGTTTGGATGACTCCCATGATCACCCCCAATATTTTTTTTGATGTTCGTACAAATTTTTCAACGCTACGGCAGTCTTCTGGTCTTACTTTGATTCGAAATCGGATTTTATCTTTGATGATATTGGCGATATCTTCTTCTCCTTTTGCTAGGGCCTTGATGGCAATGGATTCTATTTTTTTTCCTGAAGAATCCACGTCGATGCTTTGCACATGGATTGAGTTTTCATTGATTTCATTTGCTCGTTTTTGTGAAGGGGTTCGGGGTGGATTCAATATGACGGTTCTGTCTTCCTCAACTTTCGAGACACGGCCCAGTAATTTTTTAAGATCTTTTGATCCTTCTCCTATTTTTTTCTCGTGATAGGTACTCCGAATGGTGTGCAACACGAATACAAAACGCGCCTTGGCATTCGCGCTCCGAACGCGATGGAAATCGTCTGCGGTGGTGCAGTTCCCTTCTCGGATGATTTTTTTTAATTTTTCTCCCGAACAATTTCCCAGCACATCCGGATGGAGCGGTTGGCATAGGACTTTTTCGGCAAATTCATCGGCATTTTTATTGATACGCTCAAACTCATGAGGTAGCAATTTATAGGCTTTTTCAACGTCAATAAACGCATCTTCTACTAAGTCGCGCGTCAATTTTCTTATGTAGAAAGGAAAATCATAGATGCCTAATTTTTCCAGTAATTTTTCAAAGTTTGATTTCCTTCCATTTGAAAAATCTCTATTGACTCGTTCCACATACTCATCGTCAATTTTAATTCGGCTTATTGTTCCCAAATGCCCTCGTATTCGAGCGGCGATATCTTTTGTGGAGGTTATCCTGGGATCCATGCTTTTAATGTCCTGGATTATTTTTTCCGCCAAGGCTTCATAGTTGACTGATTGAATCTCTTTGCTTTGCCGGTTCTTTATTCTTTCTCGTCGTTCTTTTTCGATTTTTGCCAACGTTTCACCATGGGGTTTGATCAATTGAACGACCAATCTTTCCAATGTTTCTTCATCTTTTTCTCGTTCTTCCAAGTCCCTTTGTTGTGATTCTTCAATCACCCGTGAGGCCGCTTCCAATCCCATTTCTTCCAACTTTAAGTAGATGGGATCTTCTTCGGTGCCATCGATTTTGGATCTTATCCATCGTTCGGCTAAGCCTCGCAACCGTGAGGCATCCGGAAAAAATTGCTCGGTCCAGCCCCTGAGTCCAGTCGTTTTTTCTAGATGAACCTCTTCTGTTTTGTCTTTTTGTCGATTCGATTCCGACATGGGCGGGGATTTTGGAATGTGTATTACTTTATTTTAGCATAAAATGGAGATTTGACCACGAAATTCTTTATAGAAGTCGTTCAGATTTGGTTTTAAGCTTCTTTGTGTGGCTAAAAATCCATTTGGAAGTAAGGATTTCGTTTCGATTTGCCAACTTCTAAGCAATGAGAGGCTTTTTATGGCCTAGTTTTCTTCCTGCATCAGATCACTCAATCGACTTACTCCAATGGTTTTTGTTTTAGCAGAGGAGGGCATGCCTTTGAGGATTGGCCCGTAGAGCCGTTCAATGCCGTGGTGGCCGGCTTCTTTGAGACGTTTTTCCATTTGGCTGGTGCTTCGTATTTCTCCAGAAAGTCCGACTTCGCCAAAGGCGGCGCTTTTTTGACCCAGCGGTTTTTGTTTGAAGGAGGACATTAGGGCCAGACATACGGCCAAATCCACCGCCGGATCTTTTACTTTCATGCCGCCGACTACATTCAGATACACGTCCTGGTTGCTGAGGTTGATGCCTCCGTGTCTTTGAAGAACCGCTATCAATAGTTGAAGGCGATTGAGGTCAAATCCGGATGTGGTGCGTTTGGGGTAACCAAAGGCGGTCGGGTGCGTGAGGGCTTGGATTTCAATCAAAAAAGGACGCGTCCCTTCCAGGGTGATGGTGAGGCAGAATCCTGTGGATCGTCCGCCCTCGGCCCCGATGAATAGGCGAGTGGGATCAGACACTTCTTGCAAGCCGTCTTCTTTCATTTCAAAAACCCCAATTTCGCTTGTGGCGCCAAATCGATTTTTGACGCTCCTGAGCAGCCGAAGGTCATGTTGGCGGTCTCCTTCCAAGTACAGCACCGTATCCACCAGATGTTCGAGTGTTTTGGGGCCGGCCAGGTTTCCTTCTTTGGTGACATGGCTGATGATGAGGAGTGGGGTGTGTGACGATTTTGCATATTCCATCAATGCTTCCGTACACACTCTGACTTGCGTGACGTTCCCTTGTAAGCCGCTCACGTCTTCACTGGAAATCACTTGGATGGAGTCAATGATAATGAAGTCTGCTTTTTCTTGTTCAATCAGGACTAAAATGGATTCCAGCAGGGTTTCGTTCGCCAGAAGCAATTTTTCGGATTTTATCTGTAGGCGTTGAGCGCGTAAAGCGATTTGCTGAATGGACTCTTCTCCTGAAATGTAGAGTACTTTTTTATTCTGTTGCGTGAGTTGATGGCACAGTTGCAGGGTGAGGGTGGATTTCCCAATGCCGGGTTCTCCTCCCAGTAAAATTAAACTTCCCGGCACGATACCGCCACCCAATACGCGATCCCATTCGGCGATGCCGAGCGGGTCTCGTTCAATCTTTCCGGTGATTTGATTGAGAGGGGTGGCGGATGCGATTTTGAGTGATTTTTGGGTCCGTTCTTTTTTAAGGGTTTCTGTTGAAACCACATCTTCGATAAAACTGTTCCAACTTTCACATTGTGGGCATTTCCCCACCCATTTCGGGCTTGAAAAACTGCATTTTTCACAGACGTAGATGGTTTTGAGTTTCATCTTTCACATGGTAGCGTATAATGCTGCCAACTTCAAAATTTAGCTTATTCCCATGCAGACTTTACTTCATCGTCTCCAGCAAAACTGGAAGTCGGGTTTGACGCTTTCTTTGGTTGCTATCCCTTTGTCGGTTTCTTTGGCCGTGGCTGCGAATGCCACGCCGGTTATGGGGGTGATTACCGCGATATGGGCTGGACTGGTTGCTGCGATTTTGGGGGGGAGTAATTATAATATTGTGGGGCCGACCGGAGCCCTTTCCGGGATTTTGGCCGGTTATGCGGTGTTGTATGGGATGGAGGCACTTCCTGTTCTGGCGGTGTTTAGCGGGTTTATGATTGTGCTGTTTTATCTTTTTCATATTGATCGGTATTTGATTTTTATTCCCTCGAGTGTCATTCATGGGTTTACCCTCGGAGTGGCTTTCATCATTGCGCTCAATCAATTGAATTTTGCGTTGGGGCTTAAGGGATTACCCGTTCATGAGAGTTTCATTGAAAATATTGTCGAATCCCTCAAGCATTTTTCGAGTTTTGACCCTTTTACGGTGGGGCTTTTTGTGGCTGGGCTCATTTTTTTGTTTGTTTTGCTGAAAGTTTCCCCTAAATTCCCCGGCCCTATTTTTTTGGCACCGATTGGGATTTTTCTCGGCTACCTTTCTTCTCGCGGCATGATCCCTTTTGAATTGCAAACGTTGTATACGAAGTTTGGTGCGATTGATGTGCAGTTGGTCGATTTTCCTTCCTGGGGGAATCTCCCTCCGGTGACCGCGTTGGTGGGCGCTGCTTTTGCCGTAACGGTGATTGGGGTATTGGAAACGTTGATTTCGGGAAAAATCGCGGATGGAATGACGAAAACTAAATTCAATTCGAGACGAGAAGTGTTGGGATTGGGAGTGGCCAACATGGTTTCGGGTTTGTGTGGCGGGATTCCGGCAACGGCGGCGTTGGCTCGAACCGCATTGAATGTGAAAACCGGAGCCACTCATCGTACCTCGGCGGCCGTGAGTAGCGTGGGGGTTGCCATTATTTCTTTGCTTTTTTTATCGAGTTTTCAATTTCTTCCTTTGGCAATTGTGGCTTCGATTCTGGTTTATGTGGCCGCTCGTATGATTTCCTCCGAGCATTTCACGCATTTGTACCATTATGATCGGGTGGCGTTTGGAATTTCTTTGTTGGTGGCGTTTATTACGGTGGTGCGTGATCCGATCATCGGTATTTTCGTGGGCGCCACTTTATCTTTGCTTATTTTTGTGAATAAATTGTCCAAGGCGCAAAACGAAATCACTCTCAATAAGAATAAGGCGCTTGTCGGAAGGCTTTATGGCGCTTCGGCTCATGATTTGGATGCGGACGTTTTGGTGTATCGGTTTGCCGGTCAGATGACCTATGTGAATGCGCAGTCTCATTTGGAAAATATTACTCATATTCACGATTCGGTGCATACGGTTATTTTGGCGTTTAGGAACTTATTTTATATGGATATGGATGGAGTCGACGCGATGGCGGAGATTGTTGAAACGTTGGAAGGCGAAGGGAAAAAGGTAATGATTACCGGAGCTGGGGAGTTTATCTTGCCGCTTTTGAGTCAGGCGGAATGGTTTAGTGAAAAAGAGAAAAGGGGAGAAGTTTTTGTGGGAACCACCGAAGCGTTAGAGTATCTTGGGCTTAAAGCCGTCCATCAAGTCCAACCTGAAAAACGAAAGCGGTTGATTTCGTGACAACCACGCGAAATGAGTTTTTTTGAGATGGTTTTGCGAAATTCTCTTGGTTTTAAGGATGATCTTTATTACTATGTCCTGGGTCAGTAGCTCAGGGGTACCTGCCTGCCGGCAGGCAGGGAGCAGTCGCCCTTAGTTATTTTGGCTATACTATTTTTGCAAATTGAAGTTTGAAGTGGATAAAATCCCCTTGGTTTTAGGTGCGATCTTTATTACTATGTCCTGGGTCAGTAGCTCAGGGGTAGAGCAGTCGCCTCTTAAGCGATTGGCCGCGGGTTCGAACCCCGCCTGACCCACCATTAAGGCGTCTGCAAGCCAAAAATCGAGAATTGAGTGTTGAGCCCATGACTAGTAGCCCCCGGCGATAGGTCATTGGCCCTTATGAATATGAATATTTTAGCGCTTCACGCACAGGCTCTTGACGTTCAAGCCTTTTTTAGTAGATTATAATTTCCCACTAAAAAATAATAATTGTATGTCACTATTTGATCGCCCCTTTGTGGAAGATGATTCTCATCTCCAAGGCGTTGACGAAGACGCTTTACGCACAGAACTTCAAGAATTAACGCAACAATATATTGCAGCACATCTCCCTTCTTACGAACAAATTCTTGAGGATCCGGATTGTCTTCGTACCGTTACGAAAGAGGTTCAAGCTTTAGTCGCACGACATACAATGGATCGGCGCCTATCGGTCGTTCGAGCCAATATGGCTTATGCTCAGCAACGGTTTGAAGACGGTTTGGTGGGATTACCGGAGATGTCCATTTTGGACCTGTGCACGCCTCACTATTTAGGAATCATCGAAAGTTTGAGTGAATTTGAACAGGGCGTTGTCCATGCGTTTTCTCATGTATTGAATAACCAATCGACCACGCGTCGCATTTCTGAAATCATGCGTATTGAGGTTAAAACCATCTCTTCTTATTTGGACCGTTTATGTCAAAAGGGGGTTTTGAGTAAAGAAAAAGTCGGTTCAGCTCCTTTTAGGTTCTCTGTAGGCGATCAACGCTTTTACCATTGGCTCATCATGAGATACAACCGAGAATATCGGCGAACCAATGTACAACGCTCGCAGCAGAGGTTATCTCTCCTTGCCGTTTCTGAATTTTTAGAATCAATTGAGGTTAAGGATCGGTAGCCCTGTTTGATCTCTTTTGGGGTAATACAGAGAGGATTAGTCGTCTTTGAGGCCGACTTTTTATTGACTTTTATTTATTAAATTGTTATAATATATTTTCTTAGCCATTCCTGCATTCAGCCCTCAAAAGCACCAGTAGAGATTTTGGAAGTGGAAATAAAG
>CAYTES010000023.1:0-20015 GCA_964436935.1 uncultured Candidatus Peribacteria bacterium | reverse complement strand
TGTTTTCCCCCTTGGGAGAACCCCCTACATTGTTTTCGGTGAAATCACTCTCGCGAAGCTTCGTGAAATTTAATTTTGGCCCCACGAGACCCAAATTAAATTTCTACTACGTGAGCTTCAAATCATTTTTATTCAGATTTATTATTAATTACTAGTCCTCACGGGCCATATCCTCCTCGGATCATTGATCCTCCGGCCCTCTTTCTGGAAATGTTCCTTCATCAAACACACCCATCCCTTTTTGCTTTGGGGTTTGAGAGATGCGTTTTTTTTCTTTTTCATTTACATATTTCATGGTGGAGTGGTATTCTTTTTGGCAGTTTTATTTTCCTTTATTTCTTTTGTTATGGTGCGTCGTCGACGTCCCCAATTGCGTCATAAACGAAGTCAACTGGATTTCCTTTGGCCCTTTTTGTTGATCATTTTTACCGGCATTATTCTTGTCTTATTGACCCAACTTATTTTTAGCTGGTTGGACCAACGTAATACCGAACTTAAAAATAAAGTTTACTTTTATCTGGATCAAGGAAATGCTCAAATTTTACCCTGGGGAGAAACCGATTGGTCTAAAGCGTACTATGGCCAACTGGTTTTAGAAGGGGATCGACTTCAATCCGGAACGGAAAGCCGGGGAGTGCTTTCTTTTTATAACAATACGTTGGTTCGTCTGGATGCTTCTTCCGATGTGTCTCTGGAAACGCTTCAATCGGAAGAGGACAGCGATACGATCGGGTTAAAGCTCCGGCAGGGTCGATTATGGTCCAATATTGTACAAAATGCGTACGGCGACTCCAGTTTGAGTTTTGTGGTTGAAACGGAACATTTGCGTATCACCTCACAGGGGACTATTTTCGAAATTGAAATGACCGACAGCGAAGTGGTTCGGGTTTTGGAGGATAGTGTTCAGGTGGAGTTTATCGATCGGAGTCAAGGCGATGATGTTGTTTTGGAAACCTGGACCGTTGGGGTGGGCCAACAGATCGAATTGGAGCCTCAAGATGTTGAAATTTTGTTGAGTCATCAACCCCTTTCTGTGTTGGAGGCATTGGATGATTCTTGGAAAACGTCGCCCTGGGCCACGTGGAACCGAGAGGAAGATGAAGCTCCTACCGATTTTTCTGCGGCATCGCAGGATACTTCCGAAAAAGCTGACGATGATGTGGGTTTTTTCCCCGAACCTTCAGAGGAGGGTGTGGAAGATGAACTTGGGAACGAATTGTCTGAAGAGGAGCCCAAGATGCCCCAATTGGAATTAACCTCTCCGAGTAGTAATCCTTACACCTTACCATCGGATCAGAAATCGATTTCCATTGAAGGGAAAACCGGTGTTTCGACGGTTAAGATTGTGGTCACCAGCTATGATGTTGACGGCAATTCCACTCTTTATGTCCTTAAAAGTTTTACCGAGGGGAGTACCACCTGGCGTTACAATGCGGCTTTTGATTACAATAATCTTTATGAAGGCCGTAATCGCTTTCTGGTGGTTGCGGAGAATGAGGAGGGATTGGAGAGTGATCCTTTGGAAGTGATTGTCGAGGTTTCGGATAAGGCCGTGGAGCAGGAAGAAACTGCCGTAGAGGAGCCTGAGTCCTCCTCTACGCCGACCGATTTCTCGGCTCCTCAAGTGTTGACGATCAATGGCGAAGCTTTGCCCGCCGATGGGGTGTATCGCACCTCCGCGGAAACCTTAACGATTGCGGGGTCCGTGGGGGGTGGGGCCGAGTCGGTCTATGTGAATGAATTTAAGCTCAGCAAGTATCAGTCAGGGGCTACTTCTTGGAGTTATTATGCGAATTCCGACTACGGGAATTATGCGTTGGGGGAAAACACATATGCGGTCTATGCTAAAGATGCTCAAGGGAATAAGACGGCGGTCGTGACTTTTAAGGTCATTTATGAGCCGGTTTCTTGAGCCAATTCTTGAATGCAGCTATCGATAGTCATTTTTGCTTCAAAAAAGGACAAATCATGGTTGCTTATTCCATATTTAAATTTAACTTCTCCTTCTTTTCGATAGAAAATATCCATCGCACAATAGAAAGTATCCTGCATCAGAGGAAGATGTTTTAAGTCCATAAGTACTACAATCTCTCCTCCTGCCACCTTCATATTAAATCGTACAACTTTTCCTTGCGCATCTTCCTCCACATAGCCGTCGTCGTCATTGATCGCTTTCCTATAAACATAACTCCTCTTTTTTCGCATTGCTTCCAGTAGTTCCGTTTCGATTTGTTCAACAATTTCCACTTCCACGGCTTTCAGCACACTCAGGTCCTCCGTTAACTTTTTTACGATTTCTTTTGCTGCCTTTAATGCCCTCGATTCTTGAGCCGCTTCAAGTATAATTCCTTCTATTCTTTCATTAAAACCACTTCTCTCTACTAGCTCTCGATAACTTGGTACAGCCCCATTTGATGCCGTATCATGCTCGAGTTGGGTTTCATTGTGTCCCATTCATTAGTTTATTATAACATATATTTATAATAATTGCAAATTTTAAATCTGCGGGATTTTTTTTACAACCACTCTTGCTTATTGGCAGCATGCTCCTCTGTGGTGGTTGCAAAGTGCGCTTTTCCGGTTATTGAATCATTGAGGTAAAACCAGTAGTTCGTGGTTTGAGGGTGGAGTGCGGCCGAGAGTGAGGCCAATCCGGGGTTACCAATCGGAGTGGGGGGTAATCCTTTGACTTTTCGGGTATTGTACGGCGAATCCAATTCGAGGTCTGCTCCCGAAATGGTGGTTTTACCTGTCACATAAATGAGGGTGGCGTCAGCGTCGAGTCTCCATCCGCTGTCGTAGCGTTTCCATAAAATGCCCGAGATGATCGAGAGATCTTCGTCCAAAAGGCCTTCTCGTTCTACGATGGAGCCCATGATCACGACCTCATTCAAGGTTCGTCCACTCTCGCTCAGTATTTTTTGATTTTCTGCGGTGAGTGCCTTGGCTTCGAAATTATTTAAAAGCTGACGAATGAACCCCTTCACTTCGAATGAGCCCGGATCGATGAAAAAACTATCCGGGAAGAGATAGCCTTCCAGTCCGGATGCGCCCTCCAAGAAAGTATAATCTGAAAAATCACAGGTCTCCGTGCATGCCTTGAATTCTCCGGAGGTGGTTAGTCCCCACGACACCAATCGGGCGTCAATTTGGTCGATCGTCCACCCCTCCGGAATGGTGAATAAGGCCTGTCCATTTTCACTCGTAATGACTTTTACGATGACTTCCGGTGTCATGGCTGGAGAGAGTTCAAAGGTGCCAAATTGAATCTTATCTCCCCATTTGTTTTCCTTTAAATAGTTGTAAAAGGCCCATTCACTGGAGACGAGGCCTTGAGCCTTTAAATCCTTGGCCACCTGTTTTCCGGTTGTTCCCTTGGCAATTGTAAAGCGTATACTCTGATGATTTTCAGGGTCGGTTGCGCTTTTAGTCCATCCTTCATTGACTCCCAGTCCGAGTTTGAGGGTTAAAATCAGTCCCACTCCAATCATCAGTGCGAAGACGTAAAGCGATCCGCTTCGCCGAGGGGTTTTTTGAGGAGAGGTATTCATAAAAGAGACGAGCCTATAGGATTTTACATTCCCGGCATCTGCATTCCCATTTCTTCCATGATTTCTTTCATGTTCACGGATGCTACTTCTTGGGCCTTTTTCATTCCTTTCTTCATGGCATTCAATACCGAAGTTTCCAATTTGGCTTTGTCCTGCATGGCTTCATCGCTAATTTTAACGGCAACGGGCTCCTGTTCCCCGCTAATGGTGATCACCACTCCATTTTCTTCGGCTTCGATGTGAATGTTTTGGAGTTTTTTCTTGACGTCTTTGGCCTGTTTTTGGAGCTTGTACAAGTCTTTGATCTGTTTGGCTTTATCCATCATGCTCATGGGCGGGGAAAGTTAAAAAGTGAGGTTGTTTTTACGGTGGACTCATTTTATCAAATTTTTCTTGCCAAGCCTACTCTTTTTCGGTAGTATCCACCTGCTTTAAATTTGATGTCGCACTTAATTATGGATCTTGTTCAATTGAATGTTCAAAAAAGAAACGCTACCACAAAGGCTAAAGAGTTGCGTTGGAGCGATATCATTCCCGCTCAGTTTTATGGCGAAGGGATGGACAATCTTTCGCTTCAAATGGATCATCAGACCTTTCGTAAATTGTATCGCCAAGCCGGAGAAAGTACCATCATTGATCTTCATGTGGAAGGAGAAAAGGCTCCGTTGAAGGTTTTGGTGCATGAAGTACAACGAGATCCGTTAACGGATGCCATCATTCATGTGGATTTTGTGAACGTCCGTATGGATCGGCAAGTTCATACCATGATTCCTATTCATGTGGTTGGGGAATCTCCCGCGGTTAAAAATTTCGGTGGTGTTTTGATCAACAGCTTAACTGAATTGGAGGTTAAATGTTTGCCGAATGATTTGATTCATTCCGTGGACGTCGATGTGAGCGGTCTTGAAGAGTTGAATCATTCCTTGCATGTTAAGGATTTGAATATTCCAAAAACCATTCATGTGTTGACCGATATGGAACGCACCGTGGTTACTATTGCTCCGCCTAAGACTGAGCAGGAAGAGACGACGGTTGCTCCTGTTGCTGAAGCAGCAGCTGCTAAATCTGGTGAGTCGGGGGATCAGAAGTAAATTTAAATCCACGCATTTTTTTGAAAAAACTACGTCCATGCCCTCTATGGCTGGTTTTTTTGTGGTCCCTTTCTTAGAATTGGTCTAGCCAATCTTATCCCTGTAGACACAGTGAGCAGTTACAGGGAAATTTATTGCAATTTAATAAATTATATGTTATAATATTTTATTGATTTTAAAAAAATACGTTTATATGGCTCAACAAATTTCCACTCTTGATGAATTGTATTCGGCGGAACCTTCAGTCCAAGAAGGCGTTAGAACTCAGATGGCCGTAGAAAATGTTACGTCGCGGCAGATTATTGATTCCTTGACCGACCAATTTAAAGATCGTTTTGATTTTGCTCAAACTTTTCCGGGTAGTGTAGAGAAATCTCTGGAAAAGGAGCGAAAGCTTAAAGAGATGGAACAACTGCTGGTTGCTATTTTTGATGGAAATATGCCGTGGAGCAAGGGAAGGCATGTTGATCCCTTGGATGATGAAAAGCGCTTAGACCCTTCTCTCCACTTTAAGTCCAGTAAGCAAGGATTTTCTCGAATGATCGATCTATTCAACGCACAGTTCGGAGCCGTATTTAAAATTGCAAAATATACCGAGAGTTCATTGGGAGGGACGGAAACGGTACTGGTCTCCGCAGAAACTCCGGGTCAAATTGTTGCCGCGTTGACCCCTTTCTTTTTAAAACGTTTTTCCAGAACCGAGACTCGCCGACCCTATATTCGTGATGCGGCGATGGAACCGTCTCTGAAGATGATGGAGGTTGGTTATTTCGCGCCGGAGGAGGGTTTTTACCGGATTGAGTTTATGCCGCTTGAGAAGTGGACCTGAAATTCCATGATGCCGCTCCGGGATTATCCCGGGAAGGTAAAACGTGTTCCGTATTCCGAAAGTATGCCCGGTCCGGAAAAAGTGGGATCTGTTTTACTGTCACATGGGTATGGGAAGAATGATTTTTTTCTTCCTTTATTGATGGAGTATGCTCGTCAGAAGTTGAGTGCTTGATTCATAGAATATCTCTCCTTCCAGTAGTTTTTTCTCCTTATGACTCCTATTAATCATTTAGAAGAATCCGATCCCTTGCCTTCTCTTTCCGAGCTAAGACGTTTTCGAGAAATTGTTTATAGGGCCGGTGATGATAAAGCTCTGCGTCAGGCCGCTTATGGGACCCAAGAAAAAGTTTCGTATGTTATTGATCGTGGGATTGAAAAATATCAGAAAATGTTTGCTGATTTTCCAGCTCAATTTGAAATCAATGGTCGGTCCGAGTCTGTCAGTTTGCTTGAATTTATTGATCAACGGGTGAAAGAGTGTATGGAGAAAGGTGAATCTTTTGACGTTTTAGATGTCGGTTGTGGTCGAGGGGATTTTTTATTGGAGTTGCATGCTTATTTGGTGGGTAAATATGGAGAGGAGGTCAAAAAAACTTTAAAATTTACGGGTTTAAGTATTTCTGACTTGAGAAATAGTTATTTTGATGCCAATCGAAAGCGTCCTACGAAGTCGTTGTTGGACAAGGCAGGTATTGATTATTTGGTCGAGGATGCTCGATTTTTGAAAGATCTTGTTGCTGAAAATGGTCTTGGTCCTTTTGATCTGGTCGTTTCTGCTATTGCCATTTGCTATGTGGAGCCTGATCGCATGCGGAAGGAAATCTTTAAATCCATTTACCGATCATTGAAATTGGGAGGGACCTGTGTGGCGGGGGTTTCTAGATTGTTAGACACCGGAGTGGATACAAACTATAGGGTCTTTCATACGTTGTTGGATGAGGAAGAAGTTTTTATTCAAAATTATCTCAATCAATTTTGGAAAGACAACGGTATTCATATCTCCATTGAACATGTTAGGAATGAACGGAATTCTTGTGTTGTGATGCATCGCACGGAGCAACCGTTTCGAGCACCTATACGTTATGATGCGAAAGGTGAACAGATGAGTGTTGTGGAATGGGCGGCAGCGCTTCGTGGCGAAAAACTCCCTCCTATCGATGCTCATCAATCTAAAATGATCGAATTATTGTATTACAAATGCTTGGGGTATTTCAACTTGGGAAATGCTTCGCAAGCTGAAGACATCAACGAATATTCTCGTAAACCCATTTCAGCTTCTTTCTCTTCTCCTTTATTTGAAATGGTGCTCACCTTTTTAGAAAAAGCCTCAAATGATATAAGAATTAGTCATAATCCTGCTCGGCAAAAGATCTCAAGGGATGAGATTAGAAATTTTTTGCTTCGGTATTGTAAACGAACGGACTAGTTTTTTAGCACCTAATTCACCAACTCTTCCAGCAGTTTTCGTAAATCTTCCAGCGTTTGTTGGTGTGTTTTTTCTTTGATTTGAAACGCTTGGAGGGCGTGTGTCCCTAGCGTGAGGGTGAGTTTATCTCCCACTTTGATCGTTTCGGAGAGTTGTGACAGCGGCCACGCTATTTTACCAGGGATTAATCCGGGGACGTTCAAATGAGCATGATCCGAATCCATGGATTCCACGATAGCGTCCAAATGGCGCGCTTTGGGGGGCGTTGTTTCTGATGTTTGGGTGTTTTTTACGGCTCTATGTTTTCTAGTTTCGGTCATTGGATGAAGATGGATTAGGAGCGTTTCGTTGGGGGCTTAAAATAAAAGCCCCCTCAACCAGGACGATTGAGGGGGTGAAAGGGGATTGGCTTATCCGAATAAGCTCCAGGAAGCGATGATCGGGGCTATGATCAGGGCGACCATGTTCATCACCTTGATGAGCGCATTGATGGCGGGGCCGGCCGTGTCCTTGTAAGGATCTCCGACGGTGTCTCCGACCACGGCGGCATGGTGAGCGGCCGAGTTTTTGCCTCCATGATGTCCGTCTTCAATGTATTTTTTGGCGTTGTCCCAGGCTCCTCCTCCATTGGACATGGAAAGTCCCAAGAGTAGACCGGAAACGATCACTCCGGCCAGCATTCCCCCTAAAGCCACGGGTCCCAAGAGGAATCCAACCAGCAGAGGGCTGAGCACGGCGAGCATGGCGGGTGCGACCATTTCTCGTAAAGCCGCTTTGGTCACGATGTCCACACAGACGTCGTATTCGGGTTTGGCTTTACCGGTCATGATGCCTTTGATTTCTTTGAACTGTCTTCGTACTTCTTCCACCACTCCGTTCGCGGCTTTTCCAACCGCTTCCATACAGAAGGCGCTGAAGAGATAAGGGATCATTCCTCCAAGGAAGAGTCCGATGATCACTCGGTGGTCGGTGAGGCTGAAGGCGAACGTTTGATCCACGCTGTTGGCCATCAATTTTTCATTGTAGGCTTGGAACAGAACCAAGGTGGCTAGTGCGGCGGAGGCGATGGCATACCCTTTGGTCACCGCTTTGGTCGTGTTTCCTACGGCGTCCAAGGCGTCCGTATTTTTTCGTACCGATTCGGGCAGTCCTGCCATTTCGGCGATTCCTCCGGCGTTGTCGGTGATCGGCCCATAAGAGTCCATGGCGATGACAATTCCGGTGGTGGAAAGCATGGCGACGGCGGCAATGGCGATTCCGTAAATTCCACTTTCAAGACTGGATGTCATTCCCAACCAGTAGGCGAGTGCCATCGAGGTCACAATGAGAATGATGGGCCAGAAGGTGCTGTACATCCCCACGGCGAGGCCGCTGATGATGTTGGTACCGGCTCCGGTTTTAGAGGCTTCGGCGATTTTTTGAACCGGGCTGAATTTGGTGGAGGTGTAGTATTCCGTGATGATGAAGATGAAGAAAGTGACACCCAATCCGACCAAGGTGGTTAAAAAGATTTTAGGATCGCCATGCATGAATTTGTCTACCGCCCAGTAAAATCCTGCGGCGGAAAGAAGGCCGGTGGCGATCATTCCTTTGTAGAGCGCTCCCATGATGTTTTCATTTTTTCCGAGTCGGACAAAATGACTTCCGATGACCGAAGAAATGGCCGCAATGGCGCCCAAAACGAGTGGGAACTCAATGCTGATGGTTCCGGTTTTATCCAATAGGGTGGCTCCGGCCAGGATCATGGCGGCAATCAATGTCACGGCGTAGGTTTCGAATAAGTCGGCTCCCATTCCGGCACAGTCTCCCACGTTGTCTCCCACGTTGTCGGCGATTACGGCAGGGTTGCGAGGATCATCTTCGGGAATTCCTTTTTCGACTTTCCCTACGATGTCGGCTCCCACGTCCGCCGCTTTGGTGAAGATTCCTCCCCCGACACGAGCGAATAAGGAGATGAGTGAGGCGCCAAAGGCGAATCCTTCGAGCATTTCGGTGGCCGTATCATTGGGTATTCTCCACACTTGAGTGAAGAGGAAGTAAAATCCGCTGACTCCGGCAAGGGCGAGGCCCACCACGGCAAATCCCGTGACCGATCCTCCACGAAAAGCGACATTTAAAGATTCTCTTAGGCCACTTTTGGCGGCATTGGCTGTTCTGACATTGGCTCGAACGGACATTCCCATTCCGATGTATCCGGCGAGTGCGGAGAAGAATGCTCCGACGATGAAGCCCATGGCCATGTTGTAGGCCATATTGTACTCCCCTTGAGGCAGGGCAAAGCCAATCACGAGGGCAATCAAGATCGCAAACACCGCGATGGTTTTGTATTGGCGGTTCATGTAGGCCATGGCACCTTCTTGGATTGCGCTTGAAATTTCCTGCATGGAGGTGGTTCCGGGTTTAAACGTGAGCACGTGGATCACCAATAGAATGGCATACACCAGCA
Organism: uncultured Candidatus Peribacteria bacterium; assembly: GCA_964436935.1. Lineage (GTDB taxonomy): Bacteria > Patescibacteriota > Gracilibacteria > UBA1369 > UBA12473 > CAYTES01. The sequence goes on along the minus strand of CAYTES010000023.1, from coordinate 10,670 downwards.
CGGCAATGCTCACGAAAAATGCAATGAGCGGAATGGACATGAGGGGTAAAGGTTAAGAAATGAAGAATAGGCGAAGGGGGAACCCGAATTTCATTCAGAAGGATTCCCCCTTCGGGACCCCCTCCGAAAATGATTTTTGTTCATGATTTAGATTCAGGGCGAACTGTTGATTTCGATTGCGTATCTTACTTGATTTTCTTCTTTACTGGAACGATTTTTATCAACCTTGGGTTGTCAAAATTTAAATTTATTTGAAAGATAAATTTCTCGGCAGAGCGGTTTCGTTGGATCGCCTTTTTTGTTAGCATGCAGCTATGCGTATCTATTCCATTGATTTCGGCGGCTCTACCGTGGATGTCATTCACTGGCAGGAGGATCATATTCACTCGATCACTTCGCATGAAAAATCGAAAATTCGCCTTCAGTCGAGTGTAGATTTTTTGAAGTTTTTTGAGAGAAGTACCCTTGATTTTAAGCAGATAGATCGTATTTTTGTGACCGGCGGAAAAAGTCATCTTTCTCCGGATTCTTTTGGGGGGGTAGACATTATTCGTGTGAATGAAATTGAGGCGATTGGACGGGGCGGGGAGTGGTTATTGCATTCCATGCACTTGGAAGGTCCGAAAGAAGGATTTTTGACGGTCAGTTTGGGGACGGGAACGTGCATGGTGCTGTCGAAGAATGGTCAGCGCACTCATGTGGGAGGGACCGGTGTGGGGGGCTTTTTTGAGTTTGTGTCGGCTTTTGCTTAAGGAAAAAGATCCTCAAAAAGTCATTTCCCTTTTCAACGAAGGCGACTTGCGTCGAGTGGATTTGAGTGTGGAAGATATTGTGGGGAGAGGGATTGGGCGTATTTCCTCTGATGTGACGGCCTCCAATTTGGGTAAACTGGCGTATGGCGATGAGATTGATTTCACAAAGGCGGATTTGGCTGCAGGGATCACCAATTTGATTGGACAAACGATTGCAACCGCGGCTGTTTTTGCGGCGTTGGCCCACAAGGTGGATACGATCGTTTTGACCGGAAAACTGACGCGTATTCAACCGATTGTGGATACGATTTTAAACGTGGGTCAACTGTATCAACGACATATGATTTTGCCGCCACAGGCGGATTTTGTTTCAGCCATTGGTGCGAAGTTGTGAATTTAAATCAACATCGTTTCGATGCCGTCCACTTTATCGATTCTGACCAATTTGTGTTTTTTTGATTACTTTTGTGGCTTGTGCCAAGGTTAATGCCGAAAAAAGCCAATCCAGCTTTGATTCCGTAGAACTGTATTTGCCACGTTTGAGTTGATCGTTATCGATATTTGAGATTTTTTTCATAATTCTTTTAGTTTAAGAAGTGCCTCTAAATCCAATCTATCTTTGTCCCGATTGGCCTCTTTTTTCATTCCAATAAGATCATCAATTCCAATAACGGGTAATTGTAAATTCCATACTTCCACGATGGTTTTATTGGCTACATATTTGGCAAAATCCAAAGAGGCTTCCACCACGACATCAATATCCAATTGAGGTTTATCTTTAGAAATGAACGTGTAGGCTTTCATTCCTTTTTCTTGAATGAACTGCTCAAGCTTTTTGGAATCCCCCAGTTCTTTGATGTTGACGGGGACGCGTTCGATGTATCCTCTGTTTTGCATCAATTCATCCATTTTTTTGAGATTTTCCGGAGTCAACGCAAGTAAAATATCAATGTCGCCCGTAAAGATTGACGGCAACTCCGCCCACTATGAGGTATTCAATGTCCGCTTCATGGAAGGCTTGAAAAATACTCTGATACAAGTTCATGCGACTATTTTAGCATATTATTTAAAAAAATTAGCTCTGTGGCTTCAAGATTGCCATTTTTTTACAGCCCCAGCTCCTGGGCAATGCTTTGCATCGCTTCTAAGGAAATGTGGATCACGTCTTCCATGGGTAAGCCCAGCACTTCCGGCGCTTGATTCACAATGTCCCGATTCACCCCCTGGGCAAACCCCTTGGTTTTTAGCTTTTTAAGGACTGAGGAATCGGTTACGCTTGCCAATTTCTTGTCCGGCTGCACCAGGGCGCAGGCGATCATCAAGCCTGTCAGTTCTTCGGTGGTATAAAGGCACTGTTCCATTAGGTTGGAAGGTTCTATGCCGCTGGCCGAAGGATGATGGGCCTGAACGGCATGAATGATGACTTCATCCACTCCTTCCGCCCGTAAAATTTCCGCCGCCTTTTTGGTGTGTTCCTCCGGGTTGTCTTTCGTGTATTCCCAATCCATATCATGCAGCAAGCCACAAATGCCCCATAGCTCTTCATTTTCGCCGAAATGTCGGGCAAAGGCCCGCATCACGATTTCCGCGCCCAAATGGTGATTGATCATGAATCGGCCTTGTATGTGTTGCTGCAGAAGTTGGTAAGCCTGTTCGCGAGTGATCATGGGAAAATAGTTAATTAATACTGACACAATTTTATTGTTTATTTAAAAACAAGTAAATATAGTCTATATAATTGATATCAATATTTACTGACGACAAAAAATGCTTGAGCAACTCACTTTCCTCGGATTTTCAGACAAAGAAGCCAAAGTGTACTTAGCACTTTTGGAGTGTGGCACGCAACCAGCCTCCGTGATTGCAAAAAAGACGAGTTTCCCCAAAGCCACGGTGCTTTTTCTCTTCGATCGTCTGTTCAAAAAGGGGTACATCCAACGCTCGCAAAAGGGGAGAGTGCTCTACTTTTATGCCGACCCCACAGATCTTGAGGAGGAAAAAAGAAAAGAAATGGAACAACAGGGTTTGGCCCTCAAGGAAGCACTTCCTTTATTGCGTGAGTTCAAAAGTCCCTTCACGTCACCCCCTAAACTTCTCTTTTTTGAAGGCATTGAAGGGTGTCGAAAAGCGTATTCTTTGCTTTTGGAAAGCAAAACGCCGATTCATGAGTTTGCGGCTCACAATGATCTTTTGAAGATGGGAGAGGAGTTCATGAAACAGTTTGTAAAGGCACGCACTCGAAAGAAGATTTTTCTGTATGGCATTTGTCAGGCTTCTCAGATTCATTCCGCTTTTCATCAAAAAGATAAAGTGCAGCAGCGCGACCTCAAGTTGTATGAAAAAGAAATAGGAGATCTCTATTCCTCCATTGATATCTTTGAAAACAAAGTGTTGCTCCTCAATCTGTACCACGATGCCTTTGCGATTTTGATTGAGAATAAAGAAGTGGCTGAGACGTTAAAAACGATCCATCATCTCGTTTCAATGAGTGAGGGGCTCACGAAGAATGGCTAAGAGAAATAAGTCGCCACCAGCACCTTGCGATAGCGCAGCAGTTCATCTCGCAGAGTGTCCGGAGTGTAGTAGGTGCGTTCTCGAAGGCTGTTTTCCTCTTTCCCAACGGTGGTATGCACCAGTTCGCCCGAGGATTTATCGGGATAGGCCGGGCCGGTGACTAAAAGAGTGGAAAGAAAGTCTTCCGGAGGAATAAACAGTCGATGGCCCAGTTCCTGAGGATGAAAATAGGTTTCCCCCTGAGGAATGAGCTGCACATCGACAGGTGCTACGAACCATTTTCCCGATGGCGCATAGCGTTCCAAGGTGCTTCCTTCCTCCCTTTGGTTGCTGTACTTGATGTAAATATTTGTCATGGTCTCCAGTTCCGATGCCGAGAGCCTCGTGAGAGCCTGCAGCCCCTCAATATCGACCTGCGCTTGAATCAGTTCCACCCCTCCACTGCGTGTCGGGAGTCGGGATGAGGTATGGGCCAAACGAAGGGTTTCCAGTTGATCCAGACGTTCCAGCAACTGAGCCACCTGGGACGGCGAAAAGTCCATCATTCGTTTTTCGAAATGCTTGAAAATCGCCAACTCTTCGGGCAACAGCGCACGAAGTCGATACCGCTGGTTCTCAATCAACCCCGCGAGGACGGTGGATACGAAATCCCATCCATGTTCATGTTTTCCTTCTGGTGCCGGGGCAGCGGCTTCTGCATGTTCCTGCGGCCACCAGATATGCAGTCGGAGTTCAAACCCGCCTGGTACACGCTCGGAATAAAGAAAGACAATTTTCACAAATCCCAAAGAATGGACATACGAGTTTCGTGCAATCCGTTCCAATGCCAGGGGGCTTGCCACGACTTCATCAATCAGGGCGAGTACCGTTTCGGGACTGAGCACCGGACGCAGTTCTCGATAATTTTCTTCTGTAATTTTATTCTCGTGATGTTCAAAAAACTGAATCAAGGTTTCTTCCACCCCCTGTAAAGATCGTTGAGTCTGTTCCATGATAAAAGCGCAAGAAGTTATTGTCCCATCACCATCCACTGCCCCCGTTGGTGCGTGAGAAAGCGGACAGGAGTTCCGTGAACCACATTCCATTTTTCGCGTCCCCGGTGGTTGTGCCCGTACAGAAAAGTGAGGCCGGCTTGAGGTTTGGCCCCCCAACGAGGATCGAGTAGGTTGCTTCCCATAAACGTGGCTTTGTAATTCCAGTAGCGTCGAATCAAATCCGGGGTTGTCTGGTAAAAGGCCGCTTGCCGGCGATCCCCCTCGGGGTCAAAAACAAGGGTCAACCCTTCTTGCCGAGCCAAGGACTCCAATTCAGGCGTCCATTGCGTGATTTTAAAGGTGGCTAAAGAAGGATGAGGCAGTACATGCGTGGCCACTGCATCGATATCGGGAGTGATCATTCGGGCGGCATTTTGAGTCATTTCACGGTAGAGCGGAACGGAATCAAAACCGCTCAGCAGCCATCGTCCATCCGTGGTTTGGGTTCGATAAAATGTTTCAATGCCGGCAGGATCAATGCCCACCCATTCCGGCGCTCCAATGAACTCCATGTCATAAAAGAGGTTGGCGACTAAAATCTTTACCCCATCTATATTCACTATTTCAGGAGTAGCCCCTTTGGGCATCACCACATTCGCGGGAAGAATGAAGTCGTCCCATGCGGTCTCTTGCGGCACAGGGCGGCGCAGGTCATGGTTTCCCGGTACAAAAATAACCTGTTCAAATTGAGGGGCAACCCGATCGAGTAATCCGTTGATCGCCTCATGGGTGTCTTTTCCATCCTTATTTGGCTCTTCCCCTTCAAAAAGATCACCCAGTAAGAATAAAATACGGCTATTTTGCTCCTGGATGATTCGTGTTGCCAAATCTTCCATGGCTTCCTCGGGAGAAAGTCCCAATCCGCCATTCAAATCCCAATGCAGGTCCGATCCCATTTGAAAGGCTTTGCCTTTAATATCAAATTGGCCGAGGATCGGCATTTTGCTGCGACACTGGGAAGCTTTCCCTAAAATACGTCGACTCATGCCGGCCACATCTTGTTCTTTTTTCCAGTCGCCACGGTAGGAGACATAAAAAGGAGGAAAAAGCGGGAAAATTTCTTTGTAGGTGGCCTGCTCATCGGAATCGATCACCTTGCGTTCAAAGAGGAGGTCTATAAATTGATTGTAAAAGTCGCGTACTCGCGTCACATTGTCGAGGGTCAGGGTGTCCAGATGAGTTTCAAGATAACGAATGATTTTTTGACGGTACATGCTGCCTTCGGGGACCATGTCGTACACATCGAAAATATACAGTTGCGCCGTGATGTACTTTAAAAAACCGGTTTGTAACTCTTCCGCCTCCGAGGTTATGCCAACAGGCTCATCTTTTGCCGCCATGACGGAAGGTTCGATGGCCTGAGCATAAACTTCTTCAAAAATCAGTTCCAACAGTCCTTCGGGATCTATTGCGCTCAGTTCCGATTCAGGCAGGCCCGAACGATTTAAGAGTGTCGCTTTAAATTCAGAGAGGGTACGACTTCCCTTGAGCCGTTCTCCCGACTGCTCTGTTAGTGGCTGAACCGAGGCTCGCCATTGGATGATTTTCTCTTTTTCCTGGGCCATATTTTCAAAATTTTTGGCGGTCCATTCGTAGTCCGGTAGTGAAAAATGAGAGACCACTACTTTAAAGCGTTCCAGGGCCGCTTCATCCGCCCCAAGCGCTCTCCATCCGGAATTGTCTCCCAGCAACATGTACCGTGCATTTGCCATGAGTAGTTCTTTGATGCGTCCGCGGTTTTGTTCAAAGTCGATGCCGAGCGATTCGAAGAGCGGATGAATATTGCGTTTGGTGAAATCGTACTCAATGCCACTTTGCTTCAATGTGTCGACAAATAGCATATCAGCTAAAACCATGGTGATTGCTTCACTCATCATTCGCTCCAAAATATAGATGCGTCGACTCAACTCATCCGTCCCGCCATCAAAAAGTAGGTCTTGGACAAGGAAGTGAAAGAGGTCATGAACCATAAAGGTCCCCTCGTGGACAGCATCTCCCTTTGAGATAAGGGGAGCGCCTGTATTGCCAGAAGGCAACCATGCATTGGCTTCTGGGCGATTTTTAGCGGAACGCCAGAATAGACCATTTTTAAGCGCGGCTTCAAAGAGTCGGTTTAAACCGTATTTTTCTTTGTGGGCATTGTTGAGAAGGGGATGAGCGCGGACGGTTTCGCTCACCCGTTTACTGAAATCGATGGTTCCCTTCAATTGTTGAGGGTCAAATTTGCGATCTTTCCTCAATTTATAGTACAGATCTTCTTGAATCCATTGGGTCAAAACCTGATCCCGCCCCGAACGTTTTAAACGCCGTTGTCTCATCTCTTCGTACGTCAATTGGGTTCCTTGGGTTACAAAGAGATCGTCCCATCCAAAGACACTGCGCTTTGGACTGCGTCGATCTAGGTCGATATAACCTGGAATTTTAGCTTCGTAGAGTCGTTTTTGGAGTTGCTGCTGCGGTTCACTCAAGGCGTCAGTTCCGAGTTTTTCCAAAGTGAAAACCTCAAGCTGTGTTTTGTTGATGGGGGTGGTGAGATCAGGATAGGTGGTTAAAGGAAGTCCATCCGGCCCAAAGAGATCAGACTGTTCACGCATAACGGCTAAAACGCGTCGTTCCGGAGTCGAAGTTTGCAGCAAAGACTGAATGCGTTGAGTTTCCTCTTGGGGAATCTCTTCCCCGACCCCACTACGGTAGCTCAAATCTTGAACCACCTGGACTCCATACCGTCCCAAAATCTGCTCGTACTCACGAATTTTGTCGTCATTTTGGGTTTGAAGCACCACCAGTCGTTCCATGATTATCGTTTAGAGGCTAAAAGATATGCTTCGGGTGTTTGAATCACTTCGGGGCACACAGCATGAAGGACCGTAGCCACTTTTTTCAAGATTTCGATCAACCCAATCTCTACGGATCCCTTTTCAATCATGCGTTTGGAAAGAGTCCAATTCCAGTCGCTTAAACTCATACTATTGATGAAGAAGCTGGCTTTTGTCGCCGGATACTGCGCATTAAGACGTTCCAGGGCATCGTCCAGTTCCTCTCGGTCTTTTGGGTTTAAAGCAGGACTGAAAAGTCCAAGCTCCGCTTTAATAATCGTCCGTTGCTGATCTAGTATATCCTGAGACGAATCTAGGGAAAGTCCTTGGGAATGAGCCAATTCTATTAAAAGTTCTCGTCTGGAATGAAGCGAGGCTTCAATCAATCGACGTTGGAGTTTTTGTTGTTCGAGTGGCCCCTCGAGCGTAAAGAGCGGATTGCTCATGGCATTGGTCCTCGAGGAGGAAAGTCGAGCCACGCGACCTTTATGGCACATGATTTCAATCATATTTTCTAAACTTCCTGTTACAAGGACCGAAGCTAAATTTTCTTGAGCTTCCCCTAAAAGTCGATAGGGAGACGTATGATTGGACTGCTTGAGTCGGTTCAGGAATGTTTCCGCTTCTTCGATGCTTTCTGGCTTATTTGGAAACGAGAGGTAGGTCAGTCTCGCCCCAAATTCTGCCAATTGTTCTGCTTCCGACTGTTCTGAGTTGATATTCATTTTTGCCATCAGCGTTTTGGCTTGTTCACTGACTTTCCCAGCGATGGACATCACCATCACTCCGGGTTCTATAATATATCGCTCATCCGAGACTTTGCCGCCGGTTTCCTCGACGAGATCCACCATTTTTTCTTGAAAAGAAGACATAGATCAAAATCAAAAGGGGAAAATATAGTAATTTTAGACTGAATTGTCAAGTTTATTTTATTGCTCACGGGAAGGCCAATAAAAATTTGTACTGAGCCACTATCTTAAAAATTGCCGATCAAGCCGAACAGCGCTATAGTTGCCCTATTCGATCCTTTTAACAGAGCAATGGATGTGGACGATCTTCTATCTCTTGGTTTTACTCCTTGCAGGGAGTTGTGTGGGAATCACGGTGAAGAAAATAAAAAATGACATCTACCATCCGTACTATTTGAGGCCCATCCTCATCACATATACTCTCGTGGGGCTACTATTTTTTGTGGCTTCCTTCATTTTATTTCTCCAAATCTGAGTATGGGCAATGGACTTAAAAATCATCAGATTCAATTGAAAAACCTTCGGGAAAACGAGGTCATTTTGCACAACTGTACCTCTCATCCGTTGATTCATCTCAAGTCGCATCTTTTCTATATTGCAACGGTACTTCTTCCGTTCGTTGGCATTATGATCATGGATCAGCGCGATCTCCTTGAGCCGTCTCGGCAAATCGTGTGGTTTTTATACGCCTGTTACGGACTTCTCATGACCGTCATTTTTTTTGTGAAGGGAATCAATTTTGAACTGGGGGGCTGTGTGATCACCAATCAACGGCTGTTGCGTTTTGGATATCGGGGATTGATTCACGCCGTTGAGCGGGAAATTCTTCCTAAAAATATTTCCGATTTTAAGGTGGAGAAACAGGGGATTTTATCCTTTTTGTTCAATACCGCGACGATTTCCATTTATACGGCCAACAATCAAATCGACGTGTTGCGCCATGTCATGGAACCCGTAAAAATTCAAGACGCGTATGCCAAGATGGCCCGCTTTGACAGTGAAGATGAGGACGATGATAATCCTCAAATGATGATTCAACCTACTCCTACAGGGGCCGACTGGATTGAGCAGGCTCTCACGGAATCGAAGGAAGAATTGAATATGGAACATCACCGTAAAGGGATGATTGGCACCATTGGAAATGTCTTTAAACGCAAACAATAATGAAAATCTGGATCATCCGACATGTGGAGTATGAACGTTTGGGACATATTCCTGAAATTTTAAAAGAATTGGGTTTGCCGTATCAGTCGATCTCCTTATCGAAAGGTGAGGCACTGCCCGCGCTTGAGGACGTCGCAGGGGTGATCACGATGGGTGGGCCGATGTCTTCCTATGATAAACAGGCTCATGAATGGATTGAAAAAGAGGAGCAGTTTATTCGAGCGGTTCATGCGAAGGGAAAACCGATTTTAGGGATTTGTTTGGGGGCTCAAATTGTGGCGCAAGCCTTTGGCGCAAGTGTACGAAGGGCTCCTGAGTGCGAGGTGGGGTGGCTTCCGTTGACTCGTATCGAGTCAACGGTTCCGGAGGATCGCTTGTTGCAGGACGTTGAAATTCCTCTGCTTTTTCAGTATCACTATGATGTTTTTGAGCTGCCTCCGGGGGCGGTGAATTTGCTCAAATCGGAAAAAAGTGAGCATCAAATGTTTCGACTGGGAATAAGCACTTATGGACTTCAATTTCACCCGGAGGCGAATGAAGCCATGATTCGAGGGGTGTCCCAGGACTACGAACAAAAACTCCCTCTTTCGTTACGAGAGGAACTCTTGATTGATATCGCGCAGCGTAGTGGGGCGGGGCGTTATTTTTTCGTGCAGCTGTTGGGGCGTTTATTTGCAGAGTCTGATAGAAGCGGTTGATACAATTTTTTGGGGACGTATTGACAAAATTAAATTTATGTGCAAAATGATTGAGTTAAAATAGACCCCTTTCGAGGGGCAGACCGAGTCCCTTGAAAGTTCCTACAGTTTTTACAATCAAAAGGAGGTGTGCAACCTCAAAATGTGTGGTTGGCAGTGTTAGTGTCAGTGAGTGAAGTTCGTGGAAGTATAACCAGAAACCCGTGCCTAGTAAGGCACAGGAGGACAGCGATGGAATCCGATAGCAACACAACGTTCAGTACCTATGGACAGGCGGCCGATGCCGGTCGCAAGGCCATCGAAGAGTATCGACGGCAGTCAACCCGTCTGGAGAACCTCGTCGCGGACACCAGAGGGAAACGGAAGGCCGTCAACAAGAGTCTCGCCGAGGAGATCGAGGCATTGGCCGAGATCGCGCTTCTGGACAGCGAAGAGCTTTCGGTCCGTGTCGCCATCGATACCTTCGGAGCCTCTCGCCTCAACGGTATCCGCATGCAGCGGGGCATCGAGAAGGAGCGGATTCAGACGCGGATCAAGGAGATTGACTCCGATCCGCGGGTGGCCACTCCGCAGGTCTATCTCCATTCGAAAAACGGCAAATATTCGATGGCCATCGAGGCTCATCGAAAGGAGCTTGAGGATCTCAACGTCTATCTCAACTCCTACGACAACTACAACTTCCTCGCGATCGTTGATCGTGAGCGTCCTTCTGTCTGGCCGGCGGTGTGGAACATTTTCTCTCTGCTCGGCTGGCTCTGGCATCGGGCATGGGTTCGTCGTAGTTTTGAGAAGCCCTTGGCCGCCCTCAAGGCGGATTACAGGGGATACAAGGATCAGAATTCCTTCGTCGATACCCAGCTCTTCGAGGTTCGCGCTAAGAAGCAGGAGTTGGAGGCCCTCGTCGCTGAACGGCAGAGCCTCCAGAAGGAGCTCCGCTCCTTCG
>CAYTES010000022.1:1992-20522 GCA_964436935.1 uncultured Candidatus Peribacteria bacterium | reverse complement strand
CAAAGGGCTAGTCCTAATCAATTGCCTCTCCTCTAACTTAACGGGACACTAGTGAGTTACGGGCAATTTTGTTGATTCTTAGTTTAATTGTGCTATAATTATATGATGTTTTTTTATTCTTTAAACCAAAATCAACATGAAAGCATCAATGAACGCATTAAACGATGATTCTCGCGATCCCCTCATTAAGCAGTTTGGAGGGAAGTTCACGCTGAATCCGGAGGCTCTGGCAAAAATAGATACAAAAGAACGCCGTGAAGGGGAATGGGTACAATTTATAAGATCCGAGAAAATGGATTCTATTCTTAGCGATATTGCGCTTTCGATGTATGCGAGTGATTCTACGATCAAAAATTTTATCGATCGGCGTGTTGAGGAAATGATCAAAGCCAAAGCGTTGACATTGGCAAAGGATGAAATGGCCCAAAATCCGCCTCAAAATCGTGTGGAACAGCAGATTAGAACCGTTGAAAGCATTGCGCTTGAATGGGAGAACTTTATGCGTGGACCGGAGAATGTTGAGATTATTATGGGTTTCAGAAAGAAGGCTGCTGAATCCGTCTATCCCATTTTGTCGGCTCAAATAAAACAGGTCATTGATCAAAAAGCTGAAAATAAAATTTACGAGTTGGCACAGGAGATAGCGCAGCAGGATGTAATTGACAGAGAAACCGCCGCTTCAAGATCCGCTGTTTTAACCAGGGCTGGTTTGCCTCTAGATTAATGACTGCTCTTCATCATACCGGGTGGTGCAATCGGCATCGCCGCGGCTCACGCATAGCTGCAAATTCGTCTCTGCCGTGGTTGCCATGACATAGTACATCATTTCAGCATAGCTCCAGGAGCTGATCGTCTGCTAGGTGGTGATGATTGGAGGATTGAGGGCCTGTCGTGGTCGCGGGTATGCCACCATCGTTGCAGGCGCTAATCGTCAACAGTAAGATGGCTAATGCCAGTAAAAGATTGAGTTTCATGGATTAGGATCCTTATTTTGGCGGTGGATGCCGGAAGATACTCATAAAATATAATTACTTGCATGTACATGACGAAAATAACCACCAGAAAAAAAATCATGAATCCCCAGGAAATAAAAGACGAAAAGGCGATCTCTTTAAGCAACGGATCTTGGCTCAATCGGATCAGGACAATATAAAGAAAACTTGTTAATACGACATTTTGAAAACTATAAAACCCTTTCAAAAATTTGAGCATCAGGATGGTTTATTTCGAAGTTTCGCGTAAATTTTTAGCTCTCGCTTGCAGGAGAAGCGCCCAAATTTTGGATCCCCTTGTCTCACTCTCAACCCTATCAAATATTTGGCCTTTTTTCATCTTTTCATAGGTTGCAATTCGACTCGCCGGAGTTTGTGCGCCATATTTTTCTAGTAGAATGGCCAATTCTTTAAAAAAATCCTGTACAGACATTTTTTCTATCGCTTTATTTGATTTATCGGTGGCTGATCAAATCCAACAGCACAAAGGGCGGTTGGGAATAATAAAGACTCGAGTCATCGTCAATTCCATCCTCACTTAAGTCGTAAGACAAATTTTTAATCAATCGGTCGTCGGCTTTAAATCCGCGAGCTTTCAACTCTTCCGTTACTTCATTGCGGTTTATAAGTCCCGTTTTATCATTGCTCAAATAGCGGTAAAGCATAGATCGAGTAATCGATTGCGTGAAGCTTGATCGTGCCGCTCCGACCAAAGCCTCTTTGGGATCAATTTCAAACGCTCGGCAGTAGTCATCATCCAATAAGATTAAAACATCCATCAATCGAGCCACGGCTTCATTGCCGGAAGGAGAGTTTGGGGTACGAAGAGAAAATACCATCGCGCGGGGTTTTTCCAGATTTTGATCGGTAAAAAGATGCGTTCCTTCATGTGTGACGGCTTTGGCGAGTGCAACTCTATTTTCATACTCGGAGTAATGAATATACAATTTTCCATCATAATCATACATGGCATAACCACGGTTTGTAGCGACCAATTCTATTGTTGCGCCTTGAAATAGACCATGCGTGAGCGCGGGGACAAGGGTGGTTTTTGCATAGGCCTCTCGATCTTCTTTTTCTGTGAAAGGAGTCGCAATTTCCGAAATATGTCCTGCTAGAATGGGAAAGATAAGATTGGCAATCTCCTCTTGTCGTTGAGCCGAGGCCGCCAAGTTGTCGCGGAGTGATTCATCTGACATTCCTAAGTCAACAAATCCATGAGTGGCGAGATCATAAGCCATATAGGTTCTTAATTCCCTTTTTCGATTGTGATTCAGTTTGTCTTCGGAAGAAATTTTCGCAAGAGATGCAATAAGCGCATTATAAGCGGTTCCTTCCATCCCATAGTCGGTCGCTTTTTCTCGGGGGATGATGGATTGCAATCGTTGAACCACTTGCGTTCCATCGACAGGATAGGCGCTATGGGTGGCGCTATTTTTTACTAGTGCTTCATATTGGCTTAAAATGGATAAGGAATAACGAGGATTGCCATCGGTTTGTAAGTTTTTTAAAAGCGTTTGATAAGGACCATGCCACGCATTGTGCTGAAGGATACTTTCGGAAGGAGTTTGTGCGTAAAAATCGGTGCTCGAGTTGAGATGAAGCCAAGCGGGATAGGCGGGGTGGTTAGGCGGCGGTGGCGTTGAATGTTGCAGTTGGATTTTAAGAGTATTGGCAATATGTTTCAGGTCCTCAACCAATTCCGGGGTTAACACGAAAACTTCTCCTTCATAAGCAATTTTATACTCATCGGAAGCGGTCAGAGGGTTAAGGATATACTCAACCAACATGAGGGTTGTCGTTTCTTGTTTTATGGTTTCCGGAGAATCATCCCGTTGATACAATAAAGAGGCTTGAATCTTTGATGCAATACGCATCAGGTCGGCTTTCTTTAAAACCCTTAAGTGAGCTTCATCCAAAAGGGTATCCATTGAAAAAGAACCTTCTTTCAAAGCTCCCATCGTGTCCGTTACCTTATGCTGAATGTTTCCAGAAATTTCAGCCAATGGGGCGCAGGCTTGCAAAGAGAGAAAAGAAGCCATTAGAGTCGCTCCGGGAGAAAGGATTCTACTTCTGAGGTGATTTGTTGGTCTGTTCATGGGGATTTTTTAGCCAAGCAAGTAATAATAAGGAGAATTATTCTTATGTCAATAGGCCACAGAGAGAGCTTTACTACGTTTTTTATAAAAAATGCCATTTTTTGATGAATATAAAATTAACTTTTTTTACTATAATAAATCTGTTAAAATAATAAATGTGATGAATTTCGGTTAAAAATAGAGTTCTAATCTATGCATTTCTCGGTTAAGAAAATTACAGGGAGAGAATACTACTATGTCTCCGATTCACTGTATATCGCGAAAGGTAAAAGCGGTCTTAAAAATAAATCACTTGGGCGCGTTGACAATGCGCTTGAAGAAAGATGGATTCAAATAGAATCTTTTCGTCGTGAAGTCATTCGACAAGAAGTTGAGCAAAGGATGAATTATTGGAGTGATAAAATAAACAATAAGGAAGGTTTTTCTTATGGAAAATTCGAAAAAATAGAACAACTCAGAGGAAACCTTTATCGTGGGAAGGAGGCACTAAAAGAGTTTGGTCAGTTTGGAATTGAGGCCGCATTTAAAACGGATTTTATCTATAATTCAAATAAAATAGAGGGGAGCCGAGTACCGAGGAAAACAATTGAAGATATGGTTAAGAAAGGAGGTCGCTCAAATGACGAAGTAAAAAACAGCTTAGAGGCTTTAACCTACGTGAGGGGGCTTAAAAAAGTAACTTCAATAAGAAAAATAATTGAACTCCATAAAATTCTTTTAGGCCACGAACCGACCAATCACGGCCTTAGAAAAGAACCCATTATTGTAGGCAATTCAAAGACACTTCCGTTTCAAGAAATACCGAGTGCGTTAAAGCAATTATTTGATTGGTTTAATGCCATGAACCACAAGCTTTATCCTCCGGAGTTGGCTTTTGAATTTTATTATCGTTTTGAACGAATTCATCCTTTTAAGGACGGCAATGGTCGCATCGGTCGGATATTAATGAATGCTATTCTTAAAGAACATCGCTACCACCCGATTATCATTTGGGACGATAACCGAAGGGCTCATATGGGAGCCTTCGAAAAAGCGGTGGAAGGTGGAATTCATAAGTATTTGTTATTTATGAGTGAGCAAATGGAGAAAACATACGAGATATATCTAAAGAAAATGCAAAAAGCCAATGAGATAGAAAGAATCATCCAAGATGTTTTTTTTACCCCTTCTCGATGAGCATCAATGGGTGGAGTTGGAAGAATTGAGTCGGTTTCCTTTCCCTGCGGCCAATACGAAAATCATTGACGCGCTGATGGAGGCCAAATCAAAGCCTATAAAAACTCAATAATCATTTAAATCCCTTTGGGGAAATTGAGCTTGACATTATTGAAAAAAATAGTCAATATGAACCCTTATAAATTAATAACTCCATTATTATGTCAAGAAAGGCACCATCGGCAGAACCGCCTGAAGCCCCACGTTTAGGTTTTATCCCTGATATGGGAGTGGAAATTATTTTGGATGCCAGTCCTAATCATGACTTAGGAGGTGAATACAAGGGGTCGGTATCTTTACCAGTTAGATTTCTTAATTCCCAAGGAATTAAAGAAATCCTAGGAACAATTGAAGAAATCCGAGGTACAGAGGGGATTAGCTCAGGGCAAGGCTTCGAAATTTTAGAATTAGGGAAAGGTTTAGACGAAGGCTTGATTCTAGTCCAGGTTGAATTAGGGCAAAAAATACAGTTTTGGATTAATTTAAATAGCCTTACAAATAAAGGAAAACCGGACTCTGACTATCGTATTCACTGGCGAGAAGATCGACGAGAAGGGGGGCGGTGGAAAGGGAAAAGACGGGATGAGATTCTTGATGGCGAAAACGAGAGAGTGGTGATGAGACGAACCGATCGCGTTCGACAAACGGTATTGGCAGCGGTTGCGGCACAGCAAGAAGAGCAAGAAGACTCAAAGGGAGAAGCTTAATGAGGAGTTTTTAAGATAAAACAGACAAGAACATTGAGGGGTATCGCTAAAAACGATGCCTCTTTCGATAAAGTGGTGCCGGGGGAGAGGATTGAACTCTCGACACCACGATTTTCAGTCGTGTGCTCTACCACTGAGCTACCCCGGCCCGGAATTCTGTATCACTTTACAGAACCTTATTCCTGGGAGCAACCCCAAGTGAAAAGGGACGCATTTATTAAACCTCAAAAACAAAACCAATCAAGCGCAACCATTCGCCAAGCGGTAAAAAGCTTCTACACTGTAATTAAATTAGTATTCTTTTACCCTCTTTCTCATGCCCTCACTCAGTTATTTGGCGATTTTGATGGGGTCTATGATCCTTTTAAGCCGTGTTCCTGGGATTTTTTACCCCAAAGAATTTGCAAAGGTGGTTAAAAAATTCTTATCCGACTCCAACATCCGATTTTTTGCCGTGGTTCCCCTGTGGCTCTCTGTCTCGATTTTACTTCAAAAGAATGATTTCACTCCGGATTTGGAAACCATAATGTCCGTCTTGGGGTGGCTCATGCTTTTGGGCACCGTGATGATTGCGTGGTGGCCTTCTATCCTGGAAGAGCGTGTCGAGCGCGTTCTCAAGTCGGAATCTATGACCTCCTTTTTGACCTTTTTGGGTAGCTTGGTGGGAGTTGGGTTTTTGTATTTGGGGTTTTACGTCTATTCCTAGCATCTTTCGAGTTGTACGATCAAAGCCTCACGCTAAAACGTGGGGCTTTTTTGCGCTCCCTAAGAAAAAGAGAAATTCCGCTCATTCACAAGAAATACTGCTCAAAATAAATTTGAGACGCTTCAAAACCTTTACCGGTCAAAACCGCTCTCACATCATCCAAAACCGGTTTGCCTCCGCAAAGATAAAATTGGGTATTCGGTTCCAGAGGTGTTTCTTCCAAGGCTTTGGTGACCCGTCCCGAAAAGCCGGTCCATCCCTCCTGCGGTTGGGATAGGCAATAGTGATAGCTAAAATTCGGGTGCGCAGCGGCCAGCGCTTCCAACTCTTTTTCATAAAAAAGACCGGCTTGAGAGCGAATTCCAAAATAAAGCGTCATGGGACGTTTGTCTCCTTGGGATAAAAGATCCTCAATCATGGATTTAAAGGGTGCAATTCCGGTACCGGTGGCGACAAAAACGACAGGTACCGCCTCCGGGGATTTGAATGTAAAATGACCAAACGGGCCCTGCATTTCCACTTCTCGTCCCGGTTCCCATCCGTTCATCAAGGAAGTCAATTTCCCTGTAGGTAAAATTTCAATATTGAGTACAATCTCACGAAAAACCTGCGGGGGGTTGGCAAGCGAATAAGCCCGGCTCAAAAGCTCGCCGGTCTCGGGATGACGGGTTTTGACCAGCACGAACTGGCCGGCCTTAAACTCAATCGTGTTGGGTTCGAGTAAATCAAAAAAGAAATCCACCACTTGCGGAGTGAGTTGGCATTTTTCTCGAAGGCGGGCCTTATAAGTGGGAGGAAGTGCCATAGTCAAAAGTAGAATAGAGGAAAATCAGGGAGAATCATAGGGGCTCTCCGCCAACGGTCATGCCGTCTTGGCAATTAGCTTCACCGACGGTCATGCCTTTTTGGGTATTATCTCCGCCAACGGTCATGCCGTCTTGGCAATTAGCTTCACCGACGGTCATGCCTTTTTGGGTATTATCTCCACCAACGGTCATGTCTTCTTGGAAATTATCTCCGCCGACGGTCATACCGTCTTGGCAATTAGCTCCACCAACGGTCATGCCTTCTTGGAAATTATCTCCGCCGACGGTCATGCCGTCTTGGGTATTAGCTTCACCGACGGTCATGCCTTCTTGGGTATTATCTCCACCAACGGTCATGCCGTTTTGGAGATTGTATCCACCAAAGGTCATGCCGTTTTGATTATTAGCTCCCCAGACGATCATATAGTCTTGGGTATTATCTTCACCAACGGTCATGCCGTATTGATTATTATCTCCACCAACGGCCATTTCCTTTTGGAGATTGTATGCACCAACGGTCATGCCGTATTGATTATTATCTCCATCAACAACCATACCCTCTTGGAGATTGTATCCACCAACGGTCATGCCATTTTGGTCATTATCCCCTTCCACGAGCATTCCATTTTGAAGATTATCCCCGTGGATGGTGCAATAATTCATCTCAAGATCGCCTCTAATAACCGCGCCTTTCATACGGAGTTCACCAAATGTACATCCGATCAAATTCAATCCTGTAAAATAAAATCCTTTGCAATTCAATACTTCAAGTAATTCCTCTGCTTCAGCATTAGTTAATTTTAGCCCGGTATTCAGTTTGTGGCGCATGATCACGACGCGACGAACAATGTCCGGATCAACTTGAGCCAAGGTCAATACTTTTTCCATAAAACCACGGTCTCTTGGTCTCATGCTTTCGAGATCGACCTCTCCCAAGGTTTCAAGAGAAGGATGGTCGAAAAAATCAGGATTGAACATGCGGTAAAGTTAATGTTAGGATTTATCAATAAGCAATAATATGTTTTTAGTCAATAGGGTCTTTCGGCACTAAGTTGTTCATTTGGTACGGTATATTGTGATATTTTGGGGTCATGGATTCCCGACACGTCCTCCCCATCCAAGCTTTCTCAATGAAGGAACTCAAAAACCGCTTGTTTAGCGAAGGGCCGCATGCGGAAGTGCTTGAGATTTGGCTCGATGGCATCGCCGATTTAGATGTGCTGAAACTATTCGCATGGAGAGATAAACTTAAAAAACCTTTTCTTGTGGTGAATAAGTCCGCGAAAGAGAGGGGGCACTTTAAAGGGAGTGCCGCAGAACACCTCTTGCTTTTAAAAGAATCACTAGAGCGAGGTGTCGATTATGTCGATGTGGCGCTTGACACTCCCCCTCAATTCCTAAAAAAATTAAAAACCTCAAAAAAGGACACAAAACTCATCCTTTCTCATCATGATTTTGAACAAACACCTGCTTTGGCCGTATTAAAAAGAAAAGTTCGACAGGGTTACCGTCGGGGCGCAGACTTGGTAAAAATTTCGACTTTCATCTCAACTTTCGAGCAAAACTTGATTTTACTGAGTCTCATGACCTGGGCGCGGCAACAAAAAATTCCTTTGATTGTTACCGGAATGGGAGAAAAAGCCACGTTGAGTCGGGTGATGTGTCCGATTTTAGGTTCTGTTTTTTACTACGCTCCGCTGCATTCCGATCAAGCAACGGCTCCGGGACAGAAAACTAAAGCCGAGCTCGAAGCCTTGTGGGAACTCCTTTGCATAGACTAGGCTTTTAAAGCTTAGAGGGAGTAGATTTAAGGGTTGGGGCGATTTTATTGACTTTAGTTAATTATATGTTATATTTAAAACTTATAACACAGCCCGAATGTCTGATCGAATGGAGAACAAGGACGACCTTCTGCAACTCATCCCCCTGCCAGGGGAAGCTCAGACACTACAAGAAGGGATGCGAACAAGTATTTTGGAAGTGCTTTTTCGAAGGAGGAAACAGGGGATTGAGAAAAGTAACGCGAGCTTAGAGGCAATGAAGCAGCGGTATGGTGCCGTGCATTTTCTTGAAAAATTTAATCGTCAAAAAGAGGGAAAAGAAAATTATTTCGATAACGGTGAAAAAGTGGCTGCCCCATTTATCATAGTGGATGTTTATCGTGAAGACGCAACCATTGACGATAGGCGAATCGGGTTGATGGTGGAAAAAATTGACACTAGGGTGGCGGATACTTTTGTGGTGGATGTTTCTCCCGAAGAGTACGCCCTTTGTCAGCAATATAAAGGCATGGAATTTGAGGGAGTGGTTGAAGTCACCGGACCTGCAAAATACAAAGTTTCCAATATGTTCGAATACCCGGCAAAAGCGTTGAATCTTGTCTTCAATTTGCCCGTTAATCCGGAATCCATCGAAAGTTTAGAATTCGGGGATTCCGTGATCATTGAAGGAGAAATGGTGGATTTTAGAATAATTGAACATTGGTCCTTTAAAGCGGACAATGAAAAAGAACCACGTGCAAAAATGGCCATCATTACCGTAAGAACAGAAGATGGGAGACACCTCTTTGTGCAAATTGATCCGAGGGTAAAGCTGGAACAAAGTTCCAACCTTGAAAATATAAGAGGAAAGGTTCCTGAAATCGGAGATGTGGTACGCATAAAGACCAATGTCAGAAAGCATGGAGTTGAAAAACCGGAATACAATCGCATTATGGAAAACCCTCATGTTCAAAATTATTATGGGGAAATTGAGAGAAAAGAGTCTTCACTCTGGCCCGCTCATCGAAAAATCGATCAAGAAATCAAAGTGACTCAGCACGCACTAAGCCTCACCCTTCCGGAGAATCGTGATCAAGTCGCCTCGTCCCTTCAAGAGTTGCAACGCAAAAAAGAAAAGATGGGGGTAAAAGTTTTGGGGGCTCCCTGGTGTCGATCCACCTATTTACTTAAGCCCAGCGCAGCCCGTGAGCAGCGATATCGGGAATTGAGGCAAAAAGTCACAGAGGGGATTGAAGCAGTGACTCATGCATTGTCCCTCAACAACTATTCCGCAGTACGGGAGTGTTTGGCCCGACTGATTAAGCTCGAAGTGACCGTTAAAGAAAGAGCGCAGCTCAATCGAATTGCGGTCTCCATGCCCTTGGAGGAGCGTCCTTTGATGCTTTGGAGTCGATATGAAGCCGATGAAATCAATACTTTGTTTGACGCCGATATTGATAAAATGACTGTGGATGACTATTACGAATTTGCTCGCAACGGGGTGGCGACCCTGTATTCCTTACAAGGAAAGAAGCGAGGGGATCATAGTTATTTGTACCGAATTTTTAAGGACGTCGGGATGTCCAAAGAACGTCAAAGCGAATTGCTTTCGCTTGCCATCGAAACAAGGTGGCGGTATTTCCAGGAATTGGAAGCGAAAGGTCAAGCCTATCTTCGTGACAGGGACTGGTCTGATAAATACATGCTGGAACAGTCGTTGGGATATTTGTCAGGTGTTAAAACGCCATCATCCACTCAGAAACTCATTGATTTTGCGTATGAGATCATCATGGCGGAAAACTTATTCGGTGAAGCTAAAGGAGAATTTACTTATAAAGCTGCGGATAGTTTGGAACGTGGCTTCTATGGCATTGAAAAAAGTCCTGAATTGTTTGAAGTCTACCAGAAAAATGCTCAGAAAATCAGGAAAATGGAAGCTCATTTGGCGAGCATTCAGTCGCATCAACCCGATTCCACCACGAGCCCTATCGTTTTTATTCTCGAAAATATAGGTCAACCGGCCATGATTTCACGCCCTACGATTCATCACCGATTTAGTTCAGAGCTTCGCAGTTTACGCAAGATCGTGGATGGCATAAATCCTGAGTTGAGGCAGTTGAAAGAAGGAGATTTCAACAAGGAAATCCACCAGACCCTTGCAAAATTGGCTGAAAATAATGTGTATTTTAGGGCTGCTTTAGATGCCGTTTTAAAAAAGGGATATTCGTTCATCCGTTTCGAGGAAGGGGATGCCAATGTTCCCCTGTTTGTTCAAGAAATGATGACCGGCGCAAACGGGGCCATAACCGTCAAACAAACTCGATCGACGTATTTTGATTTGAATGCGCTCCAAACCCATGCCTTTCAAAAAAGTTCATCCACAGAAAGTCAGGTACTGAAAGCATTGATTGATGAGTGCTTTCATATAATGTCTGATCGAGATTATGCGTCGCTATCGTATGAAGCAACCTTAGGCGAAGTTGAAAAAATGTCGAGCACTCGAGGATATCTTGATTCAGAAAAGATGATGCAGTCAATTGTGGAAGAAGAAATTGTGGCGCATGTATTGAGTGAACTTGTTTTCTCTCAGGTGGCCTCTCCCGATTTTAAGATTTCCGTTCGAGATTTTGATTTTCCTCAAGGAGCCCGCGTTCGCGAGTTGGCTCCCGTAAAAATTCAATTTGGTATCAATGTGCTAAAGAGGATTTACAGCCTAAACGATGAACATTTAGTCCAAGAAGAGTTCAAACCCTTGGTGGAAAGATTAGTGTACTATTTGAATTCAGGGAAAACTGAAAATGCCATTCAGCAGGAAATCAAGCGCTATGGCTTGGCCTTTATTCCACGATTTATATAAATATCAAAGTAATTTATCCTAGAGAATACGGGGAACACCTTAGCATAATGATGCTGTTCCCCTCGCACCATTTTATGGTATCCTCGTTGCGTTCTTGCTATTCATTAGTCTCTTTTTATGGCTTTGCAAATTGGAATTGTGGGACTGCCTAATGTTGGGAAATCAACCCTCTTCAACGCGCTTACCAAATCGGCGGGGGCCATGGTGGGGAATTATCCTTTTTGCACCATTGATCCAAATGTGGGAGTCGTTGAGGTCCCGGACCCGCGAATGGATCAACTGTCGGAAATTGTGAAGCCGGAGCGTACCGTCCCCGCAATCGTCGAGTTTGTGGATATTGCCGGATTAGTGGCCGGGGCTTCAAAGGGAGAAGGCCTGGGGAATCAATTTTTGGCCACGATTCGAGAATGTGACGCCATCGCCCAGGTCGTCCGTGTGTTTAAAGATTCCAATGTGACCCATGTGCAT
This sequence comes from uncultured Candidatus Peribacteria bacterium, assembly GCA_964436935.1. Lineage (GTDB taxonomy): Bacteria > Patescibacteriota > Gracilibacteria > UBA1369 > UBA12473 > CAYTES01. Next base: position 8,912 of record CAYTES010000022.1, on the reverse strand, counting down.
GGGGGACTGGATCCCAAACGGGATCGCGAAGTGATTGAGTCCGAACTGATTTTGGCCGACTTGCAAAGCATCGAAAAACGGCTTCCCAAATGGGACAAAGAGAGTCGTGGCGGAAACAAAGAGTCTCAGCAGTTGCTCGGCATGGGGCAAAAACTCATGGAAGAGATGAATCAAGGGAAATTGGCCAGCCAATTGGACTGGACGGACGAAGAGCGCGAACTATTGAAACAGTTTCAGTTGCTTACCTCCAAGCCCATGATGTTCATTGTGAATGTGCATGAAGACGAAATCACTCAGTTTGATGAAGCGATGGTGCGGGATCAGTTGGGAATTCATGCGCAACATAAAATCATTCCGATTTCCGCTAAGATTGAACAGGAATTGGGTCAATTGTCGGAAGAGGAAGCGAAAGAGTTTTTAGCGGACATTGGGTTGAAAGAGCCTGGAATGCACTCTTTAATTCGACACGCCTACGACATTCTTGGTCTTCAAACTTACTTCACCGCCGGAGTAAAAGAAGTTCGGGCGTGGACGGTGAAAAAGGGAGCCTCTGCCCCTCAAGCTGCCGGAGTGATTCATACCGATTTTGAAAAAGGGTTCATCCGGGCCGAAGTGATTCCATTTGAAAAATTTGTGGAACACGGCGGAGAGCACGGCGCCAAAGAGAAAGGCCACATGCGACTGGAAGGAAAGGAATACCTCGTCAAAGATGGGGATGTGATGCACTTTCGATTCGCGAACTAGGGCATCGAGAGGTGCTAGGGCTCTCTAGAAATTATTGTCCATTACGTCCAAGAGAATTTCGCGAGCTTCTTCCGGATCGGTGATTTGATTGTTTAAAATTCGATTCGCTTGGTCTAAATTGTTTGCCATCTTACCTTCAACTAAAATATCAGGAGTAATGCTGCCTTTTGCCGCCATCTCTCCCAACTCAGAAAATTTAGTATCATAATAAGTCATTAATTCTGTGTCGGACATATTAACGACTTTTTCGCGTAATTCAGGAGTAACAACATTCATTTCTTTCGTTGTTTCAGAGTTTTCATCTTCTTGATTTTCGGTTTCTTCTTCATCGGAAGTCTTCCTGAGGCCATCTAGTTGAGCGCTGACGGCATCGCGAATTGCTGGATCAATTTCATCATAAGCAGGAGCGGGGGTTCTTTTTAGAGCCGGAGGCAAATTGAGGTGAACTTGTCCGTCTGAACGCCAGACATACCGTTTTTCACCTTTAGGTGAGCTTAGAACATAAAACATACCCATTCGTCCTCCGGGAATATCGCCTCCGGTTTTCAATTCGGGATTTCTAAATCCACGGGCCATCAATTCCGTAAAGGAACACAACACTTCTTTGCGAATAGCAGGGTTAAGGGTATCAATGGCAACGAGGTGCTTCATCGCTTTCTCAGCCTCTTCGCGAGCGTTACGATAACGCACAATCGTCTCCTGAGTAAAATCGGTATAGTCCGAAGGCATGGATTTGATTCGTGACAATGCGCCAGGCTCCCTATTTTCAATCGCTTCGGCCAAATCCATTACAAAATCTTCATTATTATCACTACTCTTAAAAAAATCCTCCAAACGAGAATGAATGGAGTTTAAGGTTTCGGGCTTTTGCGCGCGATTCAACAATTCGATCAGTAAAAGATCGGATTCATTGGCCGATTTCGAAAATTTTTGATCAAATCGTTCTAGGATGGAGTTGCGCAAGCGTTGGGTTTGAGCACGACGGTCCTTTTGCTCAAACGAGGCCTGCGCAGGTTGACTATGAGGTTTCTCGGGTTTTTTTTGCGCTTCCGAGGAAGGATGTAGTTTCTCAGTCATTATTGTATTTTTAGGGATTAGTTGTTGAAATTATATTATTATAAATTAAATTTACAATTTATGCAAATTAGTTTAAAATGAATAGATATGACAAATCCATTTGAAACAGGGAAAAAACTCGAACTCCCTCCGGAAAGGGAAGAAGGGGATGTTAACGCATTGGAAAATGGCGATAGACAGCCTAGTCCCGAGTACGTGGAAAAAATGCAAGAGCGCGTGATGGCCAAACGGTGGATGGACGCCGCGCATGTTTTAAAGCATGCCGAAACGTTGGAAGAGTTCAAAAAAATTGAATCGGTAACCCATACTTCCCTTGATGAGGCTCAGTATGTGCACTTGAAATCATTAAAGCCCCATGAACGCTTGAAGGTACTTTTTGCAGTCCCCGAAATGGACGGTGCGGACGATATCGAGTTGAAAAAACTCGAAATGTCCGAGGAGCAGCGACAAAGCTTTGAACGGGATTATCGAAGGAGTAAGGCGATTTTAAGTCGGCTCGAGGAGAAAGATTTTATCGAAACAGCCGTAAAGGATAAAAAAATAATTGCCTTGAGCAAGGCTCCTTTAATCGAAAGTCGTGCCCGCTTGAAATTTTTGGAACAACTCAATCAGGAGGTTAAGGCTGGAGAGTTCGGAAAGCTATCTCCAAAGGAACAGGAATCGTTGAATGTGAAGATGGCGGAAGCGCAAGATGTGGAGCGCACCATTTTGAATTTGGGTAATACTCCTGCCGCTCAGCAAGAATTTTATGATATTTTGAGGGATCCCGAGTTGAATCCAAAGGATCGGATTCACGAATTGATTCAGGTCCAGCAAAAATATAAATTGGTGCCTCAAGCGGTGACAGAAGCCCAAAAAAATCAAGAAAATCAGCGTTATAAACAAGTGACGGAAGCAGAGCAAAAAATGGTTCTGGATAAATTAAAGGTGGATGATAAAAATCAGGATAAAAAGATTAAAATTTTGGGTAAAAATAGCAATGGAGATATTGAAATTTTATTCAACGAGTCCACTTGTGCGCTGGATCTTCAAACCATGCAAGTGGATTGGATCAAAATCAACATCAATGGGACAGAGTTTATCCAGAATACGCCACACGCTTTGGGCGATGAAGCTGCTTTACATAAAGAAGTATCAATGGCTCGTGTGAATGCCATTATGGCGTATTACGATTTGCCATTTGATGGAATGGAGCGAGACAGTTTTATTGAAATTTTGGCACGTGAAACCGGTGACGTCATGGAATTCAATTGGAGTGATTATGACCCTTCCATTGAAAATACGTTGATGGAATTTTTGCAAATGTTCACAGCAGACGCCTCTCAGAAAACCACTCGCCAGATTTTTGAGGATTTGGATTTGATGGATGAAGGAAATCAATTGAACTCGCAGCGATTGATTTTAGTGCTCAAAGAATGGATGGAATCCAGACTTATCCTGAGCCCTCAAGAGTTCATTGATAAAATCAACTAGGAGCTGTGCCAGTACAAACTCCTTTAGATGAACAGCTCCTAAAATGTCACCGAAAGGCAGTTGTTCTCCTCATTGGCGTCCACACCCTCAATCATGTCCTCGGGTTCCAGGCACACTCTAAAGGTGTCGCTACTTTCGGGAACCACCCCGCTATTGATGAGGGTTTCACCTCCAGATTGATAAAACTCCGTTCCATAATCATAGGCTTTCATGCCCAGGACCGTGACCGCGACCAGCTCGTCGTTGATATAGAATTTGACATCGCCCTCGGCCATATCGCCATCAAGCGTTTGAATGGCTTGATTGCCGAGATTGGAGACCGTGAATTCAACCTCTCCGGAACTGTTTAACGATAGTTTAGTGGTGGCCAGATCGATGCTGAATTTGGTCGAAAAACAGTCATTATCGGCAGTTCCATCGACACCCTCAATCATGTCCTGAGGTTCGAGACAGACTTTGACGATGGTACCACTTTCTGGAATGAATCCGCTGTTGATGAGGGTTTCTCCGCCGGGTTGATAAAATTCCGTTCCATAGTCATAGGCTTTCATCCCGAGTACGGTGACCCCGACCAGTTCGTCATCGAAATAGAATTTGACATCGCCTTCGCCCATATCCCCATCAATGGTTTGAATGGCTTGATTGCCGAGATTAGAAACCGTGAATTGGACCACGCCCTCATCATTCAAAGTAAGCTCGGTGAGCGCCAAATCTATATTGAATTTTTCTGTTTTACAATCATTGGAGGCATCGCTGTCATTTGAAATAATATCTTGAGATTCAATACAAACTTTCACCTCGGTTCCACTGACGGGGATTTGATCGCTTGCAAAGGTCGTTGAACTCCCGGATTGATAAAATTCTGTACCGTAGTCGTAGGCGGTCATGCCCAAGACCGAGACATAAACCAAGTTGTCATCGAAATAGATTTTGACATCGCCTTCGGCCATGTCGCCATTCACGGACTGAATGTCTTCGTTGCCCACGTTGGAAACGGTGAATTGAACCTCTCCGGTGTCCTTGAGTGAAATATCCGTCACCGCCAAGTCCGGACTCGGCAACGCCTCCGTTTCGCCTTCTACTTCAAGGGTTTGATACGTGTCCGAGGGTTGATCCGTGATCTCATTATCCAGAAGATAAATCATTTGAGCCATTTCCCCGCGTGTCAAATATTGATCAAAGGCATCAATAGTGGTGGGGATGGCGGAGCGATTTCCCAATCCGTCCACATACCCGTGATACCAAGGCTCCAAGGTCGTATCCACCTCAATGCCATAACTCAGGTCAATGATTTTAGAGGATTCGGCGAAATTGATGAATCGAGCCGGTTTAAAACTTCCATCGGGATAGCCGCCAATGATTCCAAGCTCTTTCGCCATACAAACATAGGGAGAAAACCATTCGCTGCGCGGCACATCATTGAAAAGAGAGAGCATTTCTCGGGTTTTGGTTCCCTCCAAACAAGAAACAATTTCTTTTTCCGTATAATTGGCATTGATTAAAATTTTGGTGAACTCTGCGCGGTTGATCGGATTGTCGGGTTATCGGGGTATCTTTGCACAATTCCTTCGGATTGAACGTAGAGGATCGCATCATAATAAGGGTAATCTTCTTGTACATCGCTAAATCCGGTGGAAGATGCGGCAAACGTGGCGAGGGGGGATTGCAGCATTAAGAGTAAAAAGAGGGAGGTGAAGGCGGAAAGGGATTTCAGGGAATTCATGGAGTGTAAAAAATAATTAGGGATTTAATTATACAGACAATCCATTCCCCCGAAAAGTTTCAAATTGGAGCGTAATCGCCAACGATCAGTTTATCCGTCAACCCATTTTTGTGAGCGAAGCAAAATTCTTCTTTATATTGGAATCCATTTTAGACTTATCTTTTACCAGGCGCGCGATGAGAAAAATATTCCGAGGGATGAAAATAATTTCTATTGCAGTGGGATTTTTGCTATTTGTAGGGATTTTGTATTGGTTGTGGCTTTCAAGCCAATCCGCCGAACGCTTGTCCTCCCAACTGTTGTCTGTTCTCCCCGAGAATTATGTGATGCATGAAACCATTCATAGCGACGATTCGAACCAAAATTCTTGGGAAGCGATTGAGATTCGTCCTTGCGAACCGAAAGAAGGAGTCGCTCCTATGCTGGAGCCGGAGTGCTTTGCCACCATGGTGATTTGGCAGGAAATAGATTATTCCAATGACGTCGAACGTTTTGTCGAGAAGGATAAGGATTTAAGTGCTTACGACAAAGCATATGAGAATGACGAGGGACAAAATTTTATTTCCACCTATAAGGGTTTTTTGGGGCGAACGCATATTGTTTTTACGACAAAAGAGGAATGGAGATGCTCCTCGATAAACACTGAGTCCTGTTCTCGCCAGCGCTATGTGCACCAATTTTCCTATTACCCGTTTACAGTTGTGAATGTGGAATTGTCTTATTGGCCGTATATCAACGGGGTTCGTGGAGAAATTCCTGAGGCGGTGAAGCAAACGATCCAAGAGTGTACGCGTGCCCTATGGGAATAGGCATCAAGGCTGACGTTGGAGTCCTGTCGATGCGCTTCTAAAGATTTGGGCTCCGAAGGAGTCAGTGCGTTAGGATTTATATTCGATGGAAATTGGTTTATAATCCAAAGCCCCGACTACCTTTTAATTTTTACAGTATGAATTCCATTGCTTCATTGAAAAAAATATTGGAAAAGTTCTCCATTCCTACCGCTTCCGCGCATTGCGATGTGCCTTGTGGGGTTTATGAGCCTGACTCCATGAAGTGGGCCGCGGAAACGTGCGTGAAGCTCACGGAAAAAATGGAAGGGCTGCACTTGCCGGAATGGAGCAATTTGCATGAAGTATTGGATTTTCAGAATACGGTCGGACGGGCGGTGGCGGTGAAGGAAGAATACGCCCAGATTTGTAAAAGCGAAGTGCTCATCTTATGGGCCGACTACTTCAAGCCGGAGCACCTCGAGCGTTGGCCGGAATTGCATGAAAAAGTATGGAAAATCACCAAGCAGTGCTCGGTTGTGAAACGAAGCGTGTCGAGTGAGGAGGCCAAAAAATTGAAAACGATGGTCGAAGAAATGGCCGGTATTTTCATGGAAACCAAGAAATAGGCTGATGTTTTTACTCCAATTTTTAAAATTTCCGATCCGTTTCTTTCGGGTTCATGGCGAAAGCATGAGGCCCACATTGAAGTCGGGACAGCTCGTGATAATTTGGTGTCACGGAAAAAGGAAAGTGGGGGACGTGGTGGTGTTTAAAACAGAAGCCCAATGGATGGTGAAACGTATCGACCATCGGGAAGGAAATCGGTATTTCATGAAAGGGGATCACTGGCGTGAGTCCACGGATAGTGACGCGTTTGGGGCGATCGCTTTGGATCAAATCATGGGGAAAGTGCTGGTGGCGTTTTAGGAGCTGTTCACCTAAAAGAGTTTGTAATGGCAAACCTCATAAGGGGTCTGGATTCGAGGCATGAGGAGCGTAGCGTACCTGGAAGGTACGGAAGCGACGAATAACAAAGAAGACGGGCTCCTTGGAGGTTTGCCCGTAGGGCGGGCCCCCGAAAGGGGAGCGTTCATTTTTTCCATTTCATCGTCAATCCTCCTCGACCCGCCTAA
>CAYTES010000022.1:0-1982 GCA_964436935.1 uncultured Candidatus Peribacteria bacterium | reverse complement strand
GGGCCTCCTCGTCTTTCCTTGAACTGATAAAAATAACCTCGCTTCCATTATCAAACCTTTTATGTGAACAGCTCCTAAATAAATCTCTTCGCTAATTCTCGAAAACCGTTCACGGTCGACCAAAATACCCCAATAGCTCCTCCAGGGGGAGCGTATTCAAAACATCCTCTTTCTCAATCCATCCCCGTCGTGCCATTTGAATGCCAAAACGCATGAAGTGAAGGTGTTCGGTTTGGTGCGCATCCGTGTTGATCATGAATTTTGCGCCCTGTTCTTTTGCCAGGCGGCAGTTGCCGGGGTTCAAATCGAGGCGGGCGCTCCCATTGATTTCCAGGGCCACTCGATATTCTTTCGCCGCTCGGGCAATGGCCACAATATCGATCAAATAAGGTTCTCGTTGTTTCACGATGCGTCCTGTGGGGTGGCACAGCATCGTCACCAAGGGATGAGACATGGCTTTGATGATCCGTGCGGTTTGCTCCGAGGCGGTGAGGCCAAATTTGCTGTGCACCGAAATATTCACCAGATCCAGTTTTTTGAGAATTTCATCCGGATAATCAAGCGATCCGTCTTCCAAAATATCAATTTCAGCTCCTTTTAAAATTCTAAAATCCTTGAGGGTGGCGTTGAGCGCATCGATTTTAGCAATATGTTCAATGACCCGTTTTTCATCTAGCCCATTCGCCACCCGCACCGCCGGCGAATGATCCGTGATGGCCATGTACTCGTAGCCGAGTTTTCGCGCTTCTGCGACCATGGCCTCCAAGGAGTGTTTTCCATCGCTTGCTTCGGTATGGACATGGAGGTCCCCTCGAATGTCATCCACCTCAATCGAATGAGGAAGTTGTCCCGCGTAGCCCGCTTCCACTTCACCGGAATCTTCTCTCAGCTCCGGAATAATATACGGCAATTCCAATCCCTCAAACATCTCTTCCTCCGTTCGTCCTGCAATCCATTCTTCCCCGCGATACAGCCCATACTCATTGATCTTGAGCCCCTTGCTGATGGCGATCTTTCGGGTTCGAATATTGTGCTCTTTGGAGCCCGTAAAATAATAGAGTGCGGCTCCAAAACTAGCCTCTTCCACCACGCGCAAATCCACTTGAATGCCTTCCTCCAAGAGTAAGCTGGCTTTGGTGTCTCCCTGTGCCAGGATGATGTCCACATCCGGTTGCGACACAAAATAGTCGATGATTTTTTCATGATCGGTTCCCGTGGTCAAAATATCAATGTCCCCAATCGTTTCTTTTCCCCGCCGCAAACTTCCGGCATAGGTCACCTTTTCCACTTCCGGACATTTCTCCATGTACCGCACCAAGGCTTCCGCTAAAAGGGTCGCGGTATGCAGCAGTGCTCGTTCGCGGTGTTTTTCATGGTCCGAAATGGATTTCAAAATTTCGGTTTGGCTTTTTTCTCCCATCCCGGGGAGCCCTGCCAGTTGGCCGGTTTCGGCTGCCGCTTTGAGCTTGGCGAGCGTGTCTACCCCGAGTTCATCATAAAACTTTTTCACTTTTTTGGGGCCAAGTCCTCGAATGGTGAGCAACTCCAAAATACCTTTGCTGAATCCTGAGAGGAGGGTTTGATGTTCCTTGCATTGACCGGTTTCTAAAATTTCGATGATTTTATCCGAGAGAGCGGGGCCGATACCCGGAATTTCTCGTAGCCCGATTGGATTTTCTTCATAAATGGCTCTTAGATCCCGTTGAAGATTAGAGATGGTCTGAGAGGCACGGTGGTAGGAAAGATACCGAAAACGGTTCACTCCTTGTAGCTCGAGGATGTCACCGATCTCCTGGAAAATACGGCTGATTTTTTGATTCTCCATAGGATGATTGTAGCAGGAGGACGCAACGTTGAGTAGAGCGAGCCGACTGATCAATGAAGCAAAAGGTGTTTTCTCCGCTGCGCTCCGAAAACGATTTATTTGTACCCGCGTTCACGTTTGAAAAGCACCAGTAGGGATTAGGAGTAACCTAATCCCA
>CAYTES010000021.1:0-20651 GCA_964436935.1 uncultured Candidatus Peribacteria bacterium | reverse complement strand
CCCCTTCTAGGGGCTCTCCTCAAACCACGTCTTTTAGGCGTGGTTATTGATTTCAATTGTCTCCTGGAGTGACTTTTGAAAAGTGCCTTCATAATTTTCGAATCGTGGATCTAGAATGTGGATTTTTTCAGCTCCCGGATTTTGACCAAATTCGTAGAGGATTTTTTTGAATTTCAATACGGCGCAAGGAAGGCTGTATTCCATGAATCCGTTTTTGTACGTTTTGCACTGTGCTTCCTGTACGGGATGTGAGGGCGGCAGAAAGGGGAAGCGATGGAGCATGAGTTCATGAATCGATGTTTCGGAGTCACCCAGAATGGAGTGGTAAAGTTTTTCCGAACCGATGAGCAGCATTTTTCCGCTATTTTTTTTGAGCATTTCTCCTATCTTTCCCACGCCGCCGTTTCTCCCTTGAATTAATATTTTTACTCCGCCCTTTTTTAATCGATCCAGTTTTCCTTCTGCCATTTGTTCGATGGCCTGAAGGGAATTCATCAATAAAAAGAAATTTCGCGGTTCATTTTCTCGAGTGGATTCTATTATTTTTTCAATACATTCTAGAGTTTCGTTTCGATTTTCTTCTTTGTAGATGCCCGGGAGTGAGAGATAAGAATGGAGTTCTATTTTTTCTTTTGTTTCTTCAACGAGGAACGATTCTTCTTCCGTATGGGAGGGGAGGCCCAGCCTTTTTTTTAAAAAATCAAAGCTGTTTTGAAATTTCCCGAAACGGCTTATTCCGATGAGATGAGACTGTTTTTCCCATAAGGTTTGTTGCAGCAATTGTTCTACATGGGTGGGACAGGAGTGCACAAAAGGAATTCCTTCTCGACTCAAGGTGATCCATGCCAAATGGGTTGGTTTTGGATCGAGTGCTTTTTGAAATGTCATCCACTCTTTTTGTAATAATTGACCGCTCAGAGCGTTCGGTGTCGCTTCCAAAAGAGTTTGTAATTCTTGGGCCATGTTTTCCAGCATGTCTTTTATGTTTTTTCCTTCGAAGGTATGCAGGAGCGAATCGGTGAGCATGATTTGATTGCCAAAACTTTCGGGGTCTTTGTACTTTTCAACCAGCATTCCCAGTAGTCCGAATAGAATTTCGAAACGTGAAATGAGTGAGGATTCCTTTTCCGAGAGATAAGAGAGGAAATGATCCAGTGAGAAATATTTGGTCCATGCTTGGAACACTTGTCCCTCGAATTCTTCGATCCGTTCAATCATCAGGCGATCCCGGTGTGGGATCAGGGGGGTTGAGCGTAAACTGCTTTCCGCCAATAGGCGATGGGGGACGACCAAGAGAGGGGCATAAAGCGCCGCCTGTCGTGCCTGATGATAAAAACAAGTTTCTTCACAGGATTCCCCGTAGAGATGGTGCATTCCGGAGATTGAATTCCAGAGCACGTACTCGTTTTCCGCGAGATGTAATTCGCCTTTTTCACCCGTTTTGGTGTGATCCAGCCATAGCTTTATTTTGATTCCCAATGTAGTTTCTTGGTCTGTGAAATGTGTCTTTTCCAGGAATTCTTTCCATCGTTTCACGCACAAATAGTGTGATGGATGATGGAGGTGTTTCACGCGGGCATCCGAGCTTATTTTTTCGGGGTGGGGTGTGGCCAGCAGGGTGTGCTCGCCCATGGCTTCGCTGCTTTCGACCAGGGTGCATACCAGGTTTTCGAGGTCATAATTCGGCGATTCAATCAGTAGGGCACTTGGCCTATCCCATCCCGCTTCAATTACGCTTTTTAGTGCCTCGTTCGGCGGATTGCATTTTATTCCAGAGGAAATTGTTTTGATTTCCCGGTATGGCGTTGAGGACACTTCTTTTAGTGTTTTTTGAATCGTTGATTTCCATTCCCAGGTGCTTTTTTCAAGGAAAGCATCGAGGTCTGTTTGGAGAAAACCCGGTAACTCGCGGATTTTATCCAAGAGCATTTTGTACAATTCAATGGCCACTTTTGTATCATCCAGGGCGCGGTGTTTGTTTTCATGAAGCAGTCCATACTTTTCGCTTAAAATTTCAAGACTGTAGGAGTTTTCATCTTGAAGGAAACAGTGGCTGAGCTGAAAAGTATCCAAAATCGGATTGTTGAATGCCATTTGATTTTGACGCAAAAAATTCACATCGAATTGAACCGAGTGACCTAGAATCGGCCAATCTCTCATGAATTCATCCAGGCCTTCTTTTAGGCTTTCTATGGGGGGAGCGGTCTTAAGCCACTCTTCTTGGATTCCGGTCAGTTCTTTAATGATTTCGGGAAGAGGCACTCCCGGATTCACCAAGGATTGGAACTCTTCCACAACGGTTCCATCCGGTTTCATTTTAACGGCTCCGACTTCAATGATTTTGTCTTCCAGGGGATTAAGCCCCGTGGTTTCCAGGTCGAGTGCAATGAAAAATTCGGGAAGGGTCACTTGTTTATTGTTAGGTTCCTTAGATATTCTTAAAGTTGCTTGAGAAGTTCCACGATGATTTTAGTCACTTGTCCTCGCGTGATCGGATCATTCACTCCAAATCTTCCGTCATCATATCCGCTGACGATTCCCATGCTGTGGGCTTTTACCACATACGGGGCATACCATTCATTTAAATCCACATCTGAAAATATGGTTTCCGCAGGGATTTCTATTTCAATATTTGCGGCTTGCAATAAAATTTTTATCGCTTCGGCCCGAGTGATGTTGTTGTTGGGACGGAACGTTCCATCTTCGTACCCCGCAATGATATTGCGCTCCTTTGCTGTTTGCGTGTAAGGCGCATACCATTCATTCACCGGTACATCCGAAAAGTCGCTCGAAGTTATCGTATCCGGAATCGAATACCCCAAAGCTTCCAAAACCGTTTTTGTGAATTCGGCACGGTTCATCGACTGGTCGGGACGGAATGTGCCATCGTCATACCCTTGCATGACTTTATTTTGAACCAATTCAAGGATGTAATTTTCCGCCCAATGTCCATAAATATCCGTTAAAGTGATGGTTTCCAAGTTCCCATCTTCATCGGTTAAAACGATTTCAATTTCACCTTCTTCGTTCACGACGACTTGTGTGGAGGATTCTTCAGTTAGTGTTACTTTTGTCGAGGGGCTTACATTTCCCGCTCCATCCACTACTGTGAATGAAAAGTTATTTTTCGCGTTTTGATCGAGCGTTAGTTTGATCTCAAATGTTCCGTCATTGCTGATTTTTTTTTCTTCTTCCCGGTCTCCGGATACCCGGATCGTTGCACCGACTTCCCCTGTTCCGTTGAATATGTACTCATCGGCATCCAGGGTTTCGGGAGTTTCATCGAGAATTGGCGCTGCCGGAGCCGTATGATCGCCTCCTCCCGAGGCTTCCGCTTCTTCGGCCAATTCCGAACTTTCCATGATGCTCACTTCCACCAATTCACTTGTTTCTCCCGATGTATTTTCCGCTTTGATGTAAAAGGTATTGAGCGATTCTTGGGCCAGCGCGACCGTGATTTCAAATTTACCTTTTTCGTCCGCATAGACCGGTGCAATTTCGTATGGCCCTCCCGTTACGATGATTTTATAATCCGGATCTGTACTTCCTGTGATGACGGCTTTGGTGGCATCCACCGGAGAAAGGACCTCATCTATTTCAGGGTTTGCCACTGCGGCCAGTGCGGCGGGTAGCCCCAGAAAGGCTAGGATTAGCAAAGAAGCCATGCTGAGGCTTGCCCATTTGAAGAATGATTTTTTCATGGGGAGGGAGGAGATTATAAAAGTTGGATGAATTGATCGAAAAGGTGATTGGTGTCCGTTGGGCCGGCCGTCGCTTCCGGATGAAATTGGACCGAGAACCAGGGTTTTTTGATGTGTTTTATCCCTTCGACACTTTTATCATTCGCGTTTTCCATCCAGACTTTCCAGTCTTTAGGGAGCGTTTTTCGATCCACGGCAAATCCATGATTTTGAGAGGTGATATAGCAACGACCGGTTTCCAGATCCACACAAGGTTGGTTGTGGGAACGATGTCCAAATTTCATTTTGTAGGTTTTGGCTCCGGCGGCGATGCCCATGATTTGAGTGCCCAAACAGATTCCGAAAATGGGGACATTTTTTGTGAAGCTTTCTTTCATGATGGCCACGGTTTCTTTCATGATTGCGGGATCCCCGGGGCCGTTGGAAAAAAAGATGCCATCAAAGTGGGTTTTGAGTTGCCAGGGATTGTAGTTCCATGGCACACGGGTTACGGAGATGTCGCGGTTTAGAAAATTGCGTAAGATATTCAATTTCATTCCACAGTCGACCAGGGCGATGTGTTTTTTCCCGGCTTTGTACACGACCGGTTCCTTGATGCTCACTTTGGCGACAAGATTTTCTTTATTGGGATCATAAAAAGATTTGGGTTTTTTGCCCGATGGGCTAATCATTCCTAACTGTGCCCCCGAGGTTCTTATTCTTTTGGTCAAGGCTCGGGTATCAATCCCGCTGATTCCCGGAATATTGTATTTTTTGAGCCAGTCACTCAGCGACGTTTTGCTTTGCCAGTGGTTGTGATTGTTGGAGTATTCTGAAACGATTACGGCTGTTATTTTCGCGCCTTCACTTTCAAAATATTTTTCAAGGCCGTACGTATCCTTTTCATTGCTCGGAATTCCATAATTTCCTACCAGGGGGTAGGTGAGGATGAGAATTTGTCCGGTATAAGAAGGGTCGCTAAAACTTTCGGGGTACCCGACCATTCCCGTATTGAAGACGACTTCTCCCGATGCTTCCGTGTAAGCTCCAAATGACTCTCCGGTCCATTGCGTTCCGTCTTCGAGGGTCAAGGTGAGTGTTTTGGGAGTTTGAGTGGTCGCCATCGCACGGTATTGTACTTTAAAGTTCGTCCGCAAACAACGGTAATCGTTTTGGGTGGGTTTAATATGCCACTCACTCTTGAACAGGTTTTCTAAAGGCGTTACACTAATCTCGATGAACTTTAAAGGACACCATCTTTTGACGGCCACACAGCTTTCTAAGGAAGAAATTCAACATATTTTGTCGGTTGCGTCCCAGATGGCGGTTTACGCTGGCAAAGAACAGTCAAGCTCCTTGCTGCACGGTAAAGTTTTGGCCACGCTTTTTTTTGAACCTTCGACACGCACTCGGTTTAGTTTTGAGACCGCGATGCACCGTTTGGGCGGGGCCGTGATTTCCAATCCCAATATGATGGAAACGTCGTCCATTAAGAAGCGTGAAACGTTATACGATACCGGACGGGTGGTGAGTCGCTTTGCGGATGTGATTGCCATGCGTCATCCCAAGGCGGGTACGGTGGCGGAGTTGGCGACAGGATCTACTGTTCCGGTTTTGAATGCGGGAGACGGCCCGGCAGATCATCCCACACAAGGTCTTTTGGATCTCTACACCATTCAACATGCGTTTGGTCGTTTGGACGGATTGACGTTCGGAATGGTGGGGGATATGAAGTTTAGTCGAGTGGTTCATGCCGAGTGTGAACTTTTGAAGCATTTTGGAAAATCCCGTTTTATTTTTGTTGCACCGGAAGGTTTGGAGATTCCACGAGAGATTGTGAAGGAACTTGAAGCCCACGGACATGAAGTTCAAGAAACGAATGAGTTGGAGTCTGTGATTGGAGCGTTTGATGTGCTGTCCAATACCCGTATTCAGGAAGAGCGGTTTGAATCGGTAGAAGCGTTTGAGCGTTTTCGAGGGGTTTATTCTATCTCAAATTCTCTTCTCGCTCACGCCAAATCTCACATGATCATCCTGGACCCTTTGCCGCGAGTGGACGGTCAGTTGCTTCCAGAAATTGATGAGGATCCTCGAGCCAAATACTTTGACCAAGTCACCAACGGGGTGGCGGTACGGATGGCGCTATTGGCCTTGGTGCTGGGGAAGGCGTGAGGTGATATTTACTGGTAGCTTTGGCTCCATGTGGTAAGGATGTCCAAGTAGGGTTGGATGCTGGACAGCCGATGGAACTCTCCTTTTCCGTGAGGAGATCGCCCCACTTGTCCAAAAACAACTGCATCCCCTCGGCCTTGTTCTGCATATCCCTCTAACGTTTCTTGTTGTAAGGCCGCTAAGCTGCCTCCATCATTGCCGTACAGTTTGACGTAGCTTGGGGACGGTTCTCCGATCACTTCCGTATAAGCGGCTTGTAAGTTCATCAGATCAGGATGGTCCGCCGGGCATTGCCACGAGGGCCGATCATTGCGCGTTTCCACCGCCCATCCCTTGGTTTCAAATTGGGTGCGTATTTCTTTCAGATAAGTTTCAACCGGTTCTTTATGGTCAAGAATTTCTCGTACATCCAGCCCAAAGGTCGTTTGCGTTAATGTCTCAACGACAGGGTTTTCAGCGTGGGTGCTTAGGGTGAGTCCGGTCAATGCCACTTGGTCTTGGATCCAGTTCTGGAGTAGTGGTTCGTCTCCTTCTGCGTTGACTGAAAGCACCATGGCTCCCGAGCCATCATACGTGTTGAAATTTCCTTCCTGACCAATGCGTATTTCCCTCATATGAGTCGTCTTTGCTCCAAATTGAATTTCCGCATTTTGTTCGATGATTTGAAAAAGTTCAATCAGGCTTGGAGCGGCCGTTCCCGTGGCCGCTGCGTGAACTGATGCTCCTTTTTGTCGTTCTACTTTAATCCATTTTCTTCCTTCACCTCTTTCTTGGACTTCATCCCCAGGAATATGAGTAAAGGGGTTCAGAAATCCACTAATCACCCCTTTTTGCCCTGCTTTTTTCTTCGCAGGTACCGCTTCTCGATTTAGTTGATCGATTCTAGTTCGACCCTCCTGGACCGCCATTGCAATGTCGCGTAAAGCTGCTTTTCCCCTTGCATTTTCATTTTCAATTTGTGTCCATCGCCAGGCTCTATTTTCCGTCATAATAGGTCCGACAGGTGTATCTGCTGCCATCCATTCCAATTCTCCGGTCCTCTCCCCTACGACTGAAAAACGGATCGTGACGCCTTTTTCTTTTTTGAGCCATTTCAATGCCTCTAAGGTGTGATTGGGCTGATCACTTCCATTTTCTTCACATGACGAAATCATGGCAATGAAAGGAGGTTTTTTATCTGGTTTTTTTTGCATTTCGGCCATCCACACTAGATAGGTCGCGACTACCGTCTTCATGTCGGCCGCGCCTCGTGCGAATAGATTGCCTTCTTGGATGTACGGATTGAATTGACCTGCTTCTGTCGCCGGAACTACATCCAGATGTCCCATGAGTGCGACCGCTTCGTTGAATTCGCGGTCAGCGAGGTTCGTTTCTTTAAAGGTCACCATTAAGAAAGGATAAGGATGGCCTTCGTCTGGGGGAAATTCAATGACTTGAAGTCCTGCTTTTTTCGCATATTCTTTCGCTAAATTGTGTGTTTCTTGAATCGCTTCCATGTTCGCGTTTTGAGGAGGAACCGATATTCCTGGCAGGGCACATAAATCGGACGCGAGACGAGTGACTTCTTTAACATTAGGAGGAAAAGCTTCGATTGCTTTTTCGAAACTGGGTGTCTGGTAGTAGTTTTTTTCTGCTTCAGCCATTGAAATAGATTTTAAGGATATTAATTACTTGAGACGTGAATTTTTTGGTTGGCTTTTTCAATAAGCTCTAAGAGCGACTGAATCACTTCCTGGTCTTTTTGTGGAAGACTGGGAAGATCCGATCGAATTTCTGCTAATTCTCGTTGTCTCCCCGCACGATTTCGTCGGAGCAGTTCATGGGGATAGTCGTCATTTGGAAGAATGCGTCCCGTGTTTCTGGCGAGTTTGATCCCGTAAACTTTGCCTATTTCTTCTCGCATTTTGAGCGCTGGAGGCAAAAGCTCTCCCTGGACTATGCTCCAAATGATTTCTAAATCGGGGTTTCTTCCTAGTGCTTCTGCCAACGGTGCAATTTCGTTTAAAAGATGTTCTAAAATATCCCTTGCAGGAAGTTTTCTGAGTGTGGGACAATAATAGATTCTTTGATCCAAATCTCCGTTTAATATCAATTGTTCACTTTCTTTTGCGGCTTGTAATGTCGGTTCATCGTAGGCTAATCCTTTGATCATTTCCGGTTCCTGTGAAAGATAGATCATCAATAGTTCTAAAAATGCATTCACTCCTTTTTTGAGTTTGTAGGGTGTGTACTCTTCAAAATGAGGTGGGGTTTCTAAAAATCGCAATTCAACACGATTTCGATCGGCCTCCGTCATTCTTTTTAATAAGTCCTGACGCCATCGTTCGATGGCTTGCCATTGAGGATTTTCTCGGTGAGGATTATGTCCACCATGCGGACCATGTTGAAAACTGGCAATCAGTAAAGTTTTTGCCCTTTCACGGTCTATGGGGTTTTGCAGATCGAGTTTCAAATCTTCACATGCTTCTTGAAACGATTTTCCTTTTGCAATTTCTCCGGCTTGAGCTCGAGTCAATAGCCATATATCTCTTCCAAAAAGTAAAATGCCCCTCTCTGTAAACTCACGTAGGGTTTTGAGGTTATCATGGGGGGAACGCCATAAACTTGATACGTCCATGATGGTTCTTCCTGGCCATACGTGCGCCAATCGTGCGCTGTTCCATGGCGTCAAGGTGGTTTCGGAATGAGGATCGAGTGCGTTGCTGTTTTCCGAATAATAAAGCGGTGAAGCTGAGGTTAAAGCCATCATTGGGGCTACCCCAATGAGTCGCATCATTCCGGTTAAACGAATCATTTGTTCTGTTCTTCTTCCGGGAGATTGGTTTGCGCTCCACGGAAGGGAAAGGTTTAAATGATCGCCTGCCGCTGCCGCGACTTTATATCCATGTTCTTCAATTTGGTATTCGTAATAAAATTGTTTTTCTATTGGCGCGCTTTTGGAAACGTCGCCGATTGTTGTTCGGGGCGGGCGCCATGCTGTGCCTGGTAGGGTTTGAAGATTCAATCCGTGCTCTCTGCTCAATCCTTCGCACGCTTGATCGATGAGGATGGCCATGAGGCGAATGGCCGCCGCACTGGAACGAGGGTGACGAAGCGGATCAGGATTCGCTTCAACCGTGGTTTCCGGTACATCCGGTGTTACTTTTTTTGCCGTGTCGTCGCCTCCTTCTAAATTTTTGATCCAGTTTTTTATGGCGGCAGTGGGTTGAGCCTCCCCAATGCCATGAACGACTTCTAAGCTATTTCTATCAATAATAATGGCTTCCGCTTCATCTCCCACATGGGGACTCGCTCCTTCAAAAATTTGTACCATTCTATCGATTTCACGCGTGTTCATGGGATGGCTTAGAAGAATAAGAATTCATTGAAATTTAACCTTTTCGTTCCGCTTCCTCCACGAGGCCTTCGATGATGTCGCCCAGTCTTTGGATCACATTCGGCGTTGTCGCGGCGGAAAATCGATATGTGCTGTGCTGCCCTGGTCGAAACATGTCTCCAGGAGCAGCCGCCAAATTATGGTTTTGTAGCAAAATTTCGCTCGCTCTTTTCGGATCTTGAACCGGCCGCCCCTGTTCATCGCGAATCAAAGGTTTTCCTTCTCCATCCACTAGAGCTCCTAAGAAATAGAAACTGTTTCCTCCCACGATGGGTATTAATTTACCTATTCGGTTTTTAAAACTTCGCCTCGAGCCTTCCAATCCCTCGTACCGTCTCCCCATAGCGCCTTGTATTCCTTCGGGGAAACGGTGCAAGGCCGTTGCGTTTAGAGCAGACATTGGATCCGGATAAGTGTTGATGACTTGCTTCACATCTCTTGCCGCTGCCGCGAGTGTTGCATTGCGAGCGCCCCCTTTAGGAATGATCAGTCCTCCTGTTCTGGGTGTGCCCACGATTTTAGTTTCCCCTTCTACAAAAACAATGGATTGCCATGCTTCGGGAGAAAGATGCGTTTCCAAATAGTGGATCAGCCCTCTCAATTGAGGATTATCATGGGCAGGTCCTTCTGTGGGTGAGATGGCGAGGTAGATGATGTCGATGACTAGCGTTAATCCATTTGCAGCAGCGGTTTCGGCGATTTTAACGAGCTCGTCATATTTTGCTTTTTCTCCCGTAGGATTGCTCGGGACGATTGTGTAAGCAAAACTCGGTTGATATTGAGGGTGAGCCTTTAAAAAGTTTAAACTTTCAAGTAATCCGTCTTCGGTGAGGGTGAATCCGTGTCCTTCTTTTGTTGGTGCAAAAAGAGGTTGTATTCTGGTTTTTGTTGCTGAATCTCTTAGTCCCGACCAGGCGACAGGATCCAGAATTCCCACCGGTATCTTGCCTTCTTCCGTTAGACTTTCTAATCCATAGAAAAGTTCAAAAATCGCCGCTCTCCCACTGGTGCTATGCACCATGTCGACCGGTTTGGTGAATCCGTAGCTTGCTAATTTGGCTATGGTTTCTTGGGGGAATTCGGGTCGATAACCTGAATCAAAATCATGGGCATCTCCTTCGGATCTTTTAAATTCAGCATGTTCCTCTCGCAATCCTTCTCTAAACGCGAAGAAATCGGGATTCAATGGTTGTTTGACATCGCCAATATCCCCTGCCGTCTGGTCCAGAGCTCCTGTTCTTCTGGCCATTTCTTTCAATGTGGGAAGGGACTGGCCTGTGTATTTTTCCGCCAATACCGGATTTTTCCATCCCGCTTCTTGTGCGCTCAACTCAATGTATTGCTCCATGCTTAACGGTTCACTTCTCATGTGTGGGATTTTAAATGCTAGGCTATTAAATTAGTTTATCATTCGAATTTTTGTCAAAACAATACTTTCTAAACTTTTTTTAACCCTCTTTTTTGTTTTAATTAAGCCTTTTATTTATGTTTGGTGAAGTGTCTTAAAAATGAATCAGACTGAGGTTTCGGAATTTTTATTTTGTATATACAATCAAATTATGAATTTTATGCTTCGAAATGTACGCCATGCTTTTTCCTCGGCGCCTCCAAATATTTTTGTGCAAGATGGGTTTTTGAGATATGCTTCTCATCCGCAGTTGAATTTTTTCGAAATCGATGCTTCCGGTTTAACTCTCCTTCCCGGGCTCATGGACGTGCATGTGCATCTCCGTACGCCGGGAGACACTCACAAAGAAGACTGGACCACCGGCACACAAGCGGCGGCTGCCGGGGGAGTGACTATGATTTTGGATATGCCCAACAATCAACCGCCGGTGACCACCAGAGAGATTTTGAGGGAAAAACGAGAGCTGATTCAGGGAACATCCTATGTGAATTATTGTTTTTATATGGGCGCTACCTTCGATGCGGCGACCGGCCACTCGAACATTGAGGAATATTTGTCTTCTGATGCACTGGCCTTAAAAGTGTACATGGGCAGTTCCACCGGATCACTCCTGGTTGACCGTGAGGAGCCTTTGGAGGAGATTTTTAGGAAGGCGGGTGAAGCGGATCGCTTGGTTTGTGTGCATGCCGAAGATGAAAAAATCATGAGAGAACATCAAAAGCGTTTTGAGCGAGAGCTTGATCCTTCTCCTTCGATTCATTCTCAAATTCGTGATCCTGAAGCGGCACGGCGTGCGGTTGAGCAAGCGCTCCACTGGGCGGAGCAGTACAATACTCGTTTGCATATTTGTCATGTCAGTACACGCGCCGAGCTGGAGCTTATTGCTCGTTTTAAGACCGAGCGTATTTCTTGCGAGGTTTCTCCTCATCACCTTTTTTTGACTCAAGACGAGTTGGATCGGCAGGGAAATTTTGCCAAAATGAATCCGCCGTTGCGGACTGCGGAGGATAACGTCGCATTAATTGAGGGGATTCGATCGGGTCTCATTGATATGGTGGCCACGGATCATGCGCCCCATACTCTCCAAGAAAAGCAGCAGAATTATTGGAAAGCCCCTGCGGGAGTCCCCGGGTTAGAGACGCTCTTGCCTTTGCTTTTGAATGCGGTGCACGAAGGTAAATTGACTTTACAGGATGTGGTTCGTGTGACGTCGGAAGGCCCGGCGCGGGTGTTTCGATTGAAGGATGAGACAGGTCGTTTATTGGGCTCAGTAGAAGAAGGAACGATGGCGAATTTTGTCCTTGTGGATCTTGAAAAAACGCAGGTCGTGGAGCGAGGTGGTTTCGGGGCTCGTTTTACGAAATGTGGCTGGAGTGTCTTTGAGGGGCGTTCACTCACGGGGTGGCCTGTATTGACCGTGGTGAATGGAGAGATCGTTTACCGAGATGAGAAAATTTGTGGAATTCCTCAGGGGAAAGAAGTGAAACGAAAACGCTAATGAGTCCATTTGCGGGGCTTCGATTTTTTTATTTCCCCTGCTATACTGGACTCAATATGACCTTACTTGCAATTCGAGTCGCTAACGTTGATTTCCCTAACCCGCTCGTTTTGGCGTCCGGCATTTTGGGAGTGACCGGCAACACCTTAAAATGGGTGGTCCAAAATGGCGCCGGGGGTGTGACCACCAAATCCATTTGGCTCAAAGAGCACAAAGGTCATCCCAATCCCATTGTGCTTGGTACCGAGCATTTTTTACTCAATGCAGTGGGACTTCCGGATGCGGGTTTGGAAAAAGCGAAAGAGGAGATCGCGACTTATCTTTCTTGGGCGGAGACCGAGGAAGGCCGAAGCTTTAAAGCTCCCCTCATTGCCAATATTGTGGCCGATACGGCCGATCATTTTGCTGAAACAGCCGAGGCTATCGCGGAATTGAATCCGGCCATGATTGAAGTGAACATTTCTTGTCCGAATGTGGAAGATGAGTTTGGAAAGCCGTTTGCCTGTGATCGCAATCAAGCGGCCCATGTGACGAAGGAAGTGAAACGCCGAACAGGGGGTAAGATTCCCATCTTTGTGAAACTGTCTCCCAATGTTTCAAATATTGTCGAGATCGCCAAAGCCATTGAGGATGCCGGTGCGGATGGGCTTACGGCATTCAATACGTTTGGCCCTGGCATGTGCATTGATATTGAAACCGCGCAGCCGATTTTGGCGAATAAGGTTGGTGGATTGTCGGGTCCTGCCGTTAAGCCGCTCGTGGTGAAAATGATTTATGATTTATATAAAGCCGTGAAGATTCCCATGATTGGAACCGGTGGGGTAATGACCGGACGGGATGCGCTCGAGCTGATGATGGCAGGAGCGACGTTGGTGGGAGTGGGAAGTGGAGTTTATTATCGGGGCGCTGAGATTTTTGATTTGATTGCCAATGAAATGCGCGAGTGGTGTGAAGCGCATGGTGTGAAGGATTTGCAGGAGGTGGTGGGACGATCTCACCGGGTTTAATTCATTTAATACTTTTTTATGAGCTGCAAAGGAGGATCCAACTGTTGCAAAAATCGCCAAACTGTCCAACCTTTTAAATCGTTGGCAACTCAAATGGGGCGGCCTCATGATTTGCCGCGCGTGGTGAAGATTGTCGATATCAAGGAGGAAAATGCTCAAGTTCGTACCTTTACACTGGATCTTTCCGTAGGTGCTCATCCCGGTCAATTTGTGCTGCTCTGGATTCCGCGTTTGGATGAAAAACCGTTCAGTGTAGCTTTTGACGATGGTCAAAAGCTCGAACTTTCCATCGCTAAAGTGGGTCCTTTTACAGAAGCGCTTTTTGAGAAAAAGGTAGGCGATCAAGTGGGTATTCGTGGTCCATTTGGGAAGCCGTTTTATTATGAACTAGGTGATCGACTCGCTACAATTGGTGGGGGATACGGCGCAGCGCCGCTTTATTTTTTAGCCCACCAGGCGGTTCAAAAAGGATGCACGGTTGAGTTTATTGTGGGTGGGCGTTCCAAAGATCATCTTCTTTTTATTGAACGTGCTGCCGCTTTACCATCGACCCAAGTTCATGTGTCCACGGACGATGGAAGTCAGGGGTTTAAAGGCTATAATGTTCAACTTTTGAATCAATTGTTTGACGAAGGTTTGGCGCTCGATCGTCTCATTACGGTTGGGCCCGAACGCATGATGAAAGCGGTGTCTGATGTGGCACTTGAAAAGAACCTCGAGTGCATTGTCAGTGTGGAGCGTTACATGAAATGCGGTTTTGGCATTTGCGGCCAGTGCGTGATCGATGAAAGTGGAATGCCGACTTGTATGGAGGGGCCTGCCATGGATCACAAGCTTGCGCGTCGACAAAAAGAGTTCGGACAGTACCATCGCGATGCCTTGGGGAAGAAGCATTCCTTTTAACTGAAACTTCGAAATTGATAATTAATGGATCGTTTCACTAATTTTTTAAATAATTCACTCTCATGACTCTCAAACTTTATAAAGTTCAATTCATTGAATTGCTTGTTCAAGCGCAAGCGCTTCAATTCGGATCTTTTGTTTTAAAAAGCGGTCGTGAAGCTCCTTATTTTTTGAATACCGGGAAATTTTATACTGGGCCTTTGTTGTATCAGCTCGGTCGATTTTATGCCGAAGCGTTTTTGGATTCCGGTGTGGAAGTCGATGTGATTTTTGGTCCGGCGTATAAGGGAATTCCGCTTTCTGTGGTGACTACGAGTGTGTTGTATTCGGAGTTTGAAAAAAAAGTGTCCTATTGTTTCAATCGTAAGGAGTCCAAAGATTATGGAGATGCCAAGGGGAGTTTATTGGTTGGCGCTCCCTTGAATGAATCGAGTCGAGTGCTTTTGATTGATGATGTGATTACCGCCGGTACCGCGATTCGGGAAAGCGTGGAGCTGTTGAAAACCCAGGGCAATCCGCAGATTCAAGGCATTTTGATTGCCATGAATCGGATGGAAAAAAATAATGAGGGGCAGAATGCTTTGGAGGAAGTGGAAAAACAGTTGGGGGTGAAGGTGTTTTCTATCGTCAACTTAGATGAGGTGATTGAGGTTTTGTACAACCGTGAGGTGGGAGGCCAGATGTATATTGATGATGATAAGATGGCGGTTATCAAAGAATATCGAGCTCAGTATGGTTGTTGATATGCTTAGGAAGTCCCGCAAAACTCTCTTCCGCTGGAAAACAGCCTTTTTCCCGAGCTGTTTTGCCGAATCTCCTCGTCGGCTTGTCTTCACATCTCAAAAAAATGACTTATTTCCCAATCGAAATGGAGTTTTGCGGGACTTCCTTTATATGGTGCCTTCACTTTGTGAGTTTACAATATATCGCGTAAGTCTTTCTCTTAATGGCGAATTGATGGTTCGATAAAGGTTATCATTTTCATCGTATTGATCCAAAAACTTTTCCCATTCTCCTAAAAGCCAAATACTCATATCTCCTATCGGATATTGATTGATATCCAAATAGCCTTCCGGTAGAGAATCTTTGAATTCTTGGCGGGATTTACCTAAAAGGGTGGCTCAAGCGTTTTGGAAATCTTCTTCATCTATTTTTGATTTCCACTTTTCCGTGGTTACTATTCTGGCAATATTATTGACATCGATTATTTTAAGTTTTCCATCGTTGAGTATGACCACATTATTTCTTCCACACAGATCTGGAATCAGCTCTTCGTATTGAATCATTTCCTTCATTTTCTTTACCAGTGCTTGCAAGTCTTCTCGAGTTACTTGTTGTATTTCATTTTTTCATATTTTTTTATTTCTTGTTCCGTGAAATCAGAAGTTCCTTCAATTGATTTCGCCCCGGATTCTTCTTCTGTTCGCCAGGGAATTCGAATCACTCTGGATTTATCTTTTTTTTAAATACAACCATTTGAGTGCCGCTGCCCAGAGGATTTAGTTCATAATCTTCGATTTTTCGTCATGAGGAAAAAATTCTTCAAAAGACATTTTCGGGTTTTTATCGGATATAATATTAGATTTTTTATCATTATTAAAAATTTTGTCAATTCATTGCATGGTTGAAATGACAATCTTTTTTTGTCTTGTTTAATCTTTCTCCCTCCTTTACCATCGAGTCATGGAGATCGATATTTCAATTTCGGCGCTTTCCAATTCACAGGCCCCCCAAGCCCATTTTGCGGATCGTTTGATTGCGTCCATCCGCCAAAAGGGGAATCCGGTTTGCGTGGGGCTGGATCCTCGTCTGGAGCAAATTCCCGAATTCATTAAAGAGCGACAAATTAAGAATTATGGTCGTACCGTGGAGGCGGCGGCGAATAGTTTACTTGAGTTCAATCAGGGGATTATTGATGCGGTTGCCGATGTGGTTCCATGTGTGAAACCGCAAAGCGCTTTTTATGAGCAATATGGTTTTATAGGGTCGTGGGTCTTTGAGCAAACCTGCAAGTATGCCCAAGACAAGGGTCTTATTGTGATTGCCGATGTGAAGCGTAATGATATTGGCTCCACCGCCGAAGCGTATGCCAAGGCGTACTTGGACGATGTAACGGTTTTTGATGAAACTTTCCCCGGCATGTCGGTCGATGCTCTGACTGTTACGCCTTACTTGGGCTATGATGGTGTGAAGCCGTTCATTGAACTTGCGAAGAAGAAAGCAAAGGGACTCTTTATCCTTCTTAAAACCTCCAATCCTTCGTCCGGCGATCTTCAAGATCAGTTGTTGGATGAGCGTGTCGCCGAAGGTTTTGGAACCGAGGGGCGATTGACCAATTATGAGTTGATGGCTCATTTGATGGAATCGTGGGGAGCGGATGAAGTGGGAGAAAGCGGTTATAGTTTTGTCGGTGCGGTGGTGGGAGCTACTTATCCTAAACAAGCCACCCGACTCAGACAAATTTTACCGGAAACATTTTTTTTGGTTCCTGGTTATGGGGCACAAGGTGGACGTGCGGAAGATGTGAAGCCGTGTTTCAATGATGATGGCTTGGGGGCCATTGTGAGTTCGTCCCGCGATATCATTTTTGCTTACCAAGAAAATCCAGAATTTCCTCCTACTGCTTACGCGGAAGCTGCTCGCGCCGCCGCTCTCGCAATGGCTCAAGAGCTCAGAACCTAAACAGGCTCTATAAAATATTTTTTAGTCCCAGCCATTGTTCCATCGAGAGTTCTTGTGCTCGCACATTAGGGTTGAGCCCTAATGCTTCAAAAGCATTTTTGAGTTTTTCTTCGTTTACTCCATTCAATGATTTTAAGTTTTTTGTGAGTTTTTTTCGTCTTTGATGGAACCCAATGTGAATCAATTGAAATATTTTTTTTAGTTCGTCGTCTTGTGCTAGTGCTTTAGGATACATCTCGATTTTTAGAATAGCGGAATCGACTTTTGGTTTTGGGGTGAAGTGAGACGCCGGTACAACCGCTACAATGGAAGGTTTTCCGAATAGTTGTACTTGAAGTGCCAAGACGCTGAGGTTTCCTACCGGTTCAAGTATTTTTTCTGCCACTTCTTTTTGAACCAACAATACAATATGGGTCGGCCTTCGGTGGGCGGGTTGGTCTTTTAGGAAATGATTGAGTAGGGGAGAGGTGATGTAGTACGGGATGTTGGCGATCAGTTTATATGGTGTTTCAGGCGGTTCATAGGTTAAGGCATCGGCATGAATCAAATCTATATTTCGACGATATTTGAATCGCTCTTTTAACTTCGGAATCAGCTCTTGATCCAACTCGATTGTTATGATTTTTTTTACTTTTGGGCTTAATGCTTCCGTGAGAATCCCGTGTCCCGGCCCCACTTCGATGACTTCATCCGATTCATTCAAGTTTCCAGCGTCTACGATTTTTTGTAGTGTCCCTAGATTGTTTAGAAAGTTTTGACCGAGCGATTTTTTAGCTTTCATGAATTTTGATTAATTTTAAGGTATCGCTTTTTCCACTAATGATGTTAACCTGGGATTTATCGATTTTCAAATGTCGACTTAAAAAACGAATGAGTTCCGTATTGGCCTTTCCTTTTTCCGGTGGGGCGGCGATGCGAATTTTAAGTGTTCCATCCCCCATGGTTTCCACGATTTCGCTTTTGGAACTTTTTGGAATCACTTTTATTCGGAGATAGATCGGTTCAAGCATTTTTAGTTTTAGGTTCCTTAGAATAAAGCTTGCTTTGAATGATTTTTCGTAATTCTTCAACCAAGATGATGCTCAATCCTAATACGCTGAGCATCAACCATTCTTGTAAGCTCAAGCTGGTGGTGTGCAGTGCTTTTTGAAAGAAGGGGATTTCAACGAAGAGGATGATGGTGACGATGGAAGTGAGAATCGCTCCCCATAACCATCGGTTGCTGAATAGGCCCAACGTGAAGATTGATTGGGATAAGCTTCGGCAGTTCATGGCGTTTGCCATTTGTACAAATACCAATAAAACAAATGCGCTCGTTGAGGCTTTAAGGTAGATGAGGTTTTCTTCACCGAGATTCATTCCCCAACTCCATCCGTATCGATACAGCGTCCATAAATAAGCGGCCAGCACGATGCCACCAATCACAAAACCCAAATAGGTGAAATGCCAGACGAATCTTTTTTTCATGATATGG
Organism: uncultured Candidatus Peribacteria bacterium; assembly: GCA_964436935.1. Classification (GTDB taxonomy): domain Bacteria; phylum Patescibacteriota; class Gracilibacteria; order UBA1369; family UBA12473; genus CAYTES01. The sequence goes on along the minus strand of CAYTES010000021.1, from coordinate 2,451 downwards.
TCTTTTTGGGAGCGCGGTTTTTTGGTCATTATTCCCGGTTCGGGAGGATCAACGCCTAGTGCCAGTGCGGGCAAAACATCGGTTCCCAAATTGACACATAAAATTAAAATAGCCGTCAGTGGTGCCGGTATACCAAGTAAAATCCCCGTGAACACCGTGACCAATTCTCCAATGTTGCAGGAGAAAATAAAGAAAACAAATTTTTTGAGATTTTGATAAATCGTGCGTCCTTCTTCGACCGCATTTACTATGGTACCAAAGCTGTCGTCCACCAAAATCATGTCCGCCGCTTCTTTGGATACGTCCGTCCCCGTTATCCCCATGGCAATCCCAATGTCCGCTCGTTTTAAGGCAGGGGCGTCGTTTACGCCGTCTCCTGTCATTGCCACAATTTCCCCATTTTTTTTGAGCGCGCCTACGATTTTTAATTTATGTTCCGGACTCACGCGTGCAAATAGAATTTCTTGATTTTTTTTACTCAATAGTTGGCTCAGTTTAGTTTCACTCATTTCTTCCAGTTCTGTTCCCAAGATGACTCGTGCGTCGCGTGTAGTGACAATTCCTAATGATTGTGCGATGGCCAATGCGGTGATTCCATGATCGCCCGTGACCATGATGATTTTGATCCCCGCTTTTTTGGCGATCTGCACCGCACCTTCAATTTCCGGACGAGCGGGGTCCATCATTCCCATCAATCCCAGAAAAACCATGTCCGTTTCCACCAGCGCTTTGCTGTAGCCTTTTTTGCCTTTTGGAATTCCTTCTCCCTTGAGTTCGCGTGTGGCAAACGCTAAAACTCGCAATGCTTTTTTAGCCATTTTTTGCGTCATTGTTTCAATTTGTTTTCTTTTTTCCGGCGTCAGTTTTACGATGGCTCCTTTTTCATAAAGATGAGTACAAATTTTTAATACTTCATCCGGAGCCCCCTTGAGGTGAGCCGTTCGTGCTTTCGTTTTTTCATTTTCATGAATGGTGGTCATCATTTTTCGAGTCGAATCAAACGGCATTTCATCAATTCGTTTGAAATGTTCAAGGGTTCCTTCCAATGAGAGTCCCGCTTTTGAGCTTGCAACCAAAAGAGATCCTTCGGTTGGATCTCCGATGATTCGCCATTCTCCCTCTTTATTTTGATCCCATTTGGAGTTATTACATAGCACGGCGGTGAGGCACAAGGCTTCAATGCTTTTGATGGATTTTGTATTGGCCCATTTTCCTTCGGGATGGTATCCGGATCCGCTAATCGAAATATTTTCTCCGTTCACATACGCTTCTACCACCGTCATTTCGTTCTTGGTAAGGGTTCCGGTTTTATCCGAACAGATTACGGTCGTGGAACCAAGTGTTTCCACAGAGGTTAACTTTTTCATGATCGATTTTTTTTGTGCCAATCGTTGAACCCCAATGGCAAGTGCAATCGTCACGGTTGCCGGCAATCCCTCGGGTACCGCCGCGACGGCAATGGACGTTGCAAATAGTAAGGTTTGAACGAACTCTTTTCCTTGCCACAACCACTCAATCGCCAAGACGATCAAGGAAATGACCAACGTTATTTTTCCGACAAAAACCCCGATTTTGAACAGTTCTTTTTGGAGCGGACTCTTGTCTTTTACTGTGGTTCCCGTTAAGTTCGCGATTTGTCCGAATTCGGTTTTCATCCCAATGCCGATCACCAATGCTTTAGCGGTTCCATGGGTGACTGCTGTTCCCATAAAAACCGTATTTATTTTTTCTCCCACACTCACTTTTTCTCTTTGAATGCTTTCCACATTTTTTTCAACCGGAACCGATTCACCTGTTAAAGGGGATTCGTCCACCTGTAGTTCGCGCTCCTCTAATAGTCGAGCATCTGCTGGTATCTTATCTCCTTCACTCAATAAAATGATGTCCCCCGGAACCAAAAATCGCGCTTCGATTTCCTTCACCTTCCCCTCCCTTATCACTTTTGCGTGAGGGGAAAGCATTTTTTGTAAGGCCTCCAGTGCTTTTTCCGCTTTATATTTTTGGAGAAAGCCTATGGTGGCATTTAAAAATACAATGAACATGATTACCGCGGCATCTGTGGGTTCATTCGCTATACCTGCAATGATGGCCGCTGCAATGAGAATGATCACCATGAGATCGGCAAACTCTTCAAGAAATGCCCGCACCCAAGATTTCTTTTTTTTAACTTGAATTATATTTTCTCCATATTCCTCCATTTTTTTCTGAACTTCTTTTTCGTTTAATCCTTTTTCGCTTGTTTGGAAAATTTTATAAAGTTCAGGGAGTGTTTTTTGGTGCATGAAATGATTTTAAAGGATAAGCCTCTAATCAACAACTAGGAGCTGTTCACATAAATGAGTTTGTAATGCCAAATCTTTCATGGATTTAGGGAGCCTCCGAAAAACACCCTTCCCATGTTAAAATTATTCTTTTCGCCCGCTTCTGCTCCCCTTCGGGGGCCCGAGCTCG
>CAYTES010000020.1:0-20960 GCA_964436935.1 uncultured Candidatus Peribacteria bacterium | reverse complement strand
CTACTGGTGCTTTTCAAACGTGAACGCGGGAATATTTTTTTATGGTTGAACGCGATTCTAAAGAAGAAGTTCCTAGCTCAGTTGATTCTGAGCGCGAATCGCTTGCTCCTCCATCGGAAGAGACGCTCCAATCTGTTACGGAACAAGTGTCTATTCAAGCGAATTTATTGAGTTTAGGATTTTCTTTGGAAAAAATAGTTCCCATCCCCTCATTTATGCCTGAGAATGAGGATAAACCTAGAACAGAATCACAGATTTATATTTTTAAGAGTGTGGAGGGCTCTGTGTTACCTTCCGGTTTAAAACTTTTATTGAATGGGCCTCGTAATGGCCGTTATCGGATCAGTTTTGGCTTTTATGATGCTAAGAATCAAATGAAAGTTCCTTCTGAAGCAGGTTACCCGATGTTGAGTGATTTAGAGTCTATGCCATTGCCGTGGGATATTCTTTTTCGTCGGCTTCAGGAATTTCTTGAGGAATATCCAGTCGATTCTCAAATGAGAACTTCGTACCAAGAGCGGCTTGCCTCTCGCTATGTTGAAACGGAAAATATAAGAGAACTGTCTCATGGTATTTTTTCGGGACGGGCCTTTGGTTATTCCGACCGTTTGTTTCTTAAACATCCCGAGGGAGTTTCAAAAGAAACCATGGCACTTGCCCTTGGTTTATTGTCTCAGCTTTATAGTCCTCGTCCTGTTAATTTTGCTTCAAAATTTCAATCGTTGAACGGGGCTTCTTTTTATCGTTGTCAGCCTTTGTTTACTGTGGAGGAGGCTGAAATGTTGCGTGATCAAGTTTTCCCTCGTGTGCTCGAATTCATTGCAAAGGAAAACTTAACGTCAGAAGGTCTTCTCGAAATGATGTCTGGTAAGAGACCTTTTCCGAAGCTTGAAATACCGATTCAATTGCGTTTTAGGATGAGGGCGCATTTTGGCATTTAATTTGAGGATTTTGAATCATCACGATAAGATAGACTCTTTTATACCTTTCGGCGCGGAAGTGAGATTCTCATGTCCCTTTTTGGTGATCGCGATCATGTCCTCAATGCGTACTCCAAATTGTCCGGGAAGATAAATTCCGGGCTCACTGGTGACCACCATTCCCTCCTGTAACATGTCTTTACTTCGCACCGAAAGCGTTGGAGCTTCGTGGACCTCTAATCCAATTCCATGTCCCAGGGAATGACAAAAGGTTTCTCCATATCCTGCTTGGGTTAAAAGGGTGCGTGCGACCTGGTCGATGGCATCACAATGGCGCCCGGGTTGCATTGCTTGGATCGCCGCTTCTTGGGCTTCCAATACCAAATTATAAATTTTTTCTTCAAACGCGGTGGGGGATTTGGTGAACACCATTCGAGTCATATCGGAGGCATATCCTTGGAATAATACGCCCATGTCGATCAAGACCAACTCTCCCTTTTTAAGCTTGCGGGTGGTGTTTTGGTGATGAGGCATGGACGAATGGTTGCCAAAGCCAATGATGGGTTCAAATGAAATGTCATCCGCTCCATGGTCGTAGCATCTTTTTTTGATCTGTTGAGCGATTTCAAGCTCGGTTATCCCCGGGGTCAATAGTGCCCGAATTGAATAAAAAAGTTGTTCATTGATTTGTTGGGATTTTTTGAGTTTTTTGAGTTCACTGGCGTCTTTGCGGGAACGCTGGTTTTCAATCCCTTTTTCTCCTTTTTGCCAGCGCATCCCTTTAAGGATTTTTCTGAAGTGCTCATATTTGGCCACGCTGATGTGTTCGTCTTCATACTCGAGGATGGAGAATTTATGCTTTTCTGAGATTTTTTTTAGGGTTTCAATCAAGTCCTTTCCCATTTCAATCACCGTGAATTTGCCGAGCCGGCTTTTGCCCTGCTGCGCTAGGTTTTTGGCTTTTTCCAAATACCGTCCATCGGTAAAAAGATAGGCTTGCTTTGCCGTTAGAATCATAAAAGCGTTCGAACTTTTAAAATCCGTTAAGTATTCAATGTTTTTTAGGTGGGTGATGAGAGAGGGCATTGCCAGAGGATATCGCTGAGATAGGGACTTTTAGAGATGAAACCATTGACATTTGATGCTTGAGGGAAGAGGTTTGAAAAATTTGTCATCCTGTCTCTTGTCACAGGTCAATTGTCTCTAGATTCAAACGTTTTTGAGGAAATAAGTCACCATGTCTTCCATTCGGGCGAGGGGAGTCTGTAGGGAGCGAAATACGAGGTCAAGGTCCTTCTGATGGTAGCCAAGGCGAAAGAGGGCTTCGCTCACTTCCGGCTGAATGGATTGAGCGGATTCGGGTTCGGTTTCGGGCAGATGGTCGGAGTCCAAGGACCCCAATTTTCCTCGGAGTTCCAGAATCAGTCGTTCTGCGGTTTTTTTCCCGATTCCCGGGATTTTTTTGAGCGTTTCCACTTCTTTGTTCAGAATGGAGCGTTTGATTTTTTCGACGGATAAGGTGAACACTTCAAGGGCGGTTTTCGGGCCTATCCCACTCACGCTGATCAGTTGTTCAAACAACTCCAACTGTTCCGAGGTTTCAAATCCGTAGAGGCTCCAGTCGTCTTCGCGGACCACGGTATGGATTTCAAGCTCAATCATGGTTTCATACGTGCTTTTCTCGAACAATAAGGCGGGGACGAAGACTTTATAGCCTACTCCATTATTTTCAATGATGAGGCTGTTTTTTTTCTTTTTCAGGATTTTTCCTTTGAGATAGGCGATCATTTAGCCGAGGGTTAGAGGTTCTTTGGTCTTGAATTCGCTATGAAAGGATCTGCGGAAGCTTTCGAAGGTGCCTTGGAGAATATGGCTTCGCATCGTTTTCATTAATGCTAACAGAAAGTTAAGATTGTGAATAGTGAGGAGGCGAAGTGCGGTGATTTCGTTCTCGATGAACAGATGGCGGATGTAACTGCGCGAGGTGGTTTGGCAGGTGCTACATGCACAATTTTGTTGTAAGGGGTTGATATCTTGTTCAAATTTTTTGTTCTTTATATTTTCTCTTCCCGTACGATCCCAAAAGGCGCCGTGTCGGGCGAGGCGAGTGGGGAGGACGCAGTCGAAAAGATCGATCCCTCGAGCGACCCCTTCCACCAAATCTTCGGGGCTTCCGACCCCCATTAAATAATGGAGTTTAGCGGGTGGGAGATGCGGATGAATCACGTCTAAAATTCGTAACATGTCTTCTTTGGACTCTCCCACGCTCAATCCTCCGATGGCGATTCCCGGTAAATCCAGTTGCCCCATGAATTGAGCCGACTCGGCCCTTAAATCGTCGTATATCACTCCTTGAACGATGGGAAAAAGGGTTTGCAGTGGTTTTCCAGATTCGGTACGAGTTTTTTGGAGTCTTTGATGCTCTTGTTCGCAGCGGAGTGCCCAGGAATGGGTGCGTTCCATCGCGGCTTTGGCATAGGCCTTATCGCTGTCTCCCGGAGCGCATTCGTCGAAGGCCATGACGATGTCCGCGCCCAGTTTTTCTTGGATTTGCATCGCGATTTCGGGAGTGAAATAATGCTTCTCTCCATTGAGGATGGATTTGAACTCCACTCCGTTTTTATCGATTTTTCTTGTTTTGTTCAGGGAAAACACCTGGAATCCGCCGGAATCCGTAAGGAGAGGTTTGTTCCATCCTATCCATTTATGGAGTCCCCCATACTGTTCCACGTTATTCGCGCCCGGTCGCAAGGTGAGGTGATAGGTATTGGAGAGAATGATTTCGGAGCCCAATGCTTCCACGTCGCGCATCTCTAAGGTTTTGACCGTGCCTTTGGTGCCACACGCGATGAAGGCCGGGGTTTGAAAAGAGCCGTGCGGCGTGGAGTAGGAACCGGCACGGGCCAGGCTGTCGGATTTTTCGAGGGTGAATTCAAACATGCATTTTTGATTTATTATTTTTTAATATAGAGATTTACATCTCGAATGAATAGATCGGAGTGGGCAATCTATTGACAACTTTATTCCTGCGTGTTTATATTCTTTCCTATTATTAAAAATTTGTTTCTATGAAAAAACCGTCTCTTGCGCTGGGTGCGATTTTGTCCGCAGAAATTTTAGTTTCTGGATGTGCTTCCGAATCTCCCCGTGATGGGACAAGTGAAGCTCCTCAAGTTGATGCGGTTCAAAATCTTGCGGGTAAAAGATTGCAACAACTGGAAGTTTGTTTAGACCAGGTTGGGCCTAAATCCATTGGCGCCTTAATCTGGCAAGAGAGAGGTTCTTCACGTACCTATTTGACTCACCCCAGTGAAGGAGGTGCAACGCTTTCTTCTGGGCCACAAGGTCAAGAGCCTTTTGTCCATTTGAAGCTAGGTGATCATTCTTTTAAAGACTTGTATAGAGATGGTACTCCAGAGCAAGCTTCACAAAAAGGGGCCGATGGCCGTTTTGTTCCAACGTTTGATTTAGATCAAGGTTATTATGGAACCGTTAGTGACGGTTCTGGGAATGAACAGGCGTATTCCATCGCTTCGATGCAATACGCTCAAGCCATTCGCGCGGTTCTTCAAACTTGTGAAGAAGAGGTTGCTCGTTTAAAAGCGGCAGAGGCAAAAGCGGCTTCCTCCTCTCAAGTTCCATCGCAAGTTGCGCAGTAGCTATTTCGAACCTTGTTTTAAATAAGGCCCCAGAATATGGGGCTTTATTTGTTATTAGTCTTTAAGTCAGGGCTTTTTGTACTAATTTTGATACTCCTCTTCGTTGGGCCTCTTTTTCAAGCGCTTTAATGAACCCTTCCCATTTGAAATTTTCCACAAAGTTTTCAACGATTTTTTCGCCAAAAGCCTCCATTATTTTTTGCTTGATCTTATCGCTGATCACTCGATTGAACGGGATGAGTTTGGTCAGTTTGGTGAGCGCTCGCGTTGGCATTAATCCTAGCATGAACAACATGCCCTTTTCTCCATTTTTTTTCATCACTTGTTCTAAAGGAACCATGCTCATTTTTACCACTTGTTCCAATGCTTCTCCTTTGTAGCCTGCCGCGGAAAAACGGTTTCTAGCCGCCCGTTCATCCATTCCATTGAAGTAGACCGTACTCACGATTTCCGCAAAGGCTTTTTTTTCTTCTAAATCCAAAAATTCTTCTAAAATCTCATCTTTTAATTTGGTCAGTTGCTCTTTGGCAATTTCAATCGGGTTCGTGGTTTCGCGTAGAGCAGAAATTGTACCTTGAGGGTATGTTAAGGCCCTTTCGTGAACCGCCGATGGGGGATATCCTTTTGCTATCATTTTTCGTCGCCATTTTTCCCCCGCGGGGTTATTTCGAAGGGGGGATAAAAACCATAGCCCTCCGTAAATTTTGATTCGGAAGTCTCTTTCATTGATGAGTCCAAACGTTTTGGATTGATCCATTTGAATTTTCAGCCCTTCGATCAATGACTTCAGTAAATTTTCTTCATAGTGCTGTAGCTCTTCATCGCTAGGCTTTTGCTCGGTTTTATAAGCGGCTCTTTCTTTTTCGATCAACTTTGCCACGGCCGTAACGAGCTCTTTTTTTTGTTCCAAGGATAAACCCCTTTCTCCTAAGATCGTCACACTGAGATGATCATTGAGTTCGCGGGTTCGTTTATCTTGGAATTCCACTTGAATGGGCCGCGCGGGTTCCGCGCTTGATTCGCTCCGTTCTAAGTTCATGCGCAAGGAAGTTTAGAAATAGTATGTCGCAAATAGTGATCCGCGACCACCAGCCAGGCCATGGCCTCGACGATCGGAACCGCGCGAGGGGCTAAGCATGGATCATGGCGGCCTTTGGCGCCTCCTTCACTCAATTGATCGAGTTGGATGGAGGAAGTGGGTTTGATGGCGATGCGGAACTGAATCGGTTTTCCATTGGTGATCCCTCCGTAGATGCCATTTTCGCGGGTGTTGTTTTGACTCCCGAGCAGTTGAGCGGATTCAAATCCCGCTCCATATTCCACGCCCAGTACCGCATTGATGCTCATGAACGCTTTGGCAAAATCGGCTTTGATTTTATCAAATACCGGTTCACCCAGTCCCACCGGACAGTTTTCGATCACCACTTCCACAGTAGCTCCCACCGAATCGCCTTTTTCTTTCAATTGCAAAATCCGTTGTTCCATTTGTTGGGCAATCTTCAGATCTGCGGCTCGAACCGAATTCTGTTCAATCACATCCAGTTGGGGATTTTTGACCTCCAGTTCTTGAATTTTTTGCGTATGGGCCGTGATGCGTGTATTCAATCCCATTGCTTGGAACATTTTTTTTGCGACCGCTCCGCCCGCCACTCGAATGGCCGTTTCACGTGCCGAAGCGCGTCCGCCACCGCGATAGTCGCGAAAACCATATTTGAGATCGTAAACCTCATCGGCATGTTGGGGACGATAGATATTTTTTAACTTTTCGTAGTCTTCCGAGTGTTGGTCTTCATTCCATATCAGAAAGGACAAGGGAGTGCCCGTGGTTTTTCCTTCAAAAAGTCCGGAAAGGATTTCGACGCGATCCTTTTCCTGCCTGGCGGTGGTGACGGCACTTTGCCCAGGGCGTCTCCGGTCCAGTTCGTGTTGAAGATCCGCCTCGCATAACGCTATTCCTGACGGACAACCATCAATAACCCCACCGATTGCTTTTCCATGGGACTCTCCCCATGAAGTTAATCGAAAGGTGTGTCCAAACGTGTTTCCCGGCATGATCGGGTCCGGTTAAAAGTAAGCCTCGTAGGTGCTCAAGATAATTCTACTTAGCCGCATTCTTTACGCTTCTGTTTCTGCAGCCGCTCCTTCTTTTTCTCCCTCCGCAGGGCGATTTTTCTTAATCTTTGCCATCAATTTTTCTTCTTTTTTACGTTCTTGACTGGCTTGTTTTTGGAGTTCTTCATTTACTTTTTCTTCCATGGATTTTCGGTGTCGTTCTTTTTTGTTGCTGAGTTTCTCTTTTGACGCTTCGGCCATTCTCAATTTGGATTCAAATTTCTCAATACGACCTCCGGTATCCATGGTCTTTTGTTTGCCGGTATAAAAAGGATGACACTGGGAACACAATTCCGTGTTGTAGGTTTCTATGGTGGATCCCGTTTTGATCACATGTCCGCAAGAACAGGTGATTTTGGCGTCTGTGAAGTATTGAGGATGAATATCAGCTTTCATTTTTTTGAGGTTTTAGAGTATTTCTAAGAAAGTTTATTTGCTTTTTTAGGGCCTTTTTTCTTGGAAGCTGTGGCAGTGTACTTTATATATTTTTTTAATGCAAGAGCAACCAATAAACTCAGTAATAAGCCCACGCCCAGTGCCTTAAGGTAAGCTCCGTTATTGAGATTGATGTTATAGGTTCGGGATTCTCCGGTGTCGTCAAACACCATGAGCGTGGAGGGGAGAATGTTTTTAAAGGGAAACGCCAGTTTTAAAATTTCTTTTTCTCCAAGGATTCGGCCGTCTTTATCCAGCCATTGAAAACGAAGCATTCCGGCGTTTCCATCGGGGTCCGTTGATGCGGAGGCGTCCAGGATTAAATATTTTTGACCATTGGTGCCATCGGTTTCTTCGTATTGTTTCACTTCGATCACCGGTCCGTGATTTTCCGGGTACTCGTCTTCGGGGTCTTTGAGGCCATCGCCATCATCATCTTTGTCCATGTTGTTCCCCAGTCCATCTTCATCGATATCGGCCGACTCTTCCGGGTCAAGTGGGAACGCATCCGCTCCATCGACTATAGTGTCTCCATCCGTGTCGGGGTTTTTGGGATCGGTTTTATCGGTTCCTCCTGCAGTAACTCCGGTTTCATAGGTGGTGGAGGTTTCTTTCTCATCACTCAATCCGTCGTTGTCATCGTCTTCATCCGTATTGTCTCCGGTTCCATCTCCATCCGTATCTACGGATTCCATGCTGTCTTTAGGCAGTGCGTCCGTGGTGTCTTCGATGCTGTCATTGTCATCATCCGTATCCGCATTGTCTCCAATGCCATCTTTGTCCGTGTCGGCCGATTCTTTTTGGTCGTAAGGGAAGGTGTCTTCGCTGTCTTTTACTCCGTCATTGTCGTCGTCGGTGTCCTTTGTGTTTCCTGTGAGGTCTCCATCATTGTCGTAGTCCACCAGGGTGGCAAAAGTCACCCCATTATTGCCTGAATCATCGGCACTTGTATCCCAAGGGTAAACCGTTACTGATATGGAGTAATTTCCTGCCGTTGGTTTCCAGTCCACAAAGACGGTATCCGTTTTTCCCGCCAGGACCGAGATGGGTTGATCTTTCCCGATCACATGCCCGGTGGTTATATTTTTGAATTGCACGGATCCCAAGAGATCTTGCTGGCTATTGCTTCCCACGGTGGCATAAATGCGTACGGTTTGATTATTGACCACCGTACTGTCCGACATGGTCACATTGCCAGCATCCAGATAAAGATCGCCGGATGCGGCTAATGCTCCGTAAGGGAGTACGCTTGTGGCAACCACCAAGGAAAGGATGGCGAGCGAAACAGCAGATTTTATAGTCATGGGGAGGGGTTCAAAAAATCAAGATCAAACCAGGGTGCTTTGTTCGGCGGACGCCGTTTCTTCGGCTCCTTCCTCGGCCAATTCTTCAAACTCTTCATCACTTTTTTTCATGATGGAGATGGAGGCCACTTTATCGTTGGTGTTCATTCTCATGAGGTAAACGCCTTGGGTGGCGCGGCCCCTATTGGGGATTGAGGTTAAGGGAAGTCGTATGATTTGTCCGCTTTTGGAGACGACAATGAGGTCTCCCTCCATGTTTTCTTCCAAAACTTCCGCTCCCACCACTTTTCCGGTCTTGGGAGAGAGATTGGCGGTTTTTACTCCGGATCCTCCTCTTCCTTGTGCCCGATAATTTGCCAGAGGTGTGCGTTTGCCCATTCCTTTTTCAGTAATGACAAGCAAGTCGCCATGTTCTCCTTTGATCACGTCCATTTGAATCACTTCGTCGTCCCCCTTGAGTCGGATTCCGCGCACGCCGGTGGCGGTTCTTCCCATGGAACGCACATCGTTTTCATTGAATTGAATGCATTTTCCTTCGCGGGTGATCATGACCACGTTGTCTTCTCCGGAGGTTTCTTTGACCCATTCCAGTTCGTCCTTTTCTCTGAGTTTGATCGCGATCAAACCGGTTTTACGCATGTTTTTAAAATCCTCAATCGGTGTCTTTTTGACGGTTCCGCGGTTGGTGCCCATGAAAAGATATTTACCTTCCGATTTTTCTTCTTCTTTTAGAATCGCCGTTACCCATTCGTCCTTTTGCAGTTGAAGGAGGTTGACGATGGCTTGTCCTTTTGCGGTGCGTGAGGTTTGCGGGATTTCATAGGCGGGTAGCTTGAACACGCGGCCGCGGTTCGTGAAATAGAGGAGGTCGTCGTGATTGTTCACGTAGCGCAAGATGCGTATTTCATCTTCATCTTTGGTGGTCATTCCGATGATTCCTTTTCCGCCACGATGTTGTCTGCGAAACGAATCCGGAGCCACTCGTTTGATGTAGTTTTCCTGGCTCAACATCACTAACATTGGGCTGTTGGGGATGGTGTCTTTTTGCGAGATTTCATCCACCGCATGGGGGACGACTTCCGTGCGACGCGGATCTCCATATTTTGCTTTGATTTCGGCCAATTCTTCCTCGAGGATGTGAAGCACCTTTTTGGGGTCGGCCAGTATGCCTTCCAATTCGGTGATCAGTGCCATTTTTTCAATGTATTCATCTTCAATTTTTTGCCTTTCGAGTCCGGCAAGGGTTTGAAGCCTCATTTCAAGAATGGCTTGGGCTTGCAATTCACTGAGTTTGAACTTTTTTTGTAATGCTTCGGAAGCATCCTCTTTTGTTTTGGATTTCTTGATGGTTTCGATGACCGAATCAATGTTGTCCAGCGCGATTTTTAATCCTTCTAAAATATGGGCTCGTGCTTTGGCGATCTTGAGGTCGTACTCCGTGCGGCGAGTGATGACCACTTTTCGATGTTCAATGAAATATTCCAAAACTTGTTTGAGGTTGAGCAGACGAGGTTGAATTCCGTCCACCAACGCAATCATATTCATATTGAATGAAGTTTGCATCGGGGTGAGCTTGAACAGCTGATTCAGGATTTTTTTCGGATAGGCTTCTTTTTTGAGTTCAATAATGATGCGAATTTCGTTTCGACTCGATTCATCCCGAATGTCACTCATACCGACAATTTTTTTGTCGCGTGCCAGATCAGCCATTTTTTCAATCAAAGAGGCTTTATTCACCTGATAAGGGATTTCACTCACTCGAATCTGGAAGCGTCCTCCTTTCATTTCTTCAATTTGCGCTCGCGCCCGCATCACGATACCTCCTCTTCCATTCACGTACATGGCTTTGATGGCCTCTTTATCATAAATGATTCCGTGGGTTGGGAAATCCGGTCCTTTGATGTATTCCATGAGATCTTCCACCGTAAGCTCGGGATTTTTGATGATCGCAATCAATCCATCCACCAGTTCGCCCAAGTTATGGGGGGGGATATTGGTGGCCATACCTACTGCAATTCCCATCGTTCCATTGAGGAGCAATTGAGGAATTTTGGATGGAAGCACGCGGGGTTCCAGTCGGCTCGCATCGTAGTTTTCGCTCCAGTCTACGGTTTCTTTATCGATGTCGAACAACAGCTCTTCGGCGATTTTTGTCATTCTGGCTTCTGTATAACGGTAGGCGGCGGCACTGTCTCCGTCGATGGAACCGAAGTTACCCTGTCCGTCCACCAGTGGGTAACGCAGAGAGAAGCTTTGAGCCATACGAACCATGGAGTCGTATACGGCACTATCGCCGTGGGGGTGGTACTTACCGAGTACTTCTCCCACCACATTGGCTGATTTCTTGTATTTTGCGGTCGAACGGAGCCCCGATTCGTGCATGACATATAAAATACGACGATGGACGGGCTTTAAACCGTCTCGCACATCGGGAAGCGCACGAGATACGATCACGCTCATGGCGTAATCGAGGTAACATTCTTCCATTTCATCGGAAATGGATTTGAATCGGTAGTGAGGATCGAAGAGAGTCGTTTTTGGCGTCTCTTCCAAGGCTTGGGACTCAGTCGGAGGGGATTCGTTCCCTGCTTCGTTTTCATTGTCTGGGGCCTCGGAGGGCGTATTTTCTTCGGGGAGATCATCATTAGGCATACAGGAACAAAGCTAGTATTAAGGATTCAAATTCAATCGACGACTACTTTACCATAAAGTCCTTGTGAAGGGGGCGCGTGATTTGTTGACAAAATATTAAAATTTGTTATTATTATCTTCTTTGGGATTTTATTTATTTTTTTTTGAGTCATGGATGAATGTTTTGTTTCAGTTGATCCATTGGATGTTGAAGCAGTTTTGGGGGTGGACCCGTTCTTGAAAGATGCGGAGTCTCGTGGTCGAGCTATTTTGTCCGCGATGAAGGCTGATTTTAGTGTTCTTTTTTCATCGAGTTCTTTTTGGGGATTGATCAATGATCTCCGTCATCCCGATTCTTTGATGTATAAAAAAGAGGAGGAGGTGGATTTTGAGGCATCGGATCGCTTCGTTGAATTGTTAACCGCTTTCTGGGAGATCCGCTATGGCCGATTATTGAAGATTTTGACGTCTGATTTCCCCGGATTTTCGAAGGATTTTAACCCTTCTTTGGATTCAATTTTTTCCTCTCTTTTTGCGCTTGATGAAAAATGGATGGGATCCGGCGCGCTGTTGAAGCTGCACGAATCACTTTGTGTTCAGATGGAAAACGCTTTTGAGTGTTCCAGTCGTGTTATTTATAATGAAAAATGGGGTAAGCCCGTTTTAAAAATGGACTCTTTTAGAATTGTTCGTCGTCAGCTTTTGGAAAATTGTGTTCGTGCTAAGCAGCCTCTTTCCAAGGCTTTTATAGATCTTGATAAGTTTAAGCGTATTAATGATCGTTTTGGGCATGCCGCCGGTGATTATGTGTTGAGGACTTTTTTGGATATTTTGATCCCAAAGCTTCGATCCAGTGATGCGTTGGGATCTTTGGGAGGGGAAGAATTTGGAGTGTTGCTTCCTTTTACGGATAAGCAAGGATCGATTGTGGCCATGGATAAAATTCGTAAAGAAGTTGAGGCTCATACTTTTATTATTCCCGCTGTATTTTCAAGTACGGGGGAAGAAATCGTGTTGGATGGAAGAGAGGGGTTTGAGCGCATTACAGTGAGCATCGGGGTTGAGACGGTTGATTTGGTTGATTCTTGTCCTACTTCGGATGACGTTGAGCGTTATTTTAATCTTTTAGGGTCTGAATTGTCTGTTAATTCCGACCTTGCGATGAATGCCGCTAAGCACCTCCCTCGCACGTTGGATGGAGGAATTGTTGTGGGAGATTTTTCCGGAGGTTTAAGTCGTAATCATGTTTTTCATTATCAAGATATTTTACCTTATCGAGGCTTCATTGAATATTTGTCAAAGGAGGCATCTAGGAAAAGGGAAGCTTCGTAGCTGAAAAAAAAGAGCGTGTTGTATGTTTGGTTGTAGCTGAATTAAATTTTGCGTAACTTTTTAATCCAATAAATAATAGATGTGTAAATCCATTCCCTCTGTTTTTCCGTGAGCTTTGTTGAAATTTGAGCCATTTTTTGGTATAATTTATTGATATTTTTGAATCTCTAGACGCTTTATGTCGGATGAACTTCAACCTCAAAGTGGTGCAATGGTGCCTGTGGCTGCCGATCTTGGTGCTAATAATTCTGTTGTGGTTTCTCCTGTTTCGACGACGGTGTTAACCGCGCAGGCTCCGGCATCCCTTGGTGGTAATCCACTCCCTGTTCCTACACCATCACCACTTCCGGTTATCGCTGCGGTTGTTCCGCCGGTGTCTTTTCCGGTTCCTTCGCCGTCTATTGTTTCATCAAAAACTTCTGCTGTTCCTCAATTCACCGCTGAAAATCCCCCCAAAGATTCTTCCGGCAAGCCGGACTATCCTAAGCTTTCGCCTGCTGAAAAAAAGAAAATCTTGGAGGCCGAGAAAATTTTTCAACAGGGTTTGTCCACGATTCGAGATTTGATTGCGCCTTCTTCAATGGAGGTGTCGTTCAATCATATTTTGATCGATGGCATGTTTGCTCAAAGCTTTTTTGTCTATACCTACCCTCGCTACATCGAAACCAATTGGCTTTCTCCGATTGTGAATTTTGATGTCACGCTGGATATGTCCCAATTCATTTATCCGATTGCCTCGGATAAGATCATGAAAACGCTCAAGTCTCAGGTGGCCCGATTTCAATCCAGTATTCGAATGTCCCAGGAAAAGGGTCAGGTTCGCGATCCGGCTTTGGAAACGGCTCTCGAAGACGCGGAGTCGCTTCGTACCGATCTGCAGAGAGGTCAGGAGAAATTTTTTCAATTTGCACTCTATTTCACGATCTATCATGCGGATTTGAAAAAAATGGAAAAGGTCACCAAGCAGTTGGAGAGTTTGTTGGGAGGGAAGTTGGTTTTAACCCGTAGGGCGGATTTACGTATGGAGCATGCTTTCAATTCTACATTGCCGATTGCTTCGGATGAGCTGGAGGTTTATCACAACATGAACACTTCTCCGCTTTCGAGTACTTTTCCTTTTGTTTCCGCTGATTTGACCTCGAACGACGGCATTTTATATGGATTGAATCGTCACAACGACAGTTTGATTATTTTTGATCGTTTTTCATTGGAAAATGCCAATTCCGTCGTGTTTGCCAAGTCGGGAGCCGGGAAGTCCTATGCGGTGAAGTTGGAGATTTTGCGTATTTTGATGATGGGGGCCGATGTCATTGTGATTGATCCTGAAAATGAGTACGAATCCTTGGCACAAACCGTTGGAGGAACTTATCTTAAGGTGTCTTTAAATTCCGATCGTCGGATCAATCCGTTTGATTTGCCCAAACCTTTGGAAGGAGACGATTTGAAGCCTGGTGATCTGTTGAGATCCGCTATTATTGATTTGACCGGGTTGTTGAAGTTGATGCTTGGCACGATTTCCGCGGCTGAAGAAGCGTTGGTGGATAAAGCATTGATTGATACTTATGCCACCAAGGGGATCACTATGGATACCCCGGATCCTTCTGCGTTTGAGCCGCCCACTATGGATGATTTGTATAATGTGATTTCTTCCATGGAGGGGACCAGTGAAATTGCCAATCGGATCCAAAAATACACGACCGGGACTTTTGCCGGTATTTTCAATCAACATACCAATGTTACTGTGGATAACGGATTGATTGTGTTTTCGATTCGTGATCTTGAGGATTCCCTGCGTCCGATTGCGATGTACATCATTTTGAATTACATTTGGAATCGAGTGCGGAGCACCTTGAAGCGTCGTGTTTTGGTCATTGATGAAGCGTGGACCATGATGCAACATGATGATTCGGCTAAATTTTTATTTGGTTTGGTCAAACGTGCTCGAAAATACTATTTGGGGGTTACCACCATCACGCAAGATGTGGAGGATTTTATTAAAAGTCCTTATGGGAAACCGATTGTGAGTAACTCATCCATGCAGTTATTGCTCAAACAATCGCCCTCGGTGATTGAAGGATTGCAAAAAGTTTTTAATCTGACGGAAGGAGAAAAATACATGCTTTTGAATAGTGGGGTGGGACAGGGGCTCTTTTTCGCCGGATTAAAGCATGTCGCGATTCAGATCATTGCGTCCTATGGGGAGGATAAGATTGTCACGACTAACCCCGAGCAGATTTTAAATCAGCAGAGTCAGGATCGGGCGAATTTTGGGGCGGGTCAGCCTGCTGCGGTCAGTTGATATTTAAAATTTACTGTTATGAACGAAACATTGATTTCAAGGATTACCGATTTGATGGTTAATGATTATCAATCTGAAAAGGCACATCCCGGAACACCCGGAGCTAAGTTTGCTTCTCTTGCAAAAATGATTTTTCAAGGCCGAGGCAGTGACCATATGCTGCGTAATGAGTTCAGTGCCATTGATCGATGTGTCCTTAGTGATAAAGAGTTAGAGCAAATCAAGAATCGTGTGATTCAAAGGTTAAGCGAATTGTGATTTTTGAATTTTGGCATTAGAATCACTTTCGCTTATGACGACTGTTGTTCGAGATCAAAAGTGGCTGGAGTCTCGTTTGAAGCTGGTGTGGCAACGAGGTTTTCACGATATGATCCCTCAAAATGAGGTCCTTATTCGGTACGGACGAGCGGCACGGACTCGGTTGGGCTCCATTCGAATGTCTCCGGATAAAAAGGTTTCTAAAATTCTTCTCAATCGTTTGTTTCAGAATTTGGAAATTCCCTTGGAAGTGATCGATCTCACCATCGCTCATGAACTGGTGCATTACTTTCATGGCTTCAGTTCTCCTTTTGAACAAAAATTTTATTCACCCCATGCCGGAGGCATCGTGGATCGTGAGCTCAAGGAGCGTGGATTTTCTCGCGAATTGACGTTTCAGAAACGCTGGACCAAAACCCATTGGCCTCACGTTCTGAGGGCGCATGCCCTTTCGACTTCAACGTCTCGCGTTCCACGGCCTCGGCGGCTGGTCCGTCGCCGCCCGAAGTCTTTACTCCGTCATTCCAAATCTTTACTTCGTCAGCTCCTCAAATACTTCTAGTGCTTTTTCGAGTTGAGGATCTTTATTGTTTTTAATATCTTCCGCCGTTCGTTCCACCGTTTCATCCGGGGTGATTCCCACCCCATTGATGCTGGTCTTATTTGGGCTGAGCCACTGCGCAATGGTGAGATTGAGTTGGGACCCATTGTTGTAATCGAAAAGTCCTTGGACCGTTCCCTTCCCATAACTGGTTTCTCCCACCAGCTTTGCTCCCGCTTTTTCTTGGAGTCCGAGCGCCATGATTTCAGAGGCTGAGGCACTTCCTTTGTTGATGAGAATCACAATGGGATGTTTTTGCCATTCTCCTTCTCCTTGGGATAAGAATAGGGTCAATTCTTCTTCTATTTTATAGTGCAACATAGTCTCCCCGGAGGGGATAAAGTGCTCCAGGATTTGAGCTGCCGTTGAGACGTAGCCCCCTGAATTGTCTCTCAAATCGAAAATAAAACCGTCAAAATCCGGAGTTTCTTTCATCAATGTGGCTACGGTTTCTTCAAACTCGTCTCCTCCTTTTTCATTGAACGTGTTGATGTCGATGTAGAGTGCCCCTTCTATGGCTTTTCCCTCCATCAATCCAATGTCAATCAGTGCTCGTACGATGACGAAATCAAGCGGTTTTTCAGCACCTTCTCGTTTTACGGTTAAGGTCACAGAGCTGCCAATTTCCCCTCGAATGGTTTTGACGATTTCGCTTTTCGGTTTTTCACTGGTATCGATTCCATCCACACCCACAATGATGTCTTTGGTCTCCAATCCCGAGGTTTCGGCCGGAGCGCCGCTCACAAATCCCGTCACTTGAATTCCCGCTTCGGTATCCTCAAGATAAACGCCAATTCCTCCAAACTTTCCTTCGATGGAATCTTCAAAGTCGCCCGATTCCGACGGCTCAAAGAAAAGGCTGTAGGGATTTTGCAGGCTTTGCACCATTCCGTTGATGGCACCATAAATCAGGGCTTCTTGATTGATGTCTGCGGCTTGGTAGTAATCATTGTTCACACGATTCCAGACGTTAACAAAGAGATCTAAGTGGGGAATCGTTAAGTTTAAACTGCTATCCAAAAGTTCCTCTCGGAGTTCACGGACAACCGCTTCTCCATAGAGATAATCATCCACATTGTAAATGATTTGGGTGGCTTCGCCCCGTGTCACGGCTTTGTACGGCTTGAAATAGTTTTTGTCATTGGAGTCGATGGCTTTGAATAGATGGTATTCTTCTCCATAGAGGACGATTGGTGCAAACCAAGATTCTTGGTTCACGTCTTTATAGCTGAGGGGCCACCATTCTCCGTCCACAACGACCGGGACATGCACGTTGAGGAGCTTGAGGGCGATGCTTTCCGCTTCGATCCTATTGATTGCTTTTCCGGGATTGGCCAAGGTGCTGTCTTCCAAAAGGCCAATTTCCCAAGCTTTTTGAAAGTAAGGGGCAAACCATTCGTCTCCTTTAATATCCTGGAACGGAGCTTTGAGTCGTGGATTTGGATTACTTTCCGGGGTGAATCCATAGTTTGCGAGTATCATTTTGAGGAAAGCGGCTAAGGTGACCGCTTCGTTCGGGCGGAATAGGGTTCCGGAATTGAATCCTTCGATCACATGTTTTGTTTTAAGGTACTGGATGGTTTCCGTATAAGGACTATTTTCAATGTCATTGAATTCCGCTTGCGCCAGAGGAGCCCCGAGGAGAAGGCTCATGAGCGCTGCGCTCAGTAATTTTTTTTTCATTCGAAGAGAGAATTTCATAGATTTAGGCTTAAAAGTTAATTTTCGGAGAGTTCAATTTAAATCGGCATTGGAGGAATGGCAATCTTTTTTGTTTTTTACACGATCTGCAGGTGCTGTTATACTTTCTCCAGTATGGCCTCCTCACCCTCCCTTTCTTCCTTCACTTTGCCGCCGCTTCGTGTTTCCGCGATGTTGATCGTTGCTTTTTTGGGTATCGTTTTTTTTGTGGTTTCTTTATGGGGGGAGCACCGTTTTAAGGCGGGACCTGACGGAGAGGAAGCGTTGGTTGAATATGTATTGAATCAAGGCGTCGAGATTGGCTCTCCTGCTTCGGGTGAAGGAGCGGTCGTATGGCAACCGCTTGAGACCGCCATTCCTTTAGTGTCGGGGACGGGTTTTCGTACCGACGACGACAATGAATTGGGGATTTTGATTGGCAATTCCGATTTGATTCGCCTTTTTCCGGGTACGGAGGTCATTTTTGAGGAGGTGAATCTTTCCTCGATCCCGATGGTTTTTCGGGTGCATCTCAAGTCGGGTTCTTTGTGGGTGAGTTCTCTTCAAGGAGTGGCGACCATTGAAGTCACCACGGGTCGTTTGCGGACCATTCCCGAAGAAGCCTCGGCTATGATCACTCATGTTCAAAGTGATACTCGTATTTTTGCCGCGCATCACCCGGTTCGTGTCGCTTTTTTAGGTGATGACGAATCTCGTTCCGTTTGGAATGATTATTTGTTGACCGAATCTCACGAGGTTAACATCAATGAGTCTCAGCTGAATCCTATCCTTGCTCAGGTTCAGTACACAAAATTGGTAAAAGAGTATCCTTTCATTTATATTCCTGCTTCAAGTTGGGACGTTTTTGTGAGTTCTGCACTGGATGCTGATTTGGAGCGTTTGGATGCGCTCAAAACCGGATTTTTGTCCTCCTTGCGTCGGGAGGGGAATGAAGGGTCACCGGAAGGGAGTTTGATTTTTCGTATTGAGAAGGGGATTCACCAACTTCGTCGATGGTTTACTTTTGATGACGCTTATCTTATTGAACGCGAAGAAAACGATGATCTGGATCTTTTGTATGAGGGCCTTTACCTTATCGCTCAACGGCGTCCCGAAGAGGGTCAAAATAGGTTGAATTTTTTTGAGAAGGAGGCGGGGGATTTTAAAAATAGTTCAAAATTGATTCCTCTTAATCATGTTTTCCACTCCATTTTATGGGGTGATGAATTTTATCCCGCCAAAACTTTATTGCGTTCTTTTCGTCTTGCTTCTGTGGCTGAATCTGATCGTTTTGCAATGACTTTTCTTTTTTTGCGAGAGCGCTTGAATGAGGTGTATGACCTCTTGGATCGTGGTGAATTGGCGAATGCGCAGAGTGCTTTATTGGATTATA
Source organism: uncultured Candidatus Peribacteria bacterium (assembly GCA_964436935.1). Taxonomy (GTDB): domain Bacteria; phylum Patescibacteriota; class Gracilibacteria; order UBA1369; family UBA12473; genus CAYTES01. Next base: position 2,336 of record CAYTES010000020.1, on the reverse strand, counting down.
ACCGCGCATGGTTTGATTTTATTTCCGTGGAACGAGCCACTCTTGCCGCGTCTGCTCAGGAATTGATTGAGGAGCGTCAGATTCTTCAAAATTTGCTGTATCGAGAGGATGCTTTTTATTCGATTGCTTATTATGAAGTCTTGAGTGCGCTCGAGAAAAATATTCTTTCTTTCACCTCGGAAGAGTCGGATCTTAATGAAGAGCGTCAATCCTTTATTCAGGATAAAATTCGTGTATTGAATCACCTTTTGACGTTGATGGATGAAAAAAAGGTTGGATTGGAGGATGGGAGTGAATTGGCGTATTTACTTATTGCCGAAGCTCAGGACATGTTACAGAAAATTACGGTTAAAACCGCGGTGATTGATTATTTTGTTTCCCAACTTTCTGAATTGAGTCTTAAGTTCCAATTTGTTAATTCTTCGGATTACTTTTTGGCGGAGGGTACTTTTGATCAAAAGTTTGAAACTTATCTTCAGAAGGAAGACGATTTGGCCGAGCTTACCGATTACATCCGCAGCCTTAAGCAGCAGGGGGCGGTTCAGTCTACGATTACTTTGGACGAAGCCGTTGCAGAAGCGGAATCAAATTTTGATATGAATGGCATTTACTATGTCGCTTTGATGCCTTTGGGTGATATTGAGTACCGTTTGTTTACCATTCAAGGGGGGCGAGTGAATACCGTTGATATTAAAGGAAATTATGATCGAGTCACGGGTATCGTTTATGATTTAAAAATTGAAGGCGAATCTTTTTCAACGGGTGTAAAACTTGAGAACTTAAAGGTGGCTGTTGAAGATTTTGTGAAGGCGGGAGAGTCCGTGCAGGAAGAGGAGTCTGTCTCTTCCGGTGATGTTTCTTCGAGCTCACCCTCTTCCGTCGAGGTTCTGGCTTTGAGTCTTGCTGAGGAGTCTTTAGTAAATGAAGGGGGATTGACTCTTGTGGAAGAGGTTATGACTGTGGAGGATTTGAATGAAAATCTTTTTCATGTTCAGGCGTTGGTTTCCGTTCAGGGGGAAAAAATTCTTGTGGATTTTAGCTATGATCAGGATGAAAAATTGATTTTTGATGCTGTGGCGGATCCGGAAGGCCGTGCGGTGGCGGTGTCCGATAGCATTTTGGCTGATTTTGAGCAGGCGGTGTTGGAGGCTTGGAGAGGGTTCTAAAAATGGGGAGAGTATTTTCGCTCATTAGGGAGCGAAGCGCATCGGATCATGATCCTCCGCGCTTCTTCCTTTAAATAATTCGCGCAAATACCCATCTCCATTTTTAGAAATGGAATAGGGGAATGATTCGCGAAAGTTTCGCGGACTCAATAGCTCGCTCGAAAGCAATACGAATTTTTAGAAATGGAATAGGGCAAATTGAAATGATTCGCGAGTCGGTGAAGAAGGAAGGGAGTCTTTCGTTCACTAGGGAACGCAGAAATAGTTCACTCAAAACGCCCTTCCTTCTTGGGTAGCCATTTTTTTTCATTGAAACTCCCTACTCATTTAATTTTTTAACTCGTTCCAACTGTGCCTCGAGAAGTTCTCGGCTTTCGGATGGCAAATTGGGATTTTTCAGGATTGGTTCAAGGATTTTGTTTTGATGGCGTATTTTTTCTATAAAATTCATTGATGTTATTTGAGACGGATCACCATAGTATCGGCATAACTCCAAAAGAACATCTTGGGGAGTAAAAGGGTGTTTTGCGAGACTCAGGAAAATGGATTGAACTCCTTCTGTTCTGCCCCGACAACTCTCATACACCATGTGAAAAAATTCTGGTCGAGATTCTTCAGCACCGAGTTGATCAATAAAAAGAAAGAGTTGGACCCAGTTTTTAATCTCAGCCATCTGTTTCAAAGCTTCTAATGGAGTTTTGAGGTCACGAAGCAATCTCGCTTTCAGGTTGGCGGTTGGGTCGTTGGGGGTATATATTCCCTGGGATGCTTGGCTCATGGCAAGGTCATCCTCCGCAGTTGTTTTTTCGATGATGCGACGGTTTACCATTTCAGCCAACAACTCCGGGGTGCAACCGGGGTTACTGGCAATTGCTTCTAAGTAGTGCATTCTTACATTCTCTTCCCAGTATCGTCCACGCTGCGCCCATCATCTCTCATATTCTTCATCGGTTTGGCTTCCGTCTTTTGGTCGTTGGTCCACAATGACGGAACGACAAAGTTCCATATTATCCGTTATGCTAAAAAAACGTAGTAGATTTGTTTCGCCTCTGCCTAGGGGATCTTTTACGAGCAGTTCAATCCCCGTGGTACCGGGTGGTAGCTCTTGAGAATCTTTATACTAAGCCGCCTTTAAAAACTAAATAAATAGTGGTATGATGTTGGTGATAT
>CAYTES010000019.1:0-24635 GCA_964436935.1 uncultured Candidatus Peribacteria bacterium | reverse complement strand
TTCCCCATTTCATCGTCAATCCTCCTTTACCCGCCTCAGGCGGGCCTTCATCGTCTTTCCTTGAACTGATAAAAATATCCTCGCTTCCATTATCAAACCTTTATGCGAACAGCTCCTAGTATGAATGAAAGCATTAAAACTATCATCCGCTGGATCATTTATAGTCTTGCCTTTGTTTTTTTGATCCCCTTTTTTATTGCGTCTCGGCTAAAAATCGCTATTTTTTTTACCCTCAGCACCATTCTATCTTTTATTCCAGGGGTCCTTGGGGTTTTTACCAGGAGGGTATGGTATAAGCTCAATTTGAAACAGTGTGGAAAGAATTTCAGTGTGGATTTTGGAGGAGTGATGAAAACGCGAAAAGCCAGTGTGGGCGACAACTGTTATGTGGGAAATTATTGTCTTATCGGCAATGTGGAGATGGGAAATAATGTCACGATTTCACATCAAAGTTTTGTAATGAGTGAAAAAAGCCAACATGGTTTGACCCGCTCCAGGCCCATGAATCAGCAGATTAAATCGGAGCTTGGACGCACCAAGATCGGGGATGATGTGTGGATTTGCCTGAATTCCGTGGTCGCGACGGATGTGGCCGAAGGAACCGTGGTGGGAGCCAATTCTTTTGTGAATAAAACCTTTGAGCCCTACTCCATTATTGCGGGCTCTCCCGCTAAGTTCATCAAAAAAAGACCGGAGTAAAGTTTCTCGGGTAAAAATTTAAGGGCTAAGTTTTAATTGCATTCAGATGACATTCTCAAAAAAAAACCTCCTCATGATCACTTGCGATGGGGGTATCGCGTACGGCAAGCAAAATGTTTTTTATGAAATGCTCAAAGATTTTGCGCCCCATTTTAAGCGGGTGAATATCATTTGCCCTTCGAATGAAAAAGGAGAAGAAATACAAATTCATGACAATGTTTATCTCTATCCTTCCCCTTATTCCAAGGTGCTCCATTCCGATGTGTTTCGCCATAAGCGGTTTGTGGTAAAAAAGGGAATGGAGATTTTTCGAAAGCATGGCTTCGACTTGATCGATGCTCATTTTTTGCCTCCTTTGATGTCACAAATTCGTGGAGGAGAAGAGCTCGCGAAGCGAACGAAAAAGCCGCTTATCGCCGAGTTTATGCATTTGCCTGGATTACCGAAAGCATCGGGAATAAGAGAGTGGATTGAGAAAAGAATCTCCCTGGTTTTTTTGAAACGGTATCAAAAAAAACTTTCCCATTTTCGCATCATTAATGAGCGGGAGATTGGCCAATTGTTAAAAAAAAAGTTGGGTTTTCGTGCGGATCAGTTGCACTTTATCTCTTCCATTTATCTTGATTTTGATTATTTTAAACCGCTGAATCAAAAACGCGAAAAAGGACTTTTTGTGGTGGCGGGGCGTCTCGCTCAAAATAAGGGTTTGCCCTTGATTATTGAAGCGGTGCGATTGGTTAAAGCGCAAGGGTATTCGGACGTGAAATTGAAGATTGTGGGAGAGGGGGAGCTTCGAAAAGAATTGGAAGTTTTCATTCGTAAAACGGGATTAGAGAGAGAGATTGAATTATTGGGGTGGTTGCCAACACAAGCCGATGTGGCAGAACTCTACAATCGGGCGCAGGCCTCACTCATGGCGTCATTCAATGAAGGCGGCCCTCGAGTTGTTTTTGAGTCCATGGCTTGTGAAACGCCGGTTTTGACCACTCGCGTGGGGGAAAGTCAGGAGGTGATCCAGGGCGGTGAAACCGGATTTTTTATTCAATGGGATTCGCAAGATATTGCTCAAAAAATGATCTGGGCTATCGAGCATCCGGATGAATTAAGAACAATGGGGAAAAAGGCAAAGGAAGCCGTGCAGCCGTGGGAAAAAAAGAAAATTTTAAAACGATACGCCGAGGAGCTTTATAAAGTAATGGACGCCCCATCTCATCCTTTATGAAAAAAGAAAAACTTATCTTTGTGTTGCCGGAATACGATGTCAACGCCTCCACTCATTTTAAATACACTGTAGAGTTGGCCGAAGCACTGGCCGAAAAAATGGAACTTTTTTTATTTGTGGAAGACGCTAAATCTCCCTTGGAAGGGATAAAGGTTCAACATGCCTACGGACAAAAATTTCGCTTTTTACCTTTGGTTTTTCTTGAGCGATTTTTTGTGGTTCTTTTGTGGAGAATAAGGGGATGCCGCAAAATATACATCCATTATGCCTACCTTAGCGGTCTTATTGGGGCACTCGTTATGCGCCTTACCCGAGGGAAAAGTTTTTATTGGCATTGCGAACAGAGGGCCATGTTTGAGGTGAAGTTTCAATTCACTAAAAAAGCATTGCATCATAAATTACTTCAAGACTGGCCGTTTCGACTGTTGATCCGAGTGGTACATGTATTGGTGACCTGTACCGAAGTCATGCGGGAATATTACCCTCGGCATTTCTCGGTTTCACCGAAAAAAATCAGCGTTATTTACAACTGGGTCAATGTGGCGGAGCTGCAACGGCGCGTTCAAAAACCTTGTGTCTCATTAAAAAAGAAATATGAAATAAATCCTCACGATAAAATCATCCTTTTTGTTCATTGGCTTTCTCCTCGCAAAGGAAGTCGACGTTTGCCCGAAATCATGGAAGCGATTTTGAGTAAAAGGAAAGATGTTACTTTTTTAATTGTCGGAGGCGGGCCGGATGAATCCACTCTGCGCACATGGGTTCGGGAAAAAGGATGGGATAATAAAATTAAGCTCACCTCCGAAGTTCCCAACGATGAAATCCCCGAGTATTTTTCCGTCGGTACGATTTTTATTGTTCCTTCTGAAAATGAAGAGTTTGGCCGTGTGAATATTGAGGCCATGGCCATGGGTTTGCCTATTGTGGCCACCAAAACGTTGGCCAGTCAGGCCTTGTTTTCGGAAAAGCAAAAAGTATATTGGAGTGAGCCCGGGGACATTGCTTCTTTCGCGAATAATATCGAACGCTTATTGGACAATCCGCATGAGATAAAAGTTTTGAAAGAGGAAGGATTCAAGCAGGTGCGGAAGTATGATAAATTACCCAACGTCGAAAATTTTTTAGCCCTCTTTCATCAATCAGAATGAAGATTGTTTACATTGCCAATAATCGAATTCCGACAGAAAAAGCACATGGTTTGCAGATTACAAAAACATGCGAAGCTTTTTTAAATCGTGGAATCGATTTATTGTTGTGGATTCCTCGTCGTAAACAATCCGAAAACCTGAAAGGGGTAAACATAGAAACGTACTATGGTTTAAATCATAAAATCCCTACGTATCATTTGTGGACTCTAGATTTTTTAATGCTAAGGTCCAAATATGCTCTTCCAGAAATTCTTGGAATCATCGCATACTGGCTTCAATGCTGGACTTTCTATTTTTCAATTTTTATTAAGCTTTTGGGGGGGCCAAGAATAAGACTTTATTCTCGCGATTTCCCGATCATCGCATTGGGAGTTTTATTGAAATACCCTTGCTATTACGAGGCTCACCAAGTCCCATCTAGGATAGTTATGAAGAAATTTTATTCTGCCATTCTAGGAAGAGTAAACGGAATTATAACCATTAATAATCAGTTGAAAGAAATTTATCATCAAGAATTTGAAATCCCACTTGATAAAATTTTAATCGCTCCCGATGGAGTAGATCTTTCGCGTTTTCATCTAGAGGATAAAATAAAGGCACGCAAAAAACTTCGATTGAATCCAAATTCAAAAATTCTAGTTTATACAGGTAATCTCTATCGCTGGAAAGGAGTTTATACTTTGGTCAGTGCAATGAAGAATATAGATGATTCCAAGATAGAGATGATAGTTGTCGGAGGAGATAGGCATGATGGTGATTTAGAAAAATTAAAATCCTTTGTTAAAAAAAGAAAAATTCCTAGAGTGAACTTAGTGGGGCACGTTTTTCATAGTAAAATTGTTGACTATCTTGCAGCGGCTGATGTTTTAATTTTGCCTAATAGTGGCTTAAATCCTATGAGTAGAGACTATACCTCTCCTCTAAAATTGTTTGAATATATGGCGGCAAAAAGACCCATTATTGCATCAAATGTCCCTGCTTTACTTGAAGTATTAGATGAAACAATGGCTTTATTTTTTAACGCAGATGATGAGGAGGATTTAACCTGTAAAATCCAATATATTATTCGTAATAAAAAGGAAGCAAAAAAAATTGCGGATGCGGCTCATAGAGAGGTTAAAAAATATACCTGGGATAAAAGGACAGAAAAAATAATTCGATTTATGAAAAGTTCAATTTAATGCTGTTATTATGGAAAAGAGTAACGCGCAAAATTTAGCCCCTATAAGAAAACGGATTTCATTAATATTTCCCAAAATGAATCTGGATTTTCGAGATTATGGACTGCTCTTGAGTCTGGGGATATGGGCCTGGATTATAACTGCAATCAGCATAAGAATAGGCCCCACTCAGTCCCTACTAGAAATCATTAGAATAATCAGTGTTCTCCTATACGGTTGTTTTGCGATCGGCTACACGGTGACCACCGTTCTATTCCCTAAATCAGAGCAAATATCTTTTGGTGAACGTCTTTGCTTTTCGCTGGGATTTAGTCTGCTATCGTGGTATCCTATTAGTTTTGTTAATATATTTTTAATCGAGGGACGACAGGATATTTATCAAGTCCATCTTCTATGGGAAATAATAATTTCTCTTATTTTACTAGTGATCTTAATAGGAATTAGTATTCTAATTCGCGGAAAAAGCGGAAGAAATGCCCCTCTTTTTGAGGTAAGAATTGGGGAGGATGTGTTTAAAAAGAGAGAAATATATATTCTCGGATTTTTTATGTTGGCCTTTTATTTGAGATTCATGCATTTGGGAGACCCCAACTTAAATGGAGATGAATTTGAGGTGGCTTACCGAGCCTATGATTTAGTTGATGGAATGCAAGCAGGGCGTAAAGCTTATTTTATTTCTGCGACAGATCATGGGCCACTAGGATTTTATATGTGGCACTTCCTTGCTCAGGCGATAAGTCCATGGGGGGTATACTCTCTTTCTGAAGTCACATTGAGGCTTCCAAGTGTTTTATTAGGGATGGGAATTCTTTATATTACGTACACAATCGGAAAAAAATGGTTTGCTTCTGCCTGGATATCGATTGGAATTCTAATGATCCTTGCGGTTGATCAATATTCTATTTTAGCTTCAAAGCTTGTAATCCACCCGGATTTAGCCTATTTTACCCTTTTTTTGATTCTCGCCGTACAAAGTCTTTTAAGATATTGGGAAGCGCCAAAGACAAGGAATTTAATTGTGGCAGGTATTTTTTCGGGGTGTGTTTTTTTAGTCAAATTTTCTGCAGTAATACTTATTCCCTTTGCTCTGGCAGGATTTATAGTGAAGAGAAAAAATATCCCTATATCAAAGTTCTTAGTATGGGGGAGTTTGGTGTTTTTAATGTTTTCGCCCGTTGTATTTTTTAATGTGAATACTTATATTTATGCCCATTATCTCGATGTGCCCTTTAGTCGAGTTGCTCGCCTTCTTGGATTTAAAGTGGATTCTTTAATGCTCCCCGAAAATATTTACGGAACAAAATTGGCAGATCCATTGACCACATTTTATGAATTGATATGGATGTTGATTGACCAATGGAATGTATTGCTTTTTAGTTTGGGAGTTTTTTCAATTTGTTACGTAGTAACAATACTCTTTCTAAAGAAACTTAAATCGGAATATCATTTTGTTCTAATGATGATGTTGATATGGATGGCCTCTGCGGTACTTTTTTTGAGTTTAAACGGGTTCCGAATTTATTATTCCGCATATCTTTCGATTCCTCTTGCTATAATCATTAGTTGTTCAGTGATAGACCTGAGAGAGCGGCTTCAAAATAAGAAAATTGTCCGAAGAGCTGGGGCTGCTTTGTTAGGGATTATATTTGCATATACATTTTACTATTCCTATCAAACGCATTTTAAAATAAGTGATTGGATTAGTCAGGGGGAAAGGGGGCGTTCCGGATATTCTATTATTTTGCCGAGCCCTCTTCGTCAACCCTATTCTATTTCTACCCTTGGATTTCTGACGGATCGAGGATGGCGAGAGTTGAGAAGATATGTTCAACAAAACGTACAGGATGAGGATGTTTTATTGTTCGATTCAAGCATGAGTGATTTGTCGTTACGTTGGTATCTTCATGTAGGAGATGAGGTAAGGCGATTTTATATAGGCGAAGATTACAAAGACGCGTATTCTTTTGAGTACATTTCCTCTTTTGAGGAGAAGAAAATTAATCCTAAGCAAGGAAATATTTATCTAATATTCCCATTAAATAAGGAGGCGAACTATATCGAAGCAACGGCTCTGGCAGATCAACAACAAAAAATTCTTGCTCAGAATGAACAAGATGGCTTTGGGATTTATATTTTTGAAGATTGAACTCAGAACCAAAAACAATCCTTCCTTTCATTAATTTTTATTTTGTAGGTTGTACTCATTTTTTCTGAAGAATATTCTGTTTCCGCCGTTTTTATCCGATAGTGAACAGGGATGGCATAAGGCGTACCATAATGAAGTCCTCGTAGGCTCAGTAAAACGTCATACTTAATATAATTCACTGAGACTTGTCTTCCGATTAAAGTTTTTGAAAACGGGTATAAAAGATAGGCTGCAAAGTGAATTATTTTAAAATAGAATCCTAATGGCAAATGATTCGCTAAAAATGTTGCCATTCGAATCAAAATATTTTTTTCTTTTTGAAAAGAAAGGAGAAGTATTCCTCCAGGTTTAATCACTCTCAGGAATTCTTTAAGTGCTTTTTCGAGATCTTGTTGATGAAGGTAGGGAAGAGTGCCCACGCAAAATACGATGTCAAATTCCGAATCTTGATACATTAGTTTGGTGATATTACCCAAAGAAAACTCGATATTTTTCTTTTTATAGAGTTTTTGAGCTTCTTGAATACATTTCGCGCTTAAATCGACGCCTTTAACATATCTGCAGCCTTCTTTTAAAAAGGCTTCTGAGTTATAGCCAATGCGGCAACCCGCATCTAAAACGTTTTTCCCTTCGAGTTCTTTTGGCGAAAAATAAGCACGAATTAAATTTTTCGATTCTTCAATTTCATGATTGAAGAAATGACTATGGTCAAATATTTTTCCAGAATCCATAAGTAAAATATATAGTAATTTTTTTGGTAAAATGCAATTTTTATTTATATACAGACTGGTTTCACTTTCTCTCTATAGAAATATACCCTATACTGATACGGAAATTTGACCCCCCAGCCATGAAGTGCGCATTGATCACAGGGATTACGGGGCAGGACGGCCCCTATTTGGCACAATTCTTGCTTGAAAAGGGATATAAAGTATACGGGACTTATCGTCGGATCAGTACACCCAATTTTTGGCGTTTGGAATATTTGAATTTATTCGATAAAGTTGAACTGATTCCTGTTGACCTTATTGATGAGTCCTCCATGCTTAGGGCCATCGTCCAAGCAAAACCGGATGAAGTGTATAATTTGGCGGCGCAAAGTTTTGTCGGTGCTTCGTTTGATGAACCCATTGCGACCGGTGACATTAGTGGACTGAGCGTTACGCGATTTTTGGATGCGATTCGCGTTATTAATCCCAAAATAAAATTTTATCAGGCTTCCACGAGTGAAATGTACGGAAATCCACTCGAATTTCCTCAGACCGAGAAAACTCCTTTTATCCCAAGGAGTCCTTACGCCGCGGCCAAGCTTTATGCGCATTGCATCACGCGAAATTACCGTGAGGCTTACAATATTTTTGCGTGTTCCGGTATTTTATTCAATCATGAATCTCCTCTTCGCGGAATTGAATTCGTGACGCGAAAAATCACGGATGCGGTTGCTAAAATCAAGTATGGTTTTGCAAACGAGCTTCATTTGGGGAATTTACAGGCCAAGCGGGATTGGGGGTATGCCAAAGATTATGTGGAATGCATGTGGAAAATGCTCCAACAGGACGAGCCGGAAGATTATGTGATTGCCACCGGACAGCAGCATACGGTGGAGGAGTTCGCCCGTAAGGCCTTTGCGCATGCTGACTTGGATTACGAAAAGTATGTGGTGGTGGATCAAAAATTTTTCCGACCGAGTGAAGTGGACAGTTTACTCGGCGATCCCTCCAAGGCCATTCAAAAATTGGGATGGAACCCACAACAAACATCTTTTGACGAATTGATACGCGTCATGATGGAGGCCGATTTGAAGCGGTACCAATTAAAAAGCTCTCACGAATGATCACGCCAAAGATTGGATATCAAATTGGTGTGGGGAATGCAAAAATATCTTCGCGGGAAAGAAGGTATGTGAATGAGGCGCTAAAAAGTAACCGGCTTTCTCCGGGTAGATTCACGCAACAATTTGAAAATCAATTTGCCAAAGCGCACGACTGCGAGTACGCCGTGATGTGCAATAGCGGTACAAGCGCTTTAATGACGGCCATTGCGACATTAAAGGAGGTCTTTGCGTGGAAAGATGGAGACGAAATCCTTGTACCGGCGCTTACCTTTGTGGCCACCGTGAATGTGGTTTTGAATGCCAATTTCACCCCCGTTTTTGTGGATATCGACCCTGTGACTTATAATATTGATCCTACTCAAATTGAAGCAAAAATCACTCCGCGGACACGAGCCATTATTCCGGTTCACCTTTTCGGATTACCCTGTGAAATGGATCCCATCCTCGAAATCGCCAAACGAAAAAATTTAAGAATCATTGAGGACTCATGTGAAACCATGTTTTCAACGTATAAAGGAAAACCGGTCGGTTCCTTTGGGGATATGGCTTGTTTTTCAACCTATGTCGCCCACCTTTTGGTGACGGGCGTTGGGGGGGTGGTCACAATGAGCGATGCCAAATACCACGAAATTGCGCGCAGCTTGATCAATCATGGCCGCGATCCGATTTACATCACCATGGACGACGATAAAACGAGTGAAGAAGAAAAATTTCTCAGAATTGTGCAAAGAAGATTCCGTTTTGTCCGTCAGGGGTACAGTTTTCGCATGACGGAAATGGAGGCCGCTTTGGGCGTGGGGCAGCTGGAGCAGAAGGATAAAATTTTGAAAGGACGACGGGAAAATGCCAGTTATCTCCTGCGCCATTTGAAAAAATGGAATCATTTTCTTCAATTACCATCTTGGCCCAAGTATGCCGAACATTCGTTCATGATGTTTCCGATCATGGTGAGAGAGCCCTTATCCAAATGGGACCTTATCGTCCATCTGGAGAAGAATAACATTGAAACACGGGAAATGGTCCCACTCACGAATCAACCGGTTTATCGTAAAATGTTTGGAGAAGATTTTGAAGCCCGTTATCCTCATGCCAAGCGAGTGAACGAGTGTGGCTTTTATATCGGTTGCTATCAAGATTTATCCAAGAAAGAACTCGATTACATTATTTCTAAATTTGATGAATTTTTTAAGTCTCAAGTCAAGTAGTAAGCGTCTAGCATTCTAGTGATTTTTTTAAATTTTACCTCATGGATCTCTCCATCATCCTGCCCACCTACAACGAAAAAGAAGCGGTCGTTGAATTGATCCAAGTGTTGTTATCATCTCTCAAAAGCCGAAATATTAATCCGGAGATCATTGTGGTGGACGACAACAGTCCGGATGAAACCGGTTTGATTGTGAAAGAAAAATTTAAAGATGTTCCGAATGTGCGTTGCATCATACGCAAAGAACGAGGATTGGCCACGGCCACTCGAAGAGGAATAGAGGAAGCTTCCAGTGAGATTATTTTGTTGATGGATGCGGATTTCAATCACGATCCCCATTATGTTCCGCAGATGTACGAAATTTTAAAAAAGTATGATTATGATGCCGTAAATGGTTCCCGTTATGTCTGGGGAGGGGACATGCACGGGCCTCGCGGACGTTATTATGGAAGTTACACGTTCAATATGTTTTTGAATCTACTTCTTTTCATCCAAACGCAAGACAACACGGGGATTTTTTTTATGTTTCGAAAAAAACTGATTTCCCATCTCAACATGAAAGCCATTTTTAATGGTTATGGGGACTTCTTTATGCGATTGCTCTATGCGTTGAAGCTCCTTAAAATAAAGCTGATCGAAATTCCGGTTGTGTATAAAGAAAGGCATTCGGGAAAAAGTAAAACATTTTTTTATAAATATCTTTTCCAATATACCTGGACTGCGATTAAAATTAGATTCAGCGGAAAAACTCTCATTCATTAAGCCCACACTCCTCCTATGGAAAAAATTTATTTGGTGATCGCGGCAGTCGTGATGGTCATGGGGCAACTCATTCTTAAAATGGGGATGGAACGTGTGGGGGAAATTGATCTGGTGAAAACGGGAGTGGTGCATTCTTTTCTAGCTATTTTTCTAAATCCCGTTGTTTTGGCGGGATTGGTTCTGTATTTCATCAGTTGTTTTCTGTATCTCGTCTCCATCAGCAAGTTGGATCTTTCGTTTGCTTATCCCGTCATCATTTCCATCAGTTATATCTCCATCCCGCTTTTATCCTATTTTATTTTTAAGGAAAAAATCACCAGCTCGCAAATGATGCTGTTGGGGGTCATTTTTATCTGTCTCATTTTCTTTTACCGTATTGAAAAATGATTTCCAAAAAAGTAAAAAATAATGGAGTCTTAAAATCAAAAATGCCCACAAAGGCCAATTCGTTTTTTAGAACAGTTCCGCAAATCAAACCCTCGATTGATCAAAAGGAAGTCGACGAAATTATAAAAGTGGTTCGATCCACCTACATCACCGAGCATCAGGCCACGCGAAATTTCGAGGCGTCTTTTCGGAAAATGACCGGCGCGAAGCATGTGATTGCGGTGTTCAATGCAACGGTCGGACTCTACACCGCCTTGAAAGCCCTGGGAGTCGGCCCGGGAGATGAAGTGATTGTTCCGGATCTTACTTTTGTGGCCACGGCCAATTCTGTGATCATGGCGGGTGCAAAGCCTGTGTTTTGTGATGTGGATCTGAAAACCTTCAATATAGATCCCAAAGAAATTCTAAAAAAAATCACAAAAAAAACGAAAGTCATCATGCCGGTTCATTTGTACGGACAGCCGGCGGATATGGATCAAATTTCAAAAATTGCAAAGAAGTATAAATTGTTTGTAGTGGAAGATTCTGCGGAAAGTGTGGGGGCAACGTTCAATGGGAAATATGCCGGAACGTTGGGAGATATTGGAGTGTTTTCGTTTTATGCCAATAAAATCATGACTACCTCCGAAGGGGGGCTCATTCTTACCAATAACGATGATTATGCCGAGCGATGCGTGATTCTCAAAAATCATGGTCGGGTGAAACCCGGAACATTCATACATCCCCATGTCGGATTTAATTTCAAGTTCACCGACCTCCAGGCGGCCATCGGTTTGGCTCAGTTCAAAAAGTTTCCTCGCATGATGAAGGAAAAGGAAAAAGTGATGCGATGGTATAAAGCGGGATTGAAGGAGGTGAAAGAGGTTGAATTTCCTTGGATTGATTCACGTTGCAATCCTGTCATTTGGTTTATCAATATTTTGGTGCCCAATGCCAAGGAGCTCATCGCTCATTTGGGGGATCACGGGGTGGAAACCCGCTCGTTTTTCCCGCCGTTGCATGTGCAGCCATGTTATTCTAAGGCACTGACCAAGGGGAAATTTCCGAATGCCGATCGGCTATATCATGCAGGGGTTTCATTGCCCTCATCTTCTTCCATGACTAAAGAGGAAGTCGACTATGTGTGCCAAGGAATTAAGACCTTTTTTGCTTCCCGAAAACGTTCCCTATGAACTTTCTCCGCCGACTCAAGAAGCTAAAATCGTTTCCCATACTTTATTCCAATAGTGATTTTCTGGGGATGCTTGGATTTTCTTTGGTTACGCTGGGGATCTTTTATTTCAGTCAATCGGTTTTTCCTCAATCCGGCGTGTTGGATTTCCTGCGGATAATTTTTGGAATTTTTTATATAACAATTCCCGTGGGTTATGTCTGGACAACCTTTTTATTTCCCGACTCAAAAGAGATATCGATACTGGAGCGGTTTTTATTTTCAGTGGGAATAAGTCTTTTTGCGCTCTATCCTGCCGGTTTTTTGAATGTGCTTTGGGAGGGCCGTGCGCAGATTTACAGTTCACATCTCATGGGAGACATGCTTTTTCTTTCGATGGTATTGTGGGGCTCAATGGGCATTGTGGCACTTCATCGTTTAAGAACAAAAAAAGCGTTTGATTTTAAGGCGTTTGTGAAGCATCCCTTTCCAAATAGGAAAATACTGTGGGGGGTTGTGGGTATTTTAGCGTTGGGTTTATATCTGAGAGTGACTCACTTGGGAGACCCCAATCTCAACCAGGATGAGTTTGAAATCGGATACCGTGCCTACGATCTGGTCGATGGAATCCAAGCCGGACGAAAGGCGTATTTTCTTTCCGCAACGGACCACAGCCCTCTCGGTTTTTATATCGTTCATTTTTTTTGGAATATTATAAGCCCACAGGGCTTTTATTCTCTTTCCGAAATAGGAATTCGCATTCCCACCGTGATTTTAGGAATGCTCTCTTTGATCGGAGGGGCTATACTTGCTTTTCGTTTATTTAAAAATTATGCGATTGCACTTTTCACACTCTTTTTATTGAGCATCGACAATTATTCGATTTTCGCCTCTCGTTTAACCGTACCTCAGGATCTGGGTTATTTCACGTTTTTTGTGATTTTGGCGCTATTGGCCGTTAAGAGCTATCTTGAAAAGCCAAATGTTAAACATGCAATTTGGCTTGGAGTATGGGTGGGAATGGTTTTTTTAATTAAATTTAGTGCGATTTTGCTTCTCCCTCTTGTGGTGATTTTGATCGTCGGATACGGGATTTTTTCTCCGAAGGAAATAAAGGTCAGGTGGTTAAAGCATCTTTCTCTAAGTTTATTTTCTGCTTTTCTTATTTTTTCTCCGGTGGTGTTTTTTTATGCCGCAACATATATGAATGCAAATTATCTTGATGTTCCTTTTAGCAAAATGGCCCGCATTTTAAATATAGAAGTGAATTCGGTTATGCCGGATAGCGATATTTATGGTTCAGTCGTTGGAAATCCATTCCCGAATATGAAAGCTTTTGCGGGATTACTCATCGATGAATGGAATTTATTGTTTGCGATTTTAATGGGGATTGGAGGGGTAGGAGGAATCATTATTATGATGAAAAGTAAAAACAATAAAGAGCAGAGAATGGGGCTTATTATATTGATTGTATTTATAGGAGTGTCATTCCTATTTTTTATCTTAAACGGATTTCATGTTTATTATGCTCCATTCCTTTCCATTCCCATGACAATTCTCGCCAGTGTCACTTTGGTAAAAGCATGGAGAAAATACAATCAGCCCGGCCAAATTTTTATGATAATTTTAGTGCTGGTCGTAAGCTTTTACACCATTTTATATACTTACAATACTCACGCTCGTGTCAGCGAGTGGAAAGATCAAAGTGAGCAAGGGCGTTCCGGAATGGAAGCCATCAAGCCAGATTTTCTTGTGCGAAATTATTCTATTTCCGCCCTTAGTTCTTTAAACGATCGGGAATGGGATGAACTCCAAAATTTAGTTCAAGTGTACGTAGATCCCGAGGACATTCTTTTATTGGATCCGGACCTCAGCGACCTTTTGGTCCGTTGGTATTTACACAGCGGTGATGAAGTCCAAAGGTATTATTCGGGAGAAAATTATCATTCCGATTATTCCATTCATTGGTTGGATGAATCCTTATCAAAAACAGTGGATTCTTATCCGGGTAAGGAAATTTATATGATTGATTGGGTGTATGACGACAAACTCATGGATTTTTCGGGGGCGATTTGGATGCGATCCATTTTTAAAAAAGACGGCACTGAAGTGTTTCGGATTTACCAGCTAAAAAATTAGACCGATGATGGGGATGCTACGAAAAAAAATACGTTCAAAAGGATTACGAGCGGCAATTTTGTTCAGTATTTTTTTTCTTTTTTTGATTAAAACGGTCCCGCTCATTCAAGAGAACGGTTTAATCAAATTTGCTTCGGATACCCAACGGCATTTTTTTCTATTTCAAGAGATTCGGCATGAGCAGAAAATCCCAGAATATGCGATTAAAAATTTAGTCGACTACCCGGCGGGAAACGCCATGGGAGAAATTGGGTTTTACGTTCGGGGAGGCCATGTGTTGGAGGTCGTGGTTGCAAATTTAACTCAGCTTAGTGCGGGTTCGCTTGCGAATGGGATGGCTATGGTGATTTTTATGCTGGGGGCGGGAAGCGTCTATTTTTTAACCCGCCGATTGCAACAAACTCGCGGGTCCGATAAACCATTTCCATTGGCGGCGGTGGCCGCTCTTTTATTCGCGTCGGCCATCGTGGTTTCCAATGCAACTCCGCACTATTTAGCGGCCTACGCGGTCATTCCCTTATGGTTTTGGTTCACGATGACTTACCTCGAGCGTGGAGGGAAAAAGTTTTTGAGCATCAGTATTATTTTATGGGGGTTTTTACAGATTTTGCATAGCAATTACGCCACACTCGTTTTGGTATTGCTCTCTTTTTATAGTTTGGAAGAGGAACTTTTTCAAAAAAACAGTCACCACCGTCGGCGCGTTTTAATCACCGGAATGATGCATCTCCTGATTTATATCGCGGCTTTCTTTTATTATTATGCATTGGTTCAAGATCATACCCCGATCGATACTTTCTTCTCGGGATATTCCGGCGTATGGAGTATTGCAAAAAACAATGCTCATGGGGTGATGGTGTGGGCGGTCGCCGTGTCACTCATGACTTTCTACGGCGTATTTAAGTATTTTAAGCCAAGAATTATAAATACGCTCGAAGCGGAGGCGAAAGAAATCATTTCCTTTTCATTCAAAGATTTTTCATTTTATGGGTGGAGTTTAATCGCCGGGTTTATTTTAATCCCGACTTTTTTCAGTCAGCGAACGTTGGAAGTGATGAAAGCCGTTTTTTTGAATGGTGATTGGGCCCGTATTGAAAATGTTCCTTTGATTTTTCTGGGATTGTTCTCGATACCCACTCTGTTGCATTTACGGCAATGGAGTTCATTGTTACGATGGGCCGTTTATCCTTTCCTTTTAATGATCTTCACGGCCGTCGTGGTGCGTCGAATCCCCGGGTTGGCGGAAAATGGACAACACCTACTCCGACCTGTTTTTTCCATATTGGATTTTTCATTGCCGTTTGTGGTACTGATGGCAAGTTACGGATTTTATATCCTTTTTCGTTATCAACGGAAAGGAGTTTCCATTTTTGTGGCGGCGATTGTTGTCTTTGGCCTAGTAAAAATGTCGTTATTGGCACAATACGAGCACGCTTACAGTTGGAAAAATAATGATAAAGATTTTGTTGCGGCCTATGAGTGGCTTGAGCCGCAATTGGTGAGGGGGGAAATAGTGGGGAGCAATTTCGAATACCTGCGTTCGCTTCATTATGTTTCAGAAAACCAACTCATTACGACGATGAACCCTCAAGCATTAGCACAGATCAATATTGAAGCGTTTATAGTGACTCGGCATTGGGACTATTTTATCTATAAACCGTGGGTATTTGAGATTTATCCTGAGGCTAAATGGAATAAAGAGTTGGAGAATAGCACTGAATTGGTTAAGATTTATGAAAAAGGGGATACGCAAATCTATAAAACGCGATAAAGAAAACATCTCATGAAAAAATCTTTTAAAATCACGCTATTTTTTTGGGGATGTATTTTGCTGCTTTTGGCAAAATTATGGATTAATTTGGACAATTTTGCATTGGTGCGCTTCAGTAGCGATACGCAGAGGCACCTGCTTGTTTTTCAGGAGTTGAGGCATTTTGAAGCTGTTCTCAGTCATAGAATTTCCACTTATGTGCAATACCCCGATCAGCTCGTTTTAAATGATCTCGGGCTTACGGTTGAGGGAGGGCATGTGGCATTGACCATTTTTAATAAATTAACGGGATTGGAATCCTTCCAACTGATTAATATTGCCGCGATTATTCTCGTCATACTATCGATGGGGGCGATCATGCTTTTGTCACGGCTTTTTTATAAGAATCAAACGGTGGTTCCGCTGTTGGCTTGTGCCTTTTTCGTTTCGGGGGTGATCACATTCCATGTCACGCCCCATTATTTTGCGGCGTATATTTTTTTTCCTCTATTGATTTGGGGATTACTCAAATACCTTGAGACGGATCAAAAGAAGTATCTTTTATTGTGGGCTATTTTTTGGACTTTTCTTCAGACCCTGCATAGCAACTATGCCACCATGTTTTTAGTGATTTTAACGGCCTATGTTTTGGGTGAAGAGTGGAAGAATCGAAAAAATTTCAAGGTGCGTCATCAGTTGCACACCTTATTTTTAGTTGCATTGAGTATTTATGTGGCGCATTTATCTTATTATTACAAATTCGTCGAAGAAAATGCGGAAAGTTTTCGCAGCTTCTTCTCTGGATATTCCGGAATTTGGAGTCTCACCTACTTTTATAATCCTCTGGATGGCCTTTTTTTCTATGGGCTTGTGGTGGCGGCGTATTGCTATAGTGTATTTCATTGGATTCTGCTGCATAAACCCAGTCGAAATACGGCCCCCACAGCGGCGCATACTTTTGGGATGACTTTATCTCAAAATCGATTTCTATGGATGGCATGGGTTTTAATTTTGGCACTTTCGTTATTGGTTCCGGCCCTATTAGAACAGGGGATTTCCGCATTTTTTTACGGTAATAATAATTTGGGACGCCTTGAAAATGCTCCCCTTTTGATCCTATTTTTTCTCACCTTATTTACCGTGAAAGAATCATTTGATAAAGCCCATCGCCTATGGGTGTGGCTTTATATGCCGATTTTTGTTTTGGTGATCGGTAGTTTACTTTTACACATCCCTTTTCTTCGAGGATTGGGCAATCCTCTGGTTACCATATCCTTTCCCGTCATTGATTTTTCATTTCCCTTATTGTGTATCTGGGGGGCTCATATTTTATTTGAAAAGATAAAACAGTTTCATGCCTTAAAACGTACGGCGGTGATGGCATTGGTTGTAATGGCATTTTTTTCGACATCACTGAATTCCATGTATGGCAAAGAGTATCAGCGGGAAAATACGGATTTGGATTTCATTGAAGCCTATCAAACATTACTTCCTGTGATCCACGAAGAGTCACGGGTTGGGTCAAATTATGCGTATTTGAAATCATTGCGTTATCTTCCCGACGAACTCATTGTCATGACAAAAACCAGGCGCGAGTTGAATCGTTTAAATTTGAATGATGAAATCATGGCAAAAAATATGGACTATTTCATTTATTATGCATGGACCGTTATGTTTCCTGAAGCCAAATGGCTCGAAGAGGTTCGGCAGAATTCAAAAATCAAAATGATTTATGATCAAAATGGAATAAAAATTTTTCAGGTCATGCAAGAGAAAAATCAAGAAACTCCCGCAAAATACAATTAACAAAGCTTCTTCCCGTACCAATCAATCGCTTGTTGCAGTCCCTCCTTTAGCGACGTTTGCGGAGAAAATCCAAACGCATTTTTGGCCCGTTGAATATCGAGCAGACGACGGGGTTGACCTTCCGGTTTCGTAAGATCCCATTCAATCTCTCCCTTGTATTTGACCAATTCAACAATCGTTTCAACCAGTTCGCGGATGGAGGTTTCAATGCCGCTACCTAGATTTATAGGGGCATTTTCATTGTAGTGTTCGGCGGCTTTTAAAATAGCGTCCGCCGCATCTTTCACATAGAGAAAATCACGGGTGGCTTTGCCGGATCCCCAGATCGTCACGCGAGGCTGCTGCTCATGATGTGCCGTCACGATCCGATCAATCAACTGAGCGATGACATGAGTCGAATGGTCCCCCGGGCCATAGAGGTTGGTGGGCAAAAGAAAAATGGAGTTGAATCCGTACTGTTTGCGATAAACCTGTCCCTGAACCAGCTGCATTTTTTTGACCAGTCCATAGGGACCCGTTATTTCTTCGGGATAGCCGTCCCACAGGGAATCTTCATTAAAGGGGATTGGAGGAGTTTTGGGGTAACTGCAGATCGTTCCAAGGGTTACAAATTTAGTGACGCCTTCCTGTCGCGCGGCTTCCATCAGTTCGGTTCCCATGACCAAGTTGTCATAAAACATCTCCGCCATATGCTCGTTGTTGTATCCAATTCCCCCCACATTTCCGGCCAAATGAATCACGAGGGTTTTCCCTTTTGTCAGGGCTCGACATACCGACCGCTCGCGCAAATCAAAATCACGTCGTGAAGGAACCTGTAATCGATCCTCTATCATACCATTTTCTTTGAGCAATTTCACCACATGAGATCCCAGGAATCCATGTCCGCCGGTCACTAAAATCTGCTGATTGGCCAAAAAATCGAAAGTATTCATTCTGAGAGAGGAGTATTAAATAAATCGCATTGTGTCAAAACATCCATGTGATAAGATCGGAGAGGCACTTTCTTTTTATGCAATGCTATGAAATTGATCATGTTACGAATGGGAAAAATAATCACCTTTTTAATTCTAATCATTTTAATCTTAGTATTTTTATATCATGTCTCGTTTCAACATGCATTACAAATTGCATTGGCACTTCCCTATGCGCTTTTTGTGCCCGGCTTTATATGGCTTCATGTCATTCTGAAAAAGGAGATGAAACAGTTCAATGGCATTGAAATCGCGACTCTTTCCGTGACGTTATCCATGTCACTTGTGACACTCGCGGTTTATATGGCGAGCACATTCGGTTTGAAGATCAATGCGTGGAATAGCTTCTGGATGATTTTTGCTTTGATTTCGATGGGCGGATTGGTTTGGGGGACTCAAAAAAAGGAAATATTATATGACCTCAAATAGCGTTCCTCGCCAGTTGGGAGAAACGCTATCTTTTAAAAATGGAGCATTATAAAGTATTTTAAGAACAGAAGGATCATCCTGCCATGTCCACAGCACATGGGTTGCATGATATTTCTCAATGACATATTGCAGGTGGGACTCTCTCGGGCGGTGGTAAATCAATTCAATATCGGCAAATCGCTCTTGATAAGGTGGCGTGAGAAATACACTGGAGTGTGCATCATTGTAAAGCAAAATTTGTCGTTCAAAGTGAGAGCTTAAACTTGCGAAAACTTCGGGACTCATCAAGACGGCCGAATTGTAGAGTGGAATCGCGTCTGAAACTCCCCGTGCAAATTCATCCACCGTGGGGTCATTTATATTGCCTTCCATCGATCTTTCGCCGACCGCTTCGGGTAATCTGGTCAGTCGCCAAATTTGCATGCCGTACTGATTCAGAGGTCGAATCGATTCAACATGAAGAGGGCTAAGTGGGAAAATCAAGAGCAGCAGAAGGAGTGAAAGAATCCAGGGCGCAGAGCTAAATTCATGACTTTGACGAAAACCTTTTTTAACCGCTTCAATCACGGTAAAGACAAGCAAAACACCTCCCAGGGCGAGGGTGATATTGTAAAAATCACCGGCATCAATGTAAACGGCGAGTCGGTGGGTTTTAATGGCTATGATGCGAAATAAAGTGGCTAGACTAAAAATAAAAAGAAAGAAAAATGCGGAAGGGGTGAGCCTGGAAAAGCCATGGAAAAAAGAAATAAAGCGAGGGCCTCGAAACCATGAGCCGAAAAATAAAAGTAAAGCCATGATCACGCTGGGAATCATCAATGGGAATACCACCAAACTCATAAAAAATTCTCCCAGCGTGGTATTGAACTCTTCCCTGAGATGAAAGGTGGAAGTGAAGTGGAATCCATAGCGTAGAAGAACGGGAAGATAGTATAAGGTTCCCCAAAAAAAGGCTCCCACACTAAATACTCCCAAATGGCTCAAAAAGGTTCGAAAGGGAACGGAGTGACGATGACAAGAAAAAAGATAGGTGGGTAGCATGAGGGCCGAATAGGCAATCACGAAAAGGTTATGGACGGGATGACTGTGAATCACCAATCCGAACGCAAGCCCGGACATGATCCAAAATAGCGTTTTACGCATCAAAAATGCACGACACGAAAAATAAAAGAATAAAAGCAGTGTAAAAAATCCCATTCCCGCAGCCACATACGGTTCCAAATGACCCCAAATGAAATAGCCGAGCAGGCTGAAAAGAGCCAGGAAAATTCCTTCTCCCTCTTTGAGGTTGAGCGCACGTCCCAAGGCGTAAATGAGCCAGAAAATAGTGACACTCAAAATAACGCGAAAGGTTTCCGCATTAGGCACAAGTCCCGACTCGGTGAAAAGGGTGGCCAGCGCCACTTCCGACATCAAAAAGTTGGGATAAAAATTGATCTGATCCGCATAAATATCATCCATAAAACTGTAGCCGGCCCGAAGCAGGTGGGTTTTGAAGAGAAAAAGTTGAACATCTCCGCCCTCACTGGGTTGCAATCGACTTTCATTCAGGGAATGAAAGGGAAATCCCACAAAAAATCCGCCCAGCGCAAAAACAAAAAGAGGGATCGCCGCTGCTCGGAAAAAGTTTGTTACAAAAGGCCAAGGTTTTTTGAAAAAGCGAGTAAGCGAATGTCTCGAAAAAATCAATGCCGCCATAATAAGAATTCCGGAATTAGCGAGATAAAAATGGAAGCGTGTTTCCGCAGCCATTCGTGGAAGAAAGAAAAGATAATTCCAACACCCACTCAAAACCAGCATCATGCACAAACGATCCACCCACGAGGTTTTATTCCAACACGATTTAAAAAAAGAAAGAAGTGCAAACCCCGGTAAAAAAAGCAGCGCGATCATCACCAGGATGCCATAAAATGAAGAAAGCATAAGCAGGAATTAATATTTGGAAGGAGTTTTTTCGGAGGTTTCTAGAACAGTTTCAAAAAATAAAAAAAGGTTTAAATTTGAACACGGCTTTCACAAATTGCCGCACGAGGAATGCACCATATCGAAAGGCGTTCATATTGGAAACACCGTAGCGACGGGTGCAATAATGCACAGGAATATCCCGGATTTTTAGCCCCAGTTTAGCACCTCCGAAAAGGATGTCCAAATCCCCCCACGGATCCCCTGTTTTGAAATACGGTAAAAGTTTTTCAATGCGGTTATAATCCGATTTTGTGAGCATTTTTGTGCCGGCAAAAATATCTTTGACCGACTGCCCGCTCATCCATGAATAGAAGGAAGCAAAAAATCGATTTCCCCATTGATTGGGCAGTGGCATCGCATTTTTTTCCATGGGATAGACAAAGCGGGACGCATTCAACACTTCTCCGACTCCTTCACAAAATGAATCGTAGAAGTGCCGAATTTCCTCCGGGGGAATGGCGATATCTCCATCGAGAATAACGATCAATTCATGTTGGGCGGCCGCAACACCCTCCCGCACCGCCTGTCCTTTGCCGGGCTTCGACTGTTCGACAAATTTAATGGTTTGATGCGGGGCCGCGTGTTCAATGGCGTGCAGGCAAGCCTCTCGGGTTCCATCTTTAGAGCCTCCTTCGACAAAAATAACCTCCACATGAGGGCACGCGTCGAACGGCACGCGTGAAAGCAGCGGCCCCACATTTTGGGCTTCATTTTTGACGGGAACAACAATTGAAAGGCCGTGGTTCGACTTTTTTAAAGGCAGGGCGCGTGCAAAACAATATTTAAAGTGAATATTTCGCCCTCGAAGTGTGATTTCGTGATGCGAGGCCGTAAGAAAGGTGGAAAGATCATTTAAAGAGATGGGAAAAAAAGAAAATCGGGGAATAAAAAAAAGCAAACGGGTACGTTCATGAGATAGTGCTCGCAGCTCTCGAAAGAACGCATGAAGATCCGGACAGTTTTTTAAAAAATCGGGAGCAATTGCAATCACATCATAAGACTCACCGTTTTCGATTTTCGAGAGAGACGCTTCATTAAAAATCCAAAAAATATTTTTCGAGGAGGGAGACGGGACAAGAAATTGAGTCAACCGTTTTAAGGGGGCAGAAAGAGAAGAAGAATTCATTCTTTAAACGATGAAGAAAAAGTGAAATGGAAAAAAAGAATCAACACAAAAAGAAGAAAGGATATTATCATGCCCACTCCTCCCAAAAAATATAATCGAGAGTATAGAATTAAGCAAAGAATCCCCGTGCTTAAAATTAAAAAAAGTACCTCCCTAAAACCATGCCGCAGCCAGAAATCGGAATTTTTCATTTGTTTTAAATGGCTGGGATAGGAAGAAATGATGGATGAAAAACGAATAAGCAGAAGTAGTAAAAAGAAGCCAAAGACAACTCCGAATAAAAGAGTTGAGCCGGGGGTTAAACTCAATTTCAAAAGAAGGGTTAGGCTGAAAACCGTTAAAAAAAGAAGGCCGATTTTTTTGAAAAGAGAAGAAGAAGGCATGATTATAAGGGAGTCATAGAAAGTGTATCCAGTAAAATCCAGGCATTGGCGATAGAGGGATCGAAGTGGATTTCCAATGGGAGTTCTCCATTCGAGGGAGTGATTTCAAGATTGGCGCGGGCTTCGCTCCAACCTTTTTCAAGTGACTCGGAGAGGGAGTAGTTTTCAATGATCCAATATTGAACATATTCCGGGTCATCGGAGAAATAAAATTTAAAAGGGTTGAACCAGCTTTTTTCGGTAAATGAGTAAAGGGTATCAATGGAACTGGTCAGAATAAGATTTTTCGCGGGCAAAGAGAGTCTTGTCAGAGAGGGGGCTCGGGATTGCTCTAAGAAGTCCACCCAACGGGCAAAAACCATTTTGTCTTGAGTTTGGATCAATCCGCCATCCCCTCCAAAGGATTGGCCGGAATCCGATTCATAAGAAAACGAGTTTGCATAAGGTTTGAAATAAAACGACATGGGGACCGGAGCAGCGATGGCCAGATGGGAAGTTTTCAATACAAGGTATCCGGAATTGACGGCAAGATGCGACAATGTAATGGGTTCAGTAAAATTAAAATAAAATCGATAAAGTCCGTTTGGAGCCTTGGGGAGATTCAGCTTAAATTGAGAATGGTCCGAGGTCAGTGAAAAAGATTTTTCTTCAATACGGTTGTTGTGTTCATCAATTAAAATGAATTCTCCATTCATTTTGGATGTCACACCTTCAAAATCAAAACTAAAAGACAAGGCATTCTGTGAATTGTACGTATAAAAAACGAAAGAGTCATTTTCAATCGTAAGGTAAGGGAAAAGATCTAAGGCATTCGTTCCATTGTTTTTAACCGGGTTTTGGGTGCTTAAAAAATCATCCATATTGAATCCATAGTGAATCAAATTGATCCCAAGAACCGAATTTTTCAGAAAACCGGTTTTAATGAAATCGGCCCAATTCGTGGTATTTTTTGTGCGGCCGGTTTCAATGGAAGTGCTTGTCGTCAGCCGATAAACTCCAATGGAATCAAATTGTCGTACGAGGGATAAATTTTGAGGAGTCGGTATGAAAAGAGGCTGCAAGGTGCCATCCGATGTTTTCGCATGGAGAGAAACATTGGAGCGCACCTTCATTCCAAAATGCAATGGAATGGGACGATTTAACAGGGATTTTGGCCCATGAACCGAAAAAGGAGAATGAAGGAGTAAGACGTTTTCAGGGAGAACCCATGCGGTATTTTTCCCGGGATGGTCCAAAAGAGGAGAGATGGACCGTGTGGGGCGGCCTGACTCAACGGCATTGAATTTAAAATCAACAGGAGGAAGAATCGTTGTTATATAGGGGTTGAAAATAGAAATTAAAAAAACGAAAGGTAGTCCAATCATGAGTGCCTGATTGAAGCGTATGAAAAAAATTTCAAGGCGATTCAGGAGGGGGCGAAATTCCGATTTGGAAAAGAAGATGAGGCTTCCCGACAAGAAAATAAAAATCCAAAGCCAATCGGTTGTTTTTTGAAACAGGAAAAAATCATAAAGGAAAAGGGTGCACAAGAATGTAAATCCCAAGAAAGCGACGCGATACTGAAAAGAGGTTAAAGGGATAAAACGGCTTTGGTGAAGCACATTCATCCGGCTCAAAAATTCTTTTAAATGTTCCGGAAAGAGAAATGATACAAAAAACAGGGCGAGGATAAGCGAAAGAGTGAGATAAAAAAGGAAAAGCCCATCGGCCTGCATTCCCACAAGAAGTGCATTCCAAGGGATTTCAATAAAAATGAAAACAATCAATAAGAGGGAAAAAAAGCACAACAAAGAGATCAAGGGATGGTGTCGTGCCCTCTCGCGACGTGTAAGGAGTTGCGCCTTGATAAGATCCAACCCTGCTTTCAGGGTTAAATCATTCGATCGTTGTTTGATATGAAATAAAGAATAAAATTGCCGGGGTGAAAGGAGAAAGAAAACAAAAATTAAAAGTAAAAAGTCCATGCCGAGGACCGTGGTTTTGTACGCGGAAAGACCTTCTTTCAGGGAATATTTCGACGAGATGGTGGAATGTTCAGGCGAAGAAAACGAAAATGAAAAAGGATTTGGTTTTTTAAGATAGGGTATTAATGAGTTGCGCACATTGGAATCCATCGCCGCAAGCGAAAGCAGCTCTTTGCTCATAAAAGAAATGCTTTGCAGTTGATCCCCGTTCATGCAATACCAACGAACCAAAAGCGGGCCTTCGCTCATCTCGAAATGCGAAAAGTCCGCGCAGGCTTTTGGAACGGAATGGTAATAAAGCAGATCAACGGTTTGATTTTCAAAAGAAGACAATTGAAGCGCCATCTCCTCGACCGTCAGGGGGCGGTT
>CAYTES010000018.1:0-25002 GCA_964436935.1 uncultured Candidatus Peribacteria bacterium | reverse complement strand
CTTTATTTCCACTTCCAAAATCTCTACTGGTGCTTTTGAGGGCTGAATGCAGGAAGAATGGAAACTGGAATGTGTAAAATATTTCGACGCAAGGGCAACCAATTCGCCAAGCTGAGTAGGATCCCAAAAAGCCAAAACCAACCGATCTTTAATAAGGGAAAATTGAGCTTCAATAAATTGCCCCAATTGATTATAAAATTCCCAATATTGTCCCTGTTGAATACTTCGAGCCATACTTTGTTGTAATTCCATCAACGTTTGTTCA
Organism: uncultured Candidatus Peribacteria bacterium; assembly: GCA_964436935.1. Taxonomy (GTDB): domain Bacteria; phylum Patescibacteriota; class Gracilibacteria; order UBA1369; family UBA12473; genus CAYTES01. Next base: position 24,737 of record CAYTES010000018.1, on the reverse strand, counting down.
ATAAGTTTCTGATAGGTATTTCCCAAAAAAAACTTTGCAAATAATTTTAAATTTTCATCAGGAAGTTGTCCAAGCTTGGCCCTCTCAATAATAGGAAAAGCCACTTCTTCCATCTTCCCCAATTTCAAAGCTACTTCAGCATAATCTTGAGCAAGATCAGGATATTTCAAAACCGTTTGAATAAACCTCTCTGTATCACCACGTTGTAAAGCATCAAGTGCCATTTGAACATAGTCCTGAACCTCAATGCCAGATTGTTGTCGAGTCGCCGCATGAAGAGCATCCCTAGACAAAACCAATCGAATAAATCGAATTCTGAGAAAGTTGTTCCAGCCAAGCCTCAACACCGGTCTGGATTCGAGAAGGATGATAACCTCGAACAAAACGAGGAGCTCCTCTAAAAACAATATCACTCAAAGCCTCTACCATGGGCAAAGTGAGTTGAGGATCTCGTCCCTGCATAAAAGATTGAAAATTGGCCTCTTCATCTAAAGGTACTTCCTTAGGAGTAGTGACCGATTTTCGTCCACCTTCCAAGTCTTGTTTGATTTCAGCAAAAAGATCTTCAAGATCAAGCATAAAAAAATTTAAGAAGGAGTAGAAGCTTTCACTTTCTCTGAATAAATCTTTTGATAAATTTCATCATACCGGGCACGCTCTTCGGGACTATCCAAAACCCCCCAAGCCAAATTCAACAAGTTAACTTCAGGAGAGGTTTGCCCATCATTTAAATCGGGGTGAAGTTTTTTCATTTTACGATGATAAGCTTTTTTAATGTTCTTAACATCCGTACCAAACGAAACGCCGAAAAGTTCATAAAAATCGATCAAACCGCCTGCAGAATCCAACCATTCCGCAGGAACATCCAAAGGCGCTTCCCCCGTCTGATCGAGAATCATTTGATCCTGAAGTTGCTTCAACGCTTCAAAATAACCCAAACATTTCATTATTTTTTGCAACAAAATAGACGAAGGGATTCCTTGAGCTAAAGCAATGTCGCTCGTAACGCGTTCATATTCCTGGACAGCGAAACTAAAAAGCTTAATATTGGAAAGCACTTCGGCACTCAATTGACGAAAAACACTCAGGCATTCATTGGAAACCTTTTGAATTTCCCCAAATTCAAAATAAGCCGCCAAAATACCCGGCTCCACCGTACGAATTTCCGTTACAACCGCAGCCATCTCTTGAGCCAAGTCAGCAACGTGAGTCAATAAACGTTCTCGTAATCGAAGGATATCGCCCTGAGCTCTTTCCGCAAGATTGACACGATCCAAAGCCTGATGAAGTAAGCGGTCTTTTTCTTCAAGCAAAGCATCTTTTTCTTTCAATACAGATTCCAATTGATCAATTTGCGCCTGAAATTGAGACCTCATTTGTTGTTGAAAAGCCTCTTGATCAGATAATTTTTGCTTCAACAAGGATAACTCAGTTCCACTCTCCAATTGGCCCAATCGAGCTTGCAAGTCTTTAAATCGCTGAACAAAATTACGCAAAAAAGCTTCCGGATCTTGAGAAGTAGTCGATAAAATTCTCAAAATATGGGATAAGACTTCGGCTTGAGTTTGACCTAAAACAGAAGCGATTTCAGAACTAAGCTCCAAACAAGCTTGTAAGCGCAACCCAAATTGGTGCACAACACGAGATTGAGCTCCATCGAACTCAGATTGCAACGTGGTTTGAACTAATCCTGTTAAAATCTTAAACCCTTCATCAGGATCAACCGCTCGAGTATCCGCAGAATCTGAACTCATAAATTAAATATTTATTATTTATTATTTATTGACCATCCCCCAACAATCCCAACGGAGAAGATTTTGCAGATAATTGTTTAGCTCTTTGCAAAACCGTTCCCGCCAAAGCACGAAATCGCGTATGCGCCACTTCACCGGTAATTTCAGGATGTTGACCGGCTTGAGCAGCTTCTCGATTAGTCTGTGCCACTCCTTCCACCAATTCTCGAATAAATCCTCCCAAAATAGTAGGATCCTTATAATCAACTCCACTCAAATCAATAAATAATCCACGCTTAAAACCGGTCTCCGGAGAAGCCAAATCTCTTAAAACTTGCCGATCCGCATCGGTCGATCCCGAACTTGGAAGATAAATAATCACCGCGATACCATTGGTCTGATTTAAAACCTTAATGGATTCAAAAAGGGAAGCGTCTTGCTTAGGACGTGCGTCATGAAAACTGATCAACACATCTTGACGCTGAAGATTCCGTTCCAATCCGCGATACCTCTCTAAAAACTGGCCAAAACTGGATTCCCAGCCAGCCGTTGAGCAATGCGCTTGCCCTAACAAAGAAACGCCTCCGCGAGCTTGAACCAAACCCTCTCCACCAAAAATTCCATAATTAATTTGCGCCAAAGGTAAACTACCGGCAAGACGTGAAGCCAATTCGCCTGATAATTTCAATAAAGAAGCATGCAACTCAGTAGTAGAACCGGAAAAATCCGCCGCAAGATCAACCGACAAAGCTCCCGATGTAAATCGCTCTAATCCTTTCGCCAACTGCGAAGTTGCACTACTTTGAATCACAGCCAGACTGCGCTGAACCTCGGGATCAAGGCCTGCCCCTCTTTTAATCAACCCCACAAGCGGCCCTTTGCCAGCTGCTTTTTGGACACCGTGTGAACCCAATCGCATCAAGGAATAAAGTGGCTCTGATTTATCTAGATTAGGCATAAAATGAAAATTTGAAAATAAGTAGATTTTTATATAATAATATCTTTTTTTAGTCAATAGAATTGACAGATAATAATTATTAATTTAAATTTAAAACTTAATTTGCGAGCACACTAATCATTCATTGAATTCATATGCCATCCTCATTAGACGATCTTATTAAAGAAATAGCCGCAGAACTGCCAGAAGAAAATGGCCAAGAAAAACCTACTGATTTTAATCCGGAAGATGATTTAAAAAAATTTATAAAAACATCCGATAATGGATTATCTTTCGAAACAGTAAACGCTTTATGTGATGTAATTTTCAAGGGAAATCCACGATTGATCGCGGGCTACGATGAAGAAAAAATTCGATCCCTGTTCGATAAATGGTTGAAAAACCTTAATTCACGAGGAACCCATTCAAAAGCAACTCTACTGAGATTAAAAACGCATTTCTTATCCATGCAGGCCAGCATGATCAATGCAACGAAACAACAAGCTCGTGAAGAAATAGCCATTACGCCAACTAATCCAGCAAAAAAAATACAAAAACCGGGAATGCTCGAGTTGTTGAAATTGGAGGAAGGAGATATTGATCCAATACTTCTCGCTAAAGTATTAAGTCGATGCGACAGACCCATTCTTTCCGTGGGGCAATGGATGATCGATGTCACCTTATCAGAAGAAGACAGTGAATACCTAAAAATTGAACAATCCGTCATTGTCGTGGAATCCTTAGAAGAAGCCCATCGAGAAATTGAACGATACCCTGATGAATATGCCTTTGTATTAAGCGGAATGCATGGAGAAGAAATTGGCATAACCGATCCTCAAGAACGAATCGAAACGTTAACCGCATTCCTAAAAACAATAGAAAACAAAAATCAATTACTCTTTATAATGACTATGGAATCTGGCATCAACTACATAAAATTAGCATATACAATAAAACAAAACCTCCTAAGTTACAGCCAAAGACCAGGCAGTGCCAATTTGACGGGTTTATTAACCGCTTTCTGTGAAGCACGAGACGCGCTGAACGCCACAGAAAAATAAATCTCCTACTCCCTCCCCACAAACACCTCACGCGCCTTAGCCCCATCTCCGGGTCCGATCACCCCATTTTCTTCCAGCATATCAATCAACCGAGCCGCCCTGGAATAACCAACCTTCAAATGACGCTGCAACAGCGTGGCGGACGCCTTTTGAGTTCGAGTCACCACTTCCACCGCCTGTTCATACAATTCATCGTCATCCATGCCGGCACCGACCGAGGCATCCGGAACTCCGGAAAGCTTAATGCCTGCGGTTTTACGAGAGGTGATGTCATCATTGTAGGTGGTTTCATAGCCTTCAAGCGTCAACTTCACCCGATTAGTGACTTTTTGAATCTCCTGAGTGGACACATACACTCCCTGAATGCGGAGCGGCTTACTCATGGTTCCGGATAAATACAACATGTCTCCTCGACCAAGGAGATCTTCCGCCCCCATACCATCCAAAATAGTCCGCGAATCAATCGAAGAGGAAACCGTAAACGCCACGCGACACGGAATATTTGCCTTGATCAAACCGGTAATGACATCCACCGAAGGCCTTTGAGTGGCCACAATCAAATGAATACCCACCGCTCGGGCCATCTGGGCGATACGACAAATCGATGCCTCCACTTCCTTTCCGGCCACCATCATCAAGTCGGCCAACTCATCAATCACCACCACGATCTTCGGCATGGGTTGGGGCGACTGGGGATCATCATTGTAATCGTCGATATTACGATGCCCGGACTCGGCACAGACGGTGTAGCGACGGGTCATTTCCGCCACGACCCAGCGCAAGGCAATCGCCGCCTTGTCAGGCTGAGTAATGACCGGCGTCAACAAATGAGGAATCCCGTTATACGAAGACAGTTCAACCTGTTTAGGATCAATCAAAATCAACTTTAAATCTTTGGGGGAATTTTGATAGAGAAAAGAAAGCAAAATGGCATTGGTGGCCACCGATTTACCGGAACCCGTGGCACCGGCCACCAACATATGGGGCATGAGCGCAAGATCGGTGACAATCGCCTTCCCCGTAACATCTCGACCAAGCGGAATCAACAACTTGGACTTGGTTTTTTTTTGAAAATTCAAATAATCTTCGCATTGCAAAAGCTCCCTAAGATGCACAATGGAACGGGTTTCATTGGGAATTTCAATCCCCACAAACGATTTACCGGCAATGGGGGCTTCGATACGAATGGCCGAAGCGGCCATTGCCAATGCCAAATCATTTTTAAGCGAGGTGATGCGAGACAACTTCACCCCCTCACTCGGCTTTAAGGTGTATTGAATGACCGTTGGTCCCACATGAACATCATGCATTTTGACCTGAATCCCAAATTGCGCCAATTTATCGCGTATCGCATCAGCTTTTTCGCGCAGCAGTTCCTGATTCATCTGAATGCTGATGGATTCGTCGTTCAATAAATCCAAAGGAGGAAATTCCCAGGGGATAGAAACCAGGTTAGTGGAAGCCTCCGAGGAAAAAGAATCGTCCTTACCAATCCTTTCCACAGCAACAGGTTCTCCCAAACTTTCTTCCAAATCCTCTTCCTCTCCATCATCCGAAAAATCTTGCCAGCCTTTAACACGACCTTCCAATCCCTCGTCATCTTCCACCTCACGAACCAATAAAGCATCCTCGTCCTCCATCGCACCAGAATCCTTTTTCCCGTTCAATAGATGAATAACCATGTCTTCATCTTCCAATTCAATGGCCTCATCAGCATTGGAAGGATAAGAAGAAGGAGCATCCATTCGGCTCCGCGCGGCAGATCGGTCCTTCACCTCCCATTTCCATTCAAACAAAGAAAAAATTTCGCGGAGCGAAATGGAAAAGGTCAAAAGAATAGAAATCACAAATAAAGCAAAGAAAACAACATAAGATCCGGTAATTCCCAAAATCTGACGCCCGATAAAACTCGAAACAAATCCAATGTAGCCTCCGTATTCTCCGTCTTGCGCCACGGCATAAATCTGATCATCCGCTACGGAAAGATGCAAGGTTCCCAGGGAGGAAATAACCAAAAGCACCAGCCCCAAAATACGACCGGCATCAAAAGAAATCCGACGGGCAAAAAAGAGCGCCAATGAAACGCCTCCCAATAAAAGAGGAACCATATAAATGCCCCATCCGAAGATGGGAGTCAAAAAGTCATTCCACAAAGACCCGACCACCCCGAGCTTCTCATTGATACTCAAAAGCGTGAGCACGCAAAAAGCCATATAGACCACGGCCCAAATTTCACGCATCACATGACTGGCCACCCGAATTTGAATCCCCTTACGACGGGATCCGGAACGCGATTTGAGACGAGAACGACGTTTAGCCATAGCTTATTTATACAAAAAAGAAGGGAGTAGAGCAACCAGATACGCCACGCTGCTTCATTGGCCCTTTTTGCCTCTCTGTGCAAATCTGCTATAATTAGAATAATGATTAAAACACGTTTTGCTCCCTCACCAACAGGGTATCTCCATATCGGCAGTTTGCGTACGGCCCTCTATGCTTATCTTTTTGCACGACAAAAAAAGGGAAAACTCATTTTGCGCATTGAAGACACGGATCAGAATCGCTTTGTCGAAGGCGCAGTGGAAAGCCTCATACGCACCCTACAATGGGCGGGCATCACTTACGATGAAGGCCCGGAAGTCGGTGGCTCCAATAGCCCTTACATTCAATCGGAACGACTGGAACTCTACAAAAAAGAAGTCCAAGTTTTATTGGATAAAGGACAAGCCTACCGCTGTTTTTGCAGCATGGAACGATTGGATGAAATGAGAAAAGAGCAACAAGAGAGAAAACAAGCACCGATGTACGACAAAAAATGCCGTAAACGAAGTCACGAAGAAATCCACCAACTCCTGGAACAAAATAGTCCCCATGTGATACGAATGGCCATTCCGGAAAATGAAATATTGCGATTTAGAGATGTGGTACGAGGAGATCTCGAATTTGCCTCCAACACGATCGATGACCAGGTGTTAATGAAATCCGATGGGTTTCCCACCTATCATCTGGCCAATGTCGTGGACGATCATGATATGGGCATCACCCATGTGATCCGTGCGGAAGAATGGCTCCCTTCAACCCCAAAGCACATTTATTTGTACAAAGCGTTTGAATGGAAAATGCCGGAATTCGCGCATATTCCACTTATTTTAAACCCCGACAAAAGCAAATTGAGCAAAAGACAAGGGGACGTGGCGGTCGAAGATTACCGTGCGAAAGGATATCTGCCGGAAGCCATGATCAATTTCATCGTGCTGCTGGGATGGAATCCGGGCGGAGGAGAAACGAATGAAATATTTTCAATGGAAGAATTGATTGCACAGTTCGATCTCGAAAAAGTTCATAAATCAGGAGCGGTCTTTGATTTGAATCGACTCAAATGGATCAATGGGGAGTATCTTCGAAAACTTTCTCCTGAAGCGTTTATTGAGAAATACACCACCTACCTGGAAGACTATGCGACGGGCGAAGAAAAAAAGGATAGAAAAAATCAACTCAAAGACATAAACATTCATGTTATTCAGGCACTACAAGCCCGAATCAAAACATGGGAAGAAGCCGGCCCCATGCTCGATTATCTGGTGAATTTCAATCCCAATTGGACCACACTGTTACCGCTGATGGAAAATGAAAAAATGCAAATTGATAAAACTTTAGCCAAGAAAGCCTTACAAGCCACACGGGAAGATTTAACCCAAGCCACCGATTTTTCTTCCGAAGAAAGCATTAAAACGACCTTAATGACAACCATCTCAAAACTTGAAATGAAAAACGGTCAGGTGCTATGGCCTTTAAGAGTGGCCCTCACCGGAGAGGCGTTCTCACCGGGAGCGTTTGAAATGATTTTAATTTTAGGAAAAGAAGAATCCCTAAAACGAATCGGCGCTACGTTGGAACAACTTCGCTAAAGGGAGAAAGCCATTCACGGATGCATTGACAATTACAACCTCAAAACGGATTGATTTTTATCCGCGAAAGGAGTAGCATGAAATCCATCCTTTAATGCTTCAACATGAATTTTGGAGAATTAAAACAACTCATAAAAGAAATCAGGGAGACATTGCCATGCAAACAATGCGGCTATAACTATAAAGATTCGGATATTCGGATCATTGGCACCGTGTTTAGTGAAGGATTCTTTATGGCGGCCTGCCGGGAATGCAAAAACGAAGTGATCGTGAATGTGGTCTTCAAAGAAAAACGAATGATTCATCGAAGAATTGGGAAATCGAAAACATTCCAACCCATCACACCGGACGATATTCTGGATATACGCAATTTTCTCAAAAATTTTGACGGAGATTTTGCTAATTTATTCAATCTAAAATAATGAAACCCTTCCTCCTCCCCTCCATCGCTGTAGTTCTGTGTGCTCTGCTGCTCCTCAGCGGATGTACTTGGCTTGAAAAAGGGAAAAATGCAGCCGCCGATGTCCAAGAGGCGTACGACAATACGCAGGAATGGGTGGGCGAAAAAACCGAACAAACTGAGCAAGCCATTGACGATGTCCAAAAAGCAACCGCCGAAGTGCAAGAAGCGGCCGAAAGTGTCGATCAAGCGCTGAATAGCGTTAAAACCGTGACCGGAACCACCTCATCTTCTGAAAATCAATAACTATTAATTCTCAATTACAAGCTGTATTGATCGAAACAATACGTTAATTTTCAGTAAACCATTTTATCATGCTCAAAGCGTCATTTCACATTCATGTCCGAGGAGATAAGGACGATTACATTCGCTATACCGGATTTGAACTGTTGGATCATGCAAAGGCCCTTGGATTTGACGTGATCGCCTTCACCTGCCATGAACGGGTGGTCATCACCGAAGCACTAAAAGCCCATGCCAAAAAACTGGATATCCTCTTGATCCCGGGCATCGAGTTGAATTTGGGAGGGCATGTGCTTGTCCTGAATGCAAGCCCGGATGCGCAAAACCTCAAAACGACGGAGGATTTAAAAAAATACCGAGCCACTCATCCCGAAATTTTTACCATTGCCGCCCATCCCTTTTTCCCGGAACGTAAGTACTGCTTTCAGGAAAGAATTTACAACCACTTGGATCTGTTCGATGGAATTGAGCTGTCTTGGTTTTATTCACAATGGATCGATTGGAATAAAAAAGCCAAACAGTTGTCGGAAAAAGAAATGCTCCCCTATATTGCCACCAGCGATGTACACCGCCTGGATATGCTGGACAATGGCCATGTGCTGATCGACGCGAACAAAAATGTAGAATCCATTTTCCAAGCGTTGAAAGAAAATAAATTCAAATCCATTGCAAAACCCCAAGGAGTCATTGAGATGTGGTGGAGATTTGCTAAAATGCAATGGTCGCTCTTTGAACGATACTTTCCCTGGACACCTCCTCACCTCATCTTTGAACATGAAAACCTTCCTGCAACGCATCAAGGAAAAAGCCGCCGCGGCACCAAAAAAAATCGTCTTTCCGGAAGGAACTGAACCGCGCATTTTAGCCGCACTCAAAAAAATCCTGGAAGAACGCCTGGCGCATCCCATTTTGCTGGGGAATCCTCAAATGATCCACAAAACGGCAAAAGAATTGGGCATTGATTTGCCATGGGAACAGATCGAAATAATCGATACGCAAAACGATTCGCGACAACCACACTGGGAAAAACGGTATCAAGAAATTCGTAAAATATCTTTAGCGCAAGCCAAAGAAGAAATGGCAGCCAATCCCATCAACATCATAGGTACCTTGCTGGTGGAGGAAGAAAAGGCGGACGGGATGATCTCCGGAGCAACCTTCACCACAGCGGAAACCATTCGTCCGGCGATTCAAATCATCGGGACCAAAGAAAAATTCCATAAAGTTTCAGGATTCTTTTTCATGATCCTGGAAGAAAGGATCCTGCTGTTTGCCGATTGTGCCGTGATCATTGAACCCAATTCCCATGAATTGGCGGATATTGCCATTGATACGGCAGAAACCGCCCTACGTTTCGGGCTTGAACCAAAAATCGCCATGCTCTCCTTTTCAACGGCAGGCTCAGCTCATCATCCCCTGGTGGATAAAGTGAAAGAAGCGACAAAAATGGCACAATATCAACGCCCCGATCTGATTATTGAAGGAGAAATGCAGGTGGATGCGGCACTGGTGCCGGAGGTATGCCGACGAAAATTTCCCCATGCCAAAAGTTACGGAGACTTCAATGTTTTGATATTTCCCGATCTCCAATCCGGAAATATTTCCTATAAATTAGTACAACGGTTAGCCGGAGCCAAAGCCATCGGGCCAATCTTTCAGGGACTCAAAAAGCCCATCAATGACCTGTCACGGGGATGCTTGGTCCAAGACATTGTCGATCTGTGCGCCTTCACGGTGATTGAAGCACAGGGAGTGGAAAAGGTGTTTTAGAAATAATAATCAATCACCAAATAACCATTGACAATTAACATTTAATATTAGAAAACGTTTGAAAAATTTATAATCCTATGTCACTTGTCAATCGTCACTTGTTAATGGTTTCGCTACTATCTCTTTTCCCTCCAATATGCTGCTTCTCATCCTAAACGCCGGCTCCTCTTCCCTTCGATTTCAACTCATGGAAAGCAACGGATGGAAAATACGGTTCAAAGGGCATGTGGATGGAATTGGACTAGCTAGCTGTGAGCTGCATGGAAATGGGGTGACACAAAGGGGTAAAGCCAAAAACCATGCAGAGGCACTCGATCTTGCGCTCACTGTATTACAAAAAACCAAGTTTCTCACAACCCTCAAACAGATTAAAGCCATCGGGCACAGAGTCGTACATGGAGGGGAAAAATACAATGCCCCCCTCCGCGTCACTCCTAAAATACTACAAGATTTAAAAAAAATTTCTGTATTAGCGCCTTTGCATAATCCGGCCAATATTTCAGGGATTGAAGCCTGCCTAAAATACATACCTAAAACCCCCAATATCGCGGTATTTGATACCGGTTTTCACGCAACAATGCCGGAAAAAGCATTTTTATACGGACTTCCCTATGCCTATTACAAAAAAAATCATATCCGTAGGTATGGATTTCATGGAACCAGCCACGCCTATGTAAGTGAACAGTCCATCGACTGGCTAAAAAAGAACAAAAGACCCCATGAAAAAATAATCAGTTGTCACATTGGCAACGGAGTGAGTGTGACCGGAATTCACAAAGGAAAATCCATTGATACCAGCATGGGTTTTACTCCCCTGGAAGGAGTGATGATGGGAACTCGAACCGGTGATTTGGATCCGGCCATTATCTTTTATCTCACCAAAACACTCAAGCTATCCCTTTCTCAAATTGAAAAACTGGTCTTGCATGAATCGGGACTCAAAGGACTCTCTGGAGTTTCTTCGGATATGAGGCCGCTCCGAGCCATCATGGCAAATCCCAGCGATAAAAAATACCCGTCCGTAAAACGAGCCTTCGACGTGTATGTGTACCGACTCATCAAGAGCATCTCCTCGTACGTCGCCCCATTGGGAGGATTAGACGCGTTGGTGTTCACAGCCGGCATTGGAGAAAATGCGTGGTACTTGAGACAAGAAATTTGCAAAGCCTTTGAATATTTGGGAATGCAAGTGGACAATTCAAAAAATAAATCGGCCATCGAAGGAGGATGGGGGCCCATTCATTCCGATAAAAGCAAGGTATCCGTGCTCGTGATTCCAACCAATGAAGAACTTAGAATTGCTCAGGAAATAGAAAAAATCACCCGTCAACGTATCTAATCACTCCCCTTTCAGGAAGAGCCCTGCCTCCACTCGCTTCGCCTTGTTGTAATAAAAATTGATGATTTTTCAAAGTTGATTGCATTTTGCAGGAGTTCTTTTGTTTTACATTTCTTCCCCCATATCATCTTTCATAAGAGTTTGGACCTTAACACTTGCTTTTTCAACTACAGATCCTTTGCCGCGCACTCTAAATCCTAAATTAAATACTTCTAAAATTACATCGCGTCCATCAAGACCGCGGAACTCGCGATAGTCAACTCTGATGTTATGCAATTTATCATCGTAAAAATCATATTTTCTAGGGAAAATAACTTCTCTATTAATAGAGGCAAATACTGCATCGAACAACTGCAACCATAAAGCCTCTTCGTTAGTATTTAAACTATTTTTTATTAATTTTAATAATTCAGAGCCTAATGAATTACAAATTCTAAAGGTTACCACCATCAAGCTCCATCCGTCATCATTAAACTCTTTTAAGAGAAAATCTATTATGTTGGAGTTCAAACTCGAGACCTTCATCTTCACCTCGACACAACGCATAGCCTCTTTCAATGTATTGATTTTTTCAGGACTAAGTCTTTTTACACTAGGCGCTTCTCGCGATTCTATTGAAGCCACACCCCCCAGCTCATTCAATAAATCCAACAAAAATTGATCTTCTGAATCCCGCAAAACTCCGTCTTCTTCATAGGATAAACAAAAAGAAGAAATCAAAAGTTCAATCCGTCGATTAATCTCTATTTTGAATGCCTGCGGAGTTAAAAAATCTTTCACTATTACCGCTGCAATCATCGTATTTGAGGATTTTTCGTAAATTTCAATATCCTTTAAATTTTTTTTGATAAACAATAAAATATCCTCTACTTTATCTTTAATAAATCTAAATTTAGGATTTCCTAATCCGGAATCTCCTAAAATAATATCCAACTGTTTTATGATTGGTTCAATAAAGGAGAAGTTTGCGCCAAGATAGGGGGACACTTCTGCCAAGGTGACAGGACTTGCTAATACGATGGCGGTGGTGTGAGCGAGTGGAATTTTACCTACCCGCAAGTCATTAGTGTCGCCATTTATACTACCTAAAAAATCACCCATTCTGGTTGCAGCATATTCAGAGGTTGACAAGCCATCCTCGCCCGAGACAACTAATTTACTGGATTTTATCGTCAGGGAATCTCCTACTTGTCCAAGAGACTCTTTTAATTGATTATCTGATTGAAATTGCTTACCACCCCCCATAAGCAATTCAAGCATGGTTGACGATTCTTTACTCATATAATGTATATTACAATATTATTTATTTATTGTAAATACTAAATCTCTTAAAAACAATCGAATTTCATTATTCTACCCAAAAATCACCTCATCCAATTGCTTTGCTATCTGTTTTTTAAGAGGTTCCCTAATATGAAACCTCATACACCTTGGCCCCGCCCACGACGTAAAAACGATTAGCGGTCTTATCGACAAAAATATCATGCAACGGTTCGACATCATCCAAAATAAACTGTCGATTATAAACCAGATAACCCGATTTGGCGTCTTTGTTATAGACCATGATACGGTTTCCTGCGGGATCTAAAACAAACACTTGGAATCGTTCAAATTCCGCATCGATCTGCGTGGCTCCGGAAAGATCGGTTGTGGGAGCTTTGGAGATACGAAACTCCTCCTTCTCACCTCCATACAATTTGATCACCGAACCATCTTCTTTCAAAATAAAGACTGAACCATCAATCGAAAAAGAAACCGCATCTCCCAGCCCAATGGTTTCATCCGAAACATAGGCATCCGCCCCACCAAACCCGTTGCGTTGGCGAGAATACCGCCAAATTTGCTTTTGTCCGGAATCCAATAAATAAATCCTATTATTATAAACTTCCAAGTCCACGGCGGCGTGCCAGGCACCATCTTCGGTGTCCACAAAAGAAAATTGCCCCTCTTTGAATTCAATGATTCGATTGGACTTGGTCAAAAATAAAAGGGATTGATTGTCTTCATAATAGACCGCATCAATGACCACCTCATTTTCATCAATCAGCAAAGGTTCTTGAATTTTATCCAAAATAATTTCGTACAATTTATTGTGGGTGTAAACATAGCGACGATCCCCCATGGCCAACATCCCCAAAGCATTTGTCGAAGGGTCCTGCACCGAAAAATCCAAAAAGACTTTGGGCGCTTCAATACGACTCACATTGTCAATCTGATCCCGCTGCTGATCAATACGGCCGAGATATTCACTGGCTTTTCCCCTCAAATAACCGGAATTCAAGACATCCAAAGCAATTTGCTGCGCCTCATCCAGAAGAATTTTTGCCGCCTCCTTATCGTAACTTCCTGTGGTTTGAGCCGTATTGAGATTTGCTTCAACCGTTTGCAACTTGGCTTCCAACTCATCGATATACTGTTGCTTCTGCCCCTGATTACGGACCACATAAATTCCAACCAATAATATTAAAACGGAAACCACAAGCAATAATAAAATTTTATCCCTTTTTAAGGTTCTCCATTCCTTAAATAAAGAAACTCGGTCGGAATCGGATTCAACGGAAGCGACAGGAACCTCCTTGGTCAACTCCACTTCCTCGATGGATACTTTAGCAGAAGTGGAAGCCTTTTTATACTTCGAAAGAAACTGGGCGACAAAACTCTTCCACTGGATTAATCGATCTTTCAAGGGATCCAATCGAAAAGGAAAAGAACGAGGTGCTTTTAAATCCTCATCCGTTCCTTCAATGACCGCCAAATGAATAGGCTCTCCAACTCGAATAGCCAAAAGGTCAATCGATTCATTGGAGTCCAAAGAAAGCATCCCCTTAATGGCCTCTAAGGCCTGGGAAAGAGTAAATTCGATGGTAAAAAATCGACCTAAATCGGACTTTGTCACGTATCTCAATAATCGACGAGTCGAAAAAAGCAGCGCATCTCCCGAGCTCAATGATCCATTGGCAATATTGGAAAAAAGTTCGGAACGATCTTTCGGATCGGAAAGACCTTCGCTCAAGACACTCACATACCTTTTCCGGATCAAATAAACCTCAGCATCGCCCCGCTGAGAAAGAAACAAAGAATCCCCCGTAATCGCGGCAATGGAAACATTTAAAAAGGGAACCAGGCTCATGGAAAGAGATTCTTCTTTATTCGCCACAAAATGATTGATTTCTTTCAAAACATCTTCAAAGCGATTGCCGGGATCTCTTTCTAAATCATGAAAAAAATGATTCTTCATGAGATCGAAAAGAGCATTTCCAATCTCTTCTCCCTCGATATCGGAAGAGGTGATTTGAAAATTCATGAAAATTCGAGAAGGTGTTCCACCCAAACCATCTTCCCATTCATAAAAATAATCTTTTGAAAAAGTTTGTGATTCTTTGCCGAAAAGAAAAAATTCGTGCTGAATGTAAAAAGCCATACTCAATTAAGGTAAAACAGCGATAACATACTAAAAGTTTAGAAAATGATCAAGGAAGCTTCCATTAATTATGATTTTTCATTATAAAAATACTCCCGAAAAAAAGAATTTGACTCACCAAAACAAAACAGTTATCATCTCACCACTTTTGGCCCTATTTCACAATGCTTCGAAAACTTAGCCAACGTAAACGCTCACGTACCCACGGCTTTCTCAAACGTTCCTCATCCCGAGGAGGAAGACTCGTACTCAAACGACGTCGCAGCAAAGGCCGAAAGAAATTGAGCGTTTAAAATCATCCTATCATGCTCTCTCGGCGTTATCGTCTCAAAAAAACGGATAACGTTGGACGAATATTGAAACAAGGCAAAAAACTGGAAAGCCGTCATTTAATCATACGGTTTTTTAAAAATAGTCAAACGCATCATCGTTTCGGGGTGATTGTAAGCAGCAAAATCCACGCCAAAGCCACGGATCGAAATCGACTTCGAAGACAAATCTACGAGGCAACAAGGATCAACTACGAACGATTCCCTTCTCGCGATTATTTTGATATCATCATACTTGGAAAAAAATCGAGTACGAGAGCATCCTATTCCGACTTAGAAACAAGCCTTATTTCCATGACACCTGATCGCCAATGAAAAATCGTTTCTTCATCTGGATTTTACTTGTATTTACGGCGTTCACGCTCGTTCAAAATTGGGGAAAAGGCCAAAGCTCATCGAGCTTGGATCAAAATGATGTGGGATTGATCACGAATAAAACAGAATACACTCAAGGGGCTGAAGTGATTGTAACCATTCAAAACAACACGACTTTCCCACTAGAAATTCCGGAAAACTGCCCCGTACAACCCCTGGGCATCAAAAAATACGCCAATGGCGAATGGATTGACGTTTCCATTCAAGATTCCGCAGAATGCAAAGTATCCGTCCCGTTTGAAATCAAACCAGGAGAAAAAAGTAAACTCAGCTATAAAAACTGGGCGTATCGTCTATTTGAAACTCCGGGCCGATACCGAGTGGAAGGAACAATTCTCATCAACCAAGAACCTCGGGTGGTTTCAACCAATGAGTTCACGATTACCGAAAAAGGAGTCCTGAAAACAGCATGGATGAACTTTGTGTACCGTCCGATTCTCAACGCACTTGTATATTTGATTGAAGTCTTACCGGGACACAGCTTGGGATTCAGCATCATCTTTTTAACCCTCATCATCCGAACCTTGCTATTGATTCCATCGCAAAAGGCAATGAAATCTCAAAAAAAATTACAGAAAATTCAGAGTAGAATCGAGGAACTCAAAAAGAAACATAAGGACAATCAAGAAAAATTGGCGATGGAGACCGTCGCATTGTGGAAAGAACACAAGGTCAATCCTTTCGGGAGTTGCTTGATGATCCTCATCCAATTTCCCATTCTTATTGCCTTGTATTTGGTGGTTTCTCAAGGACTACATCCGGATAAAAGCAGTTTATTGTATGAACAAATCGGATCAAATTTATCATTCGAAACGATTCAAACGCACTTTTTGGGACTCTTAGACCTCACTCAAATCGACTTTTTTGTTCTTCCGCTTTTAGTGGGTGCCCTTCAATTCATCCAAATTCATTTGGCCCTGAGCCGACAAAAAAAGAAAAAGGCGGAAAAAGAACTCAAAAAAGAGGCTATCTCACCTGAAAAAGTGGCAAAAAATCTTGAAAAACCACAAGATTTTCAAGATCAAATGCAGATGGCAAACAATATGATGAAATATGTGATGCCCTTAATGATTGCATTTTTCACGGCAAGCTTACCGGCAGGAGTTGGCCTCTATTGGGGAACATCGACAATCTATGGCATTGCACAGCAATTTGTGGTAAATAAACAAAGTGAAAAAGAAGAAGAGGAAGAAGAACCCAGCGTGCGTGTGATCGAAAAATAAACGATGCTGCCGACACACCAAAATATGATATTTTAAACAATCGCCTACACCATCATTTTTTAATCGAAATTTTCATGGAAGAAATCATTTCAGAAACCCTTCATCCCATTCTCGAATTGATGCATTTTCAATTCAGCAAAATTGATGTCGAGGATAAAGGAGAAAATCACTACAGGGTGAATATTGAAACCAACGAAGCCCGTCACTTGATTGGGGCACACGGAAATACACTATTTGCAATTCAACATCTATTAAAAATTCTACTCCGCAAAAAAACCGAGCAGGATTTCAATCTTAGCCTGGATGTAGACAACTACCGTAAACGCCAAGAAGAAAACGTGATCACCATGGCGGAACAAAAAGTAGATGAAGTGAGAAAACATGGAAAAGCCCAAAAACTCCCCCCCATGTCCTCTTATTTCAGACGAATGGTCCACATGCATCTGACTCAAAACAGCTTTAACGATATTGCGACCGAGAGTGAAGGAGAGGGCCCTTACCGTGCCGTCATCATTTCTCAAGCAAGCCTTTGAACGTGAACTCCATGGGAAATAGATTGCGTACCCTATCTCAAATTGGAAGCCTGATTATTGTTTTATCCGTGTTCACCGCGGGTAACGCTTTAGGGGAAGAAATTCCAAGCGGCGTATTTGCGGATGTCGCATCAAATGACCGTTATTATAAAGCGATAAGCTCCCTAGCTGAACAAAATATTATTCAAGGATACCAAGACGAAACCTTCCGGCCTTACCAAAACATCAGCCGGGCAGAAGGGCTTAAAATGATTTTGGAAAGCTTGGAGATCATTCCGGAAACGGAAAAGTCAGAAGAAACCGCTGCGCTCTTTTCGGATGTTGCCCCGGACGCCTGGTATAGACCCTATATTGAAATGGCGATCGAAAAAAAAATCATTGGGGGATATCCGGATGGAACATTTCATCCCGAAGCACCACTGAATCGAGCTGAAAGTTTAAAAATTATCGCACTCACTCGGGGAAAAGATACCGAAGCGTTGAACCTACCGCTTGAAATAGATCCCGCAAAGGATGTCCCGATTGAAACATGGTATGCGAACTACGTTCAAATGGCCTTGGACAACGCGTATCTTTATAAAGATAGTGAAGGGAATATTCACCCCGAAGCCTTGCTCCAAAGAGGAGAATTGGCGGATATGGTCTATCGTCTTCAAAATCCGGGAATTTATTCGGGAATTCTGGAATACGGAAAGGCCACATTTTATGGAGGGATAGTGGATGAAGAAAACCAATTCACTGCCGCGCATAAGACACTCCCCTTTGGCACAAAAGTTCGAGTGACCAATCTAAAAAACAATAAAACCATTAAAGTGGTCATCAATGATCGGGGACCTTATGGAGAAGGTCGCATCATTGATCTGTGCAGCACCGGTTTTGAGCAACTCAGCTCCTTGGGAACGGGAGTAATTGATGTTGAAATTGAAATCGTATATAACTAGATAAGTATGAACGATCCCTATTATCGAAATCGACTCAAGGCGTCAGGCCAAGCTCGTAAATCAAAAAAAAGAGTCCAACCGTTATCGGAACAGATTAAATCAGCTTCACAGATGCTCCTTGTGACGATAGGAAGTATCTTATTGGTGTCCACCGTGAGTTTTTTATACATCAGCAGCCTGAAATCGGCAAAAGGATACGAACTTCAAAAACTCCAAGTAACTCATGAAGAATTGTTGATTCAAAATCGAAAACTGCAACGTGAACTCAATGAAGCCCAAGCCTTAAAAAATCTGAAAAACATCGATTCGATTGAAGAAATGGTCTCCACGGAAGATTCCAATTATGTGGGAGAAGACGGAGATCTGGCTGCACGATAAATCTTCATATCCTGGCCACATCCATCGTGCTGTCTGCCCAAAAAAGAGCCGCCGTCCTCAACCTACTGAATGCGGAATTTCCTTCTCCAAAGCCGCCGCTTCATTTCTCGAACCCCTTCGAATTGATGGTGGCCGTCATGTTATCGGCTCAATGTACGGATGAAAGAGTTAATCGTGTCACCCCCTCCTTTTTTCCGACCCACAACACGCCCTTAAAAATGCTCCAACTCGGAGAAGAAACCCTACGAGCCAAAATCCGTTCCTGCGGCTATTTCAATCAAAAAGCAAAAAATATCATCAAAGCGTCTCAAAAACTGATTGAAAAATACCACGGGGAAATCCCCCAGAGCCTGGAGGACCTCACCTCATTACCCGGAGTGGGATTAAAAAGTGCCGGAGTGGTCTTATCTCAAGCGTTTGCAATTCCGGCTTTTCCGGTGGACACGCACGTGTTTCGAGTCGCGAACCGCATTGGACTGGTCCACGAAAAAACACGAGATAAAACCGCCTACGCCTTAGAAAAAACGCTACCCCAAGACTGCTGGATTGATTTTCATCTTCAACTCATTTTCCACGGAAGAAAAACATGTAAATCTCAAAAACCACGATGCTATGAGTGCCCAGTGAAAGACCTATGTGAATATAAAAAGAAAAATTTAGTGCCTCAAAACACTAAAAAGGCCTATGTGAAGAGCTCCTAGAAATAAGGGTTCTGCAAATCAAGCTGAGCGGTTTCCATGCGAGCACGGAGCTCTCCTTTATCGGTTGTGGACGGAAGATTTTTGAGCCAAGCGAGTTTTCCAGGGACGGATTGAGAGGGGTCAAGATCCTCCCAAGCGGCAACGGCCTCAGATTGAAAAGCGAGCTCAGCCGTTTCACTTGGATCAACGGAGTCAGATTTTTCAGAATTCATAAAATTGAATTATTGATTAAGAAAAAATAATAAAGGAACTATACTCTAAAAAGCAACTGAAAAATGCCGCTCAACGTCCGATGAATGGCTTCATTCTCAATAATAACTCCGGTCAAATCACCTTCTTTAAACGAGATAAACGCCACACGGTCTTTCCCATACATGGCAATTTCAGTTTCAAAAGGAAAATCTTGCGGCTGAACAATAACACTTTCGCGTAAGTACCGCTCATCATGCTTCACATAACGACGCGCCCGAGGAGAGTCCGCCACAATGATTTGCGAACGAATTTCCCGCTCCACTAAGCGCGGGGTGTAGTCCTCAATCAAAAAATCCTTCAGCTCTTTGGGAATGGTGTCCACGGTCAAAAAGGCTCGAATGGATTTCCCTTGAGTTAAAGTATCCTCATACACCGTTTTGATCCCTTCCACTCCATCATAAAAACGAACCTTCGGCAAAGAGCTGATGTGTCGAAAATAGGTATTGAACTCGGGAAGATGTTTCTCGAGCGATAGCGTTCTTCGTTTCCAATCCTGCTGTTGCCGCTCGGAATAGCGGACCAACGACTCCGGTTGCTCCACCGAAAAATATTGGATATTATTGCGGGTCAAGGCATTGGCGACACCTTTTTCAATCAATTTTTTACAAATCACATAGGTGGTCACTCGATTCATCTTGAGGTGCTTGGCTAAAACACTAGCGGGCTGCATACCCAATTTGAGTGCAGCCAAATACACTTTAATTTCTTTATCTGAAAATCCAATCTCTCGAAGCAGTTCCTCAACCATATTGTTGTAAAAAAAAGTTAACAGAATAGATCAGCCCAAGACTAGGCTTTTCCGAATAAAAATGCAATAAATAAAAGGGTTAAGTTAAAAAAAGTTAACCAAAAAGGATGGAAAATAGTAGCGAAAAATATCTCCTGCGACCCAGAGAAGATGGCAACCTCCATCGGAAAATCGTGATTATGGATTTGGAATCCACACTCACCGGAGTCGAATTTTTTGATTTTTTTGCTGAAAAAAAAGGCGTTTTAAAGGAAGTGAAAGCCATCACGGATCGGGCCATGAATGGCGAGATGTCTTATCTGGAAACGTTAAAGGAACGGATCGCACTCACCAGTCCAACGCGCGACGAAATAATAGATATCGCAACAGAATACCTCGAAAAAATCACTCCGGGAGCGGTAGAATTGATTCAACATTTGACCCGTCTGGGATTAACGGTCATTGGAATCAGCGGAGGCTTTGAGGACCCTTTAAAACCCCTTTTTGAGACCTTGGGGATCCAAGGTTTCGCCAACACGCTCATTTATGATGAAGGAGGAACGGCAACGGGAGTGGATGAAACCAACCCTTTGTCCGGTGACAACGGCAAAGTAAATACGACTATCTCCATTTTGGAAGCGAATAAAAAAGATAACCCAAACCTCGAAATCGCCGGTGTACTGGATGACGGAAGTGCCGGAAGAGATATCAAGACGCAAGGGTTAACCACGCTCTATATCGGAATAGAATATTGGCGCACCATGGGAGAATCAATAAAAGAGGACGCAGACCATGTGTGGAATAGAGAATCCATGATTGAAATTGCAGAATTTTTCAAGCCAGAACCGCAGCCGGTCGTGAGACATACTACCGCCCAAGAACCAATGGAAGCCTTTGTATAAAATGGGAGTTTCACTCTTTTTGAAGCAAGGCGCCCTGCAAGGTCTCAAGCGACAAGGTCCCACATTTCACACGAGCGGGCCCCAACTCCACCCCCATCCAACAAAAAAGGTCCTCTTTGGTGAGAAGACGAGCGGATTCCAGAGTCATGCCCTTAATTTCTTCCGTTAAAAACGACGCAGCAGCCACACTGATCGCGCACCCCTCACCTTGCCAGGAGGCATCGAGAATCACTGCATCGTCGCCCTGAGGCTCGGTTTTTAAATAAAGACGAATATGATCCCCACACGTCACATTCACTCCGGAATGCATCAAGTTCGCATCGGGCATCTCACGTCGGTTTAAAGGATTTTTCGCAAGATCGATGATTTGCTCCTGGTAAAGATCCATGAAAAAATGAATAAAAATCTAGCTTAATTATACCATGAATCTTCAAAGCCTTAAAAAAGACCTCCATCATTTAGCCAGCACAGAAAAAGCAAAAATACTTCAAGGATTTTTCAAAACGGGGCAGGGGCAATATGGCCACGGAGATCAATTCCTGGGCATCACCGTTCCGGAAATACGAAAAATAGCCCAGCACTATAAAACATTGGCGAAAAAAGACATAGAGACACTCATCCAATCAAACTGGCACGAAAAACGACTTTTAGGAATATTCTTACTTCGTCATCGTTACGAAAAAAACTCCCTTCAGGAAAAAAAAGAATGGGCTGATTTTTATTTATCAAATCGACAGTATATCAACAATTGGGATTTGGTCGACTCCTCCGCCCCCTACATTCTCGGAGACTATTGCTATAAAAACCCCGAAGCGAAAATACACCTAGAAGATCTGGTTGCATCCGTAAATCTATGGGATCGACGAATCGCCATTCTCAGCACATTTTATTTCATTCGAAAAAACGAGTACCACGATGCACTTCGATTTTCGGAAAAACTGTTACAGGATAAAGAAGATTTGATACATAAAGCCGTAGGATGGATGCTACGGGAAATCGGAAAACGAGATCAAGCCACGGAGGAAAATTTCTTAAAAAAGCATTACAAAAAAATGCCACGCACCATGCTTCGCTATGCGATTGAAAAATTCGACGAACCTAAAAGACGTTTTTATTTGGCAAAAAATACGAGAGTTGTGGCCTAAAAAAAGTTAGACTTTAAAAGTACAAGCCACCTTTTCCAATCCCTCCACCAAGCGATTCACATCCTCAAAAGTATTGTAAATACCAAAACTCACACGAGTCGTTGAGGGAACATTCAAAATCTTCATCAAAGGCATGGTGCAATGATGCCCGGCTCGTACGCATACCCCGCCCTGACCGAGCAAAGCGGAAACATCATGGGGATGCACTTGATCAAAAAGAAAAGAAAAAACACCCCGTTGACGCGTGGAATCCAAAGGTCCCAACAACTGAATATAAGACAATTTTTGTAAAGCATGAATGAAATAATTTTGAAGTTGCACGTCATGTTCCTGAATAAAATCGAAACCGACTTCCTTAAAAAAATCGAAAGCCGCTCCAAATCCAATCACTTCGGCAATGGGAGGAGTCCCGGCCTCAAATTTAAACGGCAAATCATTCCAGACACTACGATCCTGGTGGACTTCGCGAATCATGCCTCCCCCGCCCATCCACGGCTCCATATTTTCCAAATGAGCTCGCTTCCCATACAAAATACCAACCCCTGTGGGGCCATACATTTTATGAGCAGAAAAGGAAAGAAAATCCAGATCCAACTCCTGCACATCAATAGGAAAGTGGGCAACAAGCTGCGCCGCATCCACGGAAATCAAGGCCCCATTGTGATGGGCCAAATCCGCCACACGTTTTACATCTACGACCGTCCCCAAAGTATTTGAAAGCCCGGTCAGCGCGACCATTTTAGTACGAGAACCAATCAAGTTTTCCAAAGATTCGTAATCCAAATCCCCCTTTGAAGTGAGAGGACAAAATTTCAAAACTGCCCCGGCACGCTGGGCCACCATTTGCCAAGGGACTAGATTGGAATGATGTTCCATGACCGTCAGAACAACCTCATCTCCCTCTTTCAAATTCTGCCCCCCCCAACAGTGAGCCACCATATTCAAAGATTCCGTGGCACCGTGGGTAAAAATAATTTCTTCACGAAAACGAGCATTCAAAAAATCTTTTGCCTTATCCCTCACTCCTTCATACGCCACCGTTGCCTGCTCACTCAGCAAGTAGAGGGCACGGTGCACGTTGGCATTCATCAAACGATAATAATAATCCATGGATTTCAAGACGGTATCCAAGCGCTGCGTAGTAGAAGCACTGTCCAAAAAAATCAATGTGGGCTGCTCATGTAAAAGGGGAAAGCGTGATTTCACAAGAATCGGTTAGAGATAAGTTTTGATATCATCAAAAACAACACGCGCCAATTTTTCATCTTTCATTTTTTGAAGCGCGTCCCAGAAAAAGCCTTCGACAATGAGTTCAATCGCTTCGGCCTTAGGAATTCCACGAGAAGCAAGATAAAATAATTTTTCACTATCCACGCGTTCCATCGACGCGGAATGACCTGCCGCCACATCATGATGCCCAATTTCCAAACCGGGAACCGCATCAATGTTAGCATCCGAACTGAGCAAAAGATTATGCTCCTGGAGCTGTCCATCGGCGCCGGAACATCCCGGTTCCATTTGAATATAACCCAAAAATCGACTGTGTGAACGGTCCTGAACCGCACCCTTAGAAACCATGTGCGACACCGTATTTTTTCCGCGATGCAAATGAGTGGCTCTCATTTCTTGCTGCTGATTCCCGTGCGCGAAAAAAAGAATTTGGGAAAAAACTTCGCTGTGATATCCATCCAATTGGACCAAAAGTTCTCGGTAAGTATGGCCTTTCCCGATTTCTTGATGATAAAAATCCAAGGTGGACTCTTCTCCCAAAATGAAAGTCTGATGATCAAAAAAAGTCGAAGACGCTTCATTGTGCTGATAGCCTTTCCATTGAAGTTTCACCCGCTCTGCCGCCCGAACCAAAATGCCACGAAAAGGCGTATCTCCGCCACTGGAAACCGCAAGATCGTCACAGATGGTGACGTTGGCTCCGGCACCAATTTCTACAATCAAAAGCGGCCAGAGCTCCGAAGGGAACACCGGCAAATCAAGTGTCATGGAAGCCCCGGCGGGCACATGAAAAATAAACGCCGCATGATAAAAAGTTCGATGCAACCAATAAAAAACCGACTTTTCATTTTTATAAGCCGAAGGATCTTGAACCGCATTTTCATAGCATTCCCACCCGTCTGGAGTCGGAATAAAATCAGGAGCGACAGGAACCGCCAACTGCTCCAGCCACAATCGATCGCGCGACTGCGAAGGGAAAGCAAGTGCCGATTGAAAGGCATACGCTCTGACATCCGTTAGGTTGCTGGGAGTAAAACGATCTTGAAGAGAAAATGATGTCATAATGAGTATTGAAGGTAAAATCTATGCTATCAAACAAGTTTTCATGTTTTGGGTCTCGTGGGTCCCA
>CAYTES010000017.1:0-25980 GCA_964436935.1 uncultured Candidatus Peribacteria bacterium | reverse complement strand
CTACGCCATAGTTCAATCCGGCAAGCAGCCCGGCGTCTCTGAAGGCTTCATGGCAAGCCTGAGGACCGGCAACTAAGCGAGTTCCTACCATTATTTCCATCACGTTATCGTCAAGGAATACCCCCCGTAAGTACTACGGGGGGCTTTCCAAATATCCCCGAATTTCGCATATAAAAATTCTGTCGCACTCCGTCTTTTTTTTCGATAAAATAACCTCATGCAAAAAGAGTTCCAACTGCTCCAATTCCTCGATTTGTTCGAGGAATGGAATCAAAAATTAAATCTCACTTCCACGAAGGATCGGCATGAGCTGGAGGTGAAACATGTGCAAGACTCATTGGCACTGTTGGAGATTTTTGAACTGGAAGAAGGACAGCGCGTGCTGGACTTGGGATCCGGAGGCGGGTTTCCGGGAATTCCGTTGGCGATCATGGCTCCGGAAACCGAATTTGTATTGGTCGACTCCACCGAGAAAAAAATGCGTGCGGTTCAGGCCATTGCCAATGAGCTCGGCCTATCGAATGTGCAAACCGTTGTGGGACGAGCCGAAGAATTGGCGCACCAACCCCTCTATCGAGAACGATTTGGATTGGTGGTGTCTCGCGCCGTGGCCGCATTGCCCACCCTACTTGAATTTGCGGCCGGTTTTGTGTGTGTCCATGGCGTTTTTGTGGCGTATAAAAGTGGTGATTATGAAGCCGAATTGGAACAGTCCGCTCATGCCATTAAAACACTTGGATTTTCCTTTGAAGGACCGATTGAGTATGAATTGAGTGATGGAATGGGTTCGCGGTCTTTTTTGATTTTTTCTAAAACCAAAGCGTTGTCGGACGAGTATCCGAGAATGACAGGGATTCCCAAGAAAAAGCCTCTCTAAGAAAACATTTAACATGTGACAATTGACATGTGACGGACAACAGAATACGTTTGCCTTTTTATGGCAACGAAGTCTTGATTTTTAAATAGGCAAGCAATAAAATTAGTATGTCGATCCTGGGGGCAACATCCCGAAAATAGCCTAGAATAATATCTAGGCTATTTTCCTATCTACTGGCCGTGGTGGAGTATGAGGGAATCGCCCGCCCGAGGCGGATCGTAGAAACCCTCGCCCATCAAGTGTCAATCCTGAGAGCGGAACCATCCATACCCCTCCACACCAGTACGTTTTTAACTTAACGTATTCGACATTACCAATTCCTAAACAAAACATGAACTTTTTATGAACCCCAAAGAAAAGATCGAAAACTTATTTGAAGGCCACTCTAATATCCCTTATTCGCCACCAACTCCTCCAAGAGTTCCCGTGGATAAATCGGTGTCGGTTCGGCCAATCCCTGATGGAAAAACACGGTGGAAGGTGTCAGCCCCGGTGTGGTGTTGACCTCAATGATCAAAAGATCGCCGGTTTCAACATGCATGAAGGTGTCGATTCGAGAGTATCCGTTCAATCCCAAATGCTTCGCCACCACTTCAATCCCATGCTTGGCTCGTTCGAGTGCCTTGGATTTGACGATAGCTTCCGAAGGCGGTGTGATGTTGATGCCGGTGCCTCCTTGGAATTTTTCTTCCAGACTCAAAACCTCCCCTTCCGCCACGGTCAAACTCGGGCTCAGCGCCACCATTTTCCCCTTTCGTTCCACCACGCCAACCGTCACCTCGATCCACCCCTTTTTCTTACGCCACTTCAATTGATTTCCTTTCACACGTACCACATCGGTTTCAATGAACGGCTCAAACAAAAGATTTTCCATTCGTGTGAGCGGCATTTCGATCATACTCACTTGATTTTTAAACACGCCGGCCGGAATAAAAGGAGCCACTTTATCGGCCCAGTTCACATACTGTTTCAAATCCGCAATCGAATACAGCCGAACCACCCCTGAAGAACAACCGTCGGACTGAGGCTTCACGATCACACTCCGTGCCTGGAGCTCGCCTTGCAATTCTTTCCATACTTTTTCAAACGCTTTTCCCTTCAAACTCACCAACTCCGAAAGTTCGATGCAACGTTGATTGGGCACATAGACCCCTTGCGCTTCCAACCCCTTCAATGCCTGGTTGGTGGCGTACTTATCCATACATAGCGCGGAGGCTTTTTCTCCCGGCCCGTTGAATTTCACATTGGCATCGACCATCATGCGTTGAAGCGTTCCATCTTCTCCGATTCCGCCATGCAAACCGGTAAACACGAACTCCGATCGATTTAGAAACTGCTCAAGTGTCATGCGTTCCGGCAACACAAAATCCTCACTGGATTCCTCGCTTTCCAACGCCAAACGCAATTTTACTTTCTCTTCAAGAAACCGAAGTCGGTTTTCATCTTCCTTGGCACGCAAACAATTCTCATAAATTTCCTCGACGGTATGATTGAGCGTCAGCGCGTAGGGCACACTCCATACCTCTCCATTCAAATCGAGGAGAAAAGGCTTGGGGTCATAGGTTTCGGACTGTCGGAGCTTGAGCCACACATTCGTTCCGCTCATCAGCGACACTTGGCGTTCCGAGGTATTGCCCCCAAAGAGCACATTCACCGGCTTGCGTTTCTTTTTTTGCTTCTGTTTTGAGATAAAATCCGGAAATGGAATCCCCTGACGACGGCAGGCATTTTTCACGATGAGGCGAAGCACATCCCGATGACTCAACCCGATACGGGCCGACTGTTGAAATAAAAAGCTATTTTGCTCCATCCCACTGATGGGATTGAAATCGGAAAACCACAATTTTCCATCGGGCAACAGCCAGCCGTCGAAACGAGCAAAATCGCGCATTCCCAAAACGGTAAACAACTGCTCCACCTGAACCTGAATACGTTCGATGGTTTCATTGTCGAATCGAGGAGGACAATGGTAAGTCACCTGCCGAGTGGGGAGATACTTTTTTCGAAAATCGAAAATCTGATGATTCTGATAGTCCATCTCCATTTCGGTCGGTAATACCGCCACCGGCATACCGAAACGATTTTGCAAAAGGATCACTGTGAACTCCACTCCTTCGCAAAACGGTTCGATCACCACTCGGGTGTCGATACGTCGCGAGAATATCAATTGCGCTTTTTCCAATGCTTCCTCGGGCGATCCCACGGAAAATACACTAATACTGGAACCTCCGGTGGCCGGTTTCACAATGGCGCGCTTGATTTTATTAATCTTGAAAAAATCCCGAATACGTTTTCCATGATCATTATGGAAAATCTTCAACACCTGGGATGGCAAGGCAAAAAATCCTTGTTCCCGAATAAAGGTGTTGGCATCAAATTTATCGGAACACCGCTTACAAGCCTCGACTCCCGACCCCACATAAGGCACCTTATAGCTTTCCAAAAGCCGTTGAATTCCTCCATCTTCTCCAAACTGACCGTGCATCACCGGAAAGGCCAAGTCCACACTTTTCAAAAGCATCTTGAGTGCAGTTTGACTCAAAAAGCGAGCCGTGGACTGGAGCTTAAAGTCGAAGTCCGAGGGCGTATTGGAGTACAACTGGGACTTCGAAATATGGTAGGGGCGTTTTTTATGATCAAAATAAATGGGCACAATTTCAATATCCGGCCCGGCAAGGTGATCCAAGACAGAACGAGCGGAATTGAGCGAAATGCCCCGTTCGAGGGAAGGACCGCCACAGATGAGTGCAACTTTTAATTTTTTCATAAATTTTTTCAAAATTATTTATATCTAATTTTTATCTTATTATTTAATTGATTGCAATAAATTTATTGAATTTTTTTATACTTTTTTCAAAATTTCATTTTTAAATAAATAACTCACCATATGGATTATTTATTCCCATTTTTTTGTTTAGTATTTACATCTTATTTTAATTATCCTATAAATTGTTATCCGAACCTTAATTCCATCATCGTGGAAGAGTATCGTCCCCTCGACACCAAAATGGAGGAACTGAATCAGTTCTTGGAAACGCTCCACCAAGACCCCCATTTTAAAGTAGCATTGACGGAGAAGTGGAATGCCCTTTTTAGGTCAATCCCCGCTCCTTCTTACTCTCTTGAAGGAATTATGGAAATCATTTTTCAATCCGCCAAGAATGAATCCCATTGGGCGGATTCACTCAAGCCAAGAATGGGAGATGAAAAATCCCTATCGCAAGGAAATAATGCCGTAAAAACCCTCGCCCTTGGAAGGATTAAGGACTTGATCATGATTCCTCGTCCGACTCGTGAGTCCCTTCTCCAGTTCATTCATTTCATGGTTAACGAACTGCAAGAATCTTTGCCCAGAAAAATCGCCACCCCAACCCACAGAAACGCCTTAGATCAATTGCCCCAGCCACTTATAAGATTTCATGTGATTTCCCAGCTTCGAAATCTACAAACCCGACAAGGCGCATACCCTGTCGCTCCTTCCGTATCCACTCCGGGATTCATCCGCACCATCGCCCCCCTGCTTCAACAAGACCACGCCATTGCCCTGCCGACTGAATGCACCAATCGCGATATTTCAAACGGCCTCTCGGCTTTATTGGAGAACAGAACTTTTATACAAAGCTGCAACGACGCACTGGAGAACGCAACGCTTCAGATTAAAAATGGTCGGATCACCATTCAAGCCATCGCCGTGGAGTTACAAGCCTTTTCGAATTCGAGTGCCTCTGCTTTTGCAGAAGCACTGTAGACATAGGATTGTTTCCCCAATTGCCCCCTTACCGCTTCTCCCCTATAGTGGAAATCGCTTTGTTTTATCGCTAATTCAGCACAATGGCTTCCATTAAAATCTACCGCGACGCCGACGCGGACCTCTCCGTGCTTGCCGGCAAAAAAATTGCGGTGATCGGCTACGGTTCCCAAGGTCGCGCCCAGGCCCGCATGCTGCACGAGTCAGGCGTGGACGTG
This sequence comes from uncultured Candidatus Peribacteria bacterium, assembly GCA_964436935.1. Lineage (GTDB taxonomy): Bacteria > Patescibacteriota > Gracilibacteria > UBA1369 > UBA12473 > CAYTES01. Next base: position 21,137 of record CAYTES010000017.1, on the reverse strand, counting down.
TGTGTGGGGGCACGCGAGAATGGAAAATCTTGGAAGCAAGCCCTAGAGGATGGGCTATCCGTTTTTTCCATATCGGAAGCCGCGCAAAAAGCCGACATCATCCACCTGCTCATTCCCGATGAAATTCAAAAATCGGTGTATGACGCCCATATTCAATCCCATGTTTCACCGGGAAAAATCCTGAGTTTTTCTCACGGCTTCAATATTGTATTCAAACGGATCGTTCCACCCAAAAACGTCGGCGTGATACTGATTGCCCCTTATGCGCCAGGGCCCGAAGCATACCGCTTGTATCGCGAAGGAGTCGGAGTGCCGGCGCTAATTGCCGTGGAACAGGATACTTCGGCGAACACGGGACGCGGCGTGGCACTCGCCATGGCCCAGGCCATGAAGTTCACGACAGCGGGGGTACTTGAAGGAACCTTCACGCAAGAAACGCACCAAGATCTTTTTGGAGAGCAAGTGGTGTTGTGTGGAGGGGTCCCCTCCCTCATGAAAGCGGCGATGGAAACGCTGATCGAGGCCGGATATCCCCCGGAATTGGCCTACCTAGAATGCATCACGCAAATGAAACTCATCATCAACCTGATCGAACAGGGAGGATTCGCCTCCATGTTTGAGAAAATTTCCAATACCGCGGAATATGGGGCTCATACCCGAGGCCCTCGACTGATAACCCCAGAGACAAAATACACCATGAAAGAAATTCTAAACGAAATTCAGGACGGGCGCTTTGCCAACGAATGGATGAAGGAGGTGGAGCAAAACCAGATGAAAAACCTATTAGAAATGCGCCACAAAACGGCTGAAGATCAAACGGAAAAGGCTCGACGATCGATTGATACGATGTTTAACAATAAACCCACCTCATGAACGCCTGGTTTTTCTTTTCCATTGCCGCCCCATTGTTCTGGGCTTTTTCCAATGTACTGGACAGCGCCTTACGCCGCCGCTTTATTCCTGACGACGGAGTGATGACGTGGCTGGTCCCTTTAGGCCGACTCCCCTTTGCCGTTTTTGGACTACTTTGGGTGGGCCTGGATGGCGTTGCATGGGGACCCTTTTGGGCCATGCTGCTCAGCGGCGCAGTCTGGATGACTCCTTTTTTCCCTTACTATCGAGCCTTGCAACTGGAGGAAACCAGCCGGGTGATTCTACTCCTTCAAATGTGTTCGATTTTTATTTTGATTTTGGCTTTTTTCATTTTAGATGAACGGCTTACCGTGCAACAGTTTGTCGCGTTTTGGCTTATTCTACTGGGAGGGGTATTGATTTCTTTCAAACGAAGCCATCGGGCTTGGCATTTCAGCAAAGCCTTTTGGCTGGCCATGGTGGCCTCCTTTTTGTGGGCGCTCGCCGATGTGCTTTTTAAAAAATGGATTGGATTTTTCCCCAACTTTTGGCAAGGGTTTTTCGTGTATCTGATGGGATGCAGCTTAACCGGAATTTTTATGCTGTGCTCTTCCTCATTGAGAAAAAATATCAAGCGCCATATTGGTGGATTGCCCAGGGAAGCATGGAAACTCATCGTCTTGAATCAAACGCTCGGCGTTTTCGGTATGCTGAGCTTCAGCGTCGCGCTCACCCTAGGCAAAGCCTCTTTGACTCAAGTTTTTGGTGAATTTCAAGCGGTGTTTGTTTTTCTGTTCAGCCTCATCTTGGCCTCCTTTTATCCTTGGGTCACCAAAGAAGAAACGAATCGCTCGGCCTTGATGGTAAAAGGATTTTCGTTTTTAATTCTGTCGGTGGGCGTATTTTATCTTTTTTAGGGGCGGGCACCACGCGTAGCTCAGTCATTGCCAACTCCTAATATACCCCAAAAAAAATGACCAAACCTTACATTGTCAAAGACATCTATTTCCAAAAAGCAAAAGAGGAAGATTTACGAGCGCGGAGCGCCTTTAAATTGGATGAGATCCAACAAAAATTCAAACTGGTAAAACCGGGGCAAACCCTTGCGGATCTGGGTGCGGCGCCCGGGAGCTGGTCGCAACGACTGAGTCAATGGGTGAAATCCGGAAAAGTGATTGCCATGGATTTGCAGGCGATGGAAGCGATTGCCGCAAACGTGGAGCTCCATCAGGGCGACATGTTCGATCCAGCTTTTTTGAACAAAATTTTTATTCAAAAGGTGGAGGGGGTGGTGGCCGACTTGGCCCCCAAAACCACCGGAATCCCCGATGCCGATGCGTTTCATTCGGCCGAACTGAATGAGACGGTGCTGGACTTTTGTGGCGACCATTTGAAACCCGGAGGCTATGTGATCACCAAAATTTTCCAGGGTGAAGAGTTTGCTGCTGTGGTTGGCCGCGCCAAAAAGCTGTTCCGGGCCGTTCACTGCTTCAAACCGAAAGCCTGCCGTGATCGCAGCCGCGAAACCTATATTGTGGGAACCAACTTCAAAGGAATGCGGTCGTAGTATCTCCCAAATATAAAATTGGGTGTTTTCATAATCCTTGTATAATAGCCTCAAATCTATTTGATCCTCCCATGAAAAAATCCTCTCCTAAAAATACCTCTCTCTCCTTCCGCACCGAAGAAGATGCCCTTGGATCCGTCCAAGTCCCCAAAGAGGCTTACTACGGCTCCTTCACGGCTCGCGCTCAAGCCAATTTTAAGATCAGTGGGGTGACCGCTCCGACCTACTTTCGGATTGCACTGGGAAAGATCAAACAGGCTGCCTGCCAAGCGAATCTACAATTGAAACAACTTAGCACAAAAGAAGCCAAGGCCATTGATCAGGCCGCCCAAGAGTTCATTGATGGAAAATTCAATGATCAGTTCACTCTCGATGTGTTTCAAGCCGGTGCCGGGACTCCGTACAACATGAATACCAATGAGATCATTGCCAATCGAGCCAATGAAATTTTGGGCTCTCCAAAGGGAAGCTATAAACCCGTAAATCCCAACAATCATGTGAATATGGCCCAGTCTTCAAATGATGTGACCCCCACGGCCGTGCGCTTGAGTGTTTTGATGGCTTTTCAAGATTTAAAAAGGGAGATGAAACTCATCCAAGCCGCTCTCGAAAAAAAAGGTCGCACCTTTGGATCGCTTCTTAAAATTGGCCGCACTCACTTGGAAGATGCCGTCCCCATAACCCTGGGACAAGAATTCATGGCCTACGCTTCGGCGCTTAAAACCGCACTAGACCTCATTAAGGAAGCCGAAACTTCCCTTTGCACCATCGGACTCGGCGGAACCGCTACGGGAACAGGAATAAACACCCATCCCCACTATGCAAAAATCGTGGTGCAAAGACTCTCCCGATTAACCGGGTTCAAGCTCCGCACCGCGCCAAATCTCATCGAAACGACCCACAGCATGGCGGTTTTCTTGAAAGCCTCTTCCGCCCTCCGGTCACTGGCCGTGGAGGTGAACCGCATTGCCAATGACCTCCGACTCCTGAACATGGGCCCGAATGGAGGCATTGCGGAAATCATTCTCCCTGAAGTAGAGCCCGGCTCCTCCATCATGCCGGGAAAGGTCAATCCTTCCGTAGCGGAGTGCATGAACATGATCTGCTTCCAAGTCATCGGGAATGATCATGCCGTCTCGTTGGGGACGCAGGGAGGACAGCTTGAACTGAACTGGTTCACGCCACTCATCCTGCACAATCTCCTCTTCTCCTGTCAGATCATGACGAATGGGCTAAAAATGTTCCGCGAGGACTGTATCAACGGCATTATCGCGAACAAAACTCAAATCAAAAAGCTGTTTGATCACAGCCTGGTGACCGCCACCGCTCTGGCGCCTTATCTGGGATACCATGAGGTGGCGAGGCTCGTGAATGAGGGACTCAAACGACACAAGCCCATTCGAGAACTGGTACTGGGAAAAGGCCTGATGGAGCCCAAAGATTTGGATCGGGTGCTATCTCCGAACGCCATGATCCAGCCCGCATTGGTGGATCAAAAACTGATTCAAAAATATGGGCATTAACCCTTGAACCATATTTTGATCAGAGGCCCTTTTCGAACCAACCGATAGGGAATACCTTTTTGAACCTCAAACAGACGCCGTATATAAGCATCCATATTTTCTTGAGTTCCTCCCCCATCCTAAACTCGACAGTATCATCGATCACATAGCCCTCGCTTTTAAGCTGAGCCTCCAAGGAGGGACTCCAGTCTTCCGCCATGACGCTATAGTCCGGCGTTTGTTTCAATTCCATAAATTTTAATTAAGAAGAGGAGTGTCGAATCACTTTTAACGTTCTGTGGTTTCGCTGGCCTCTTGTATTCGCTTGGCGTATACTCGTTTTTCAATTTCGAGACTGTTTTTCTGAAAATCCTGTAATCGTTTTTCCGATAAGGTAACCGGATCTTGTTGATCCAGATCTTCGATATACTTTGTATTCTCGATCAAATCCTTTAAATCTCCTGCGTAAAAAGATAGGCTCACGTTGGCATACCCTCGGGGACCCGGAAGATCCACCAAAAGATAGCGTTTATCTTGTTCGGATTCACTGTCCGTTTCGGCCGCTTTAAGCTCAAATACAAATCTTTGCACGGGGTAGCCTCCAAGTCCTTCACGAACATAAACGATACTGGCCTCTTTTGCCAAATCAAATTCAGGGGATAATCTTTTAAGCTGAGCGTTGATGGCATTCCATCGCAATCGCTCTTTTGGTTTATCCCGATTCTCAATGGCCCCTATAAATTCTCCTATATTCTGGTACGACCCGGCACGACTAGTTTCCCCTTTAAATTTAAAATTTCCGGATTGAGCTTCATCAACAACATGTGACAATTCTCTTTCAAACGGGGTCTGTATGGCTTGAACATTGCCCAGCTCGAATTCTCTCCGCCTTTCCGCACTAAAAGTATCACGAGGAGGAGTAACCTTTTTTAGGAATTCCTCGCCGGAGCTTACCTTCATTGTTTTACCATCTCTCAAACTTACGATAAAAGGCCCTTCTATCTCTTTCAATAACGCAGCAACTCCGTTTTTTCGATGTTGGATGTAGTTAAAAAATTCCATCTTGAGCATCATTTTCGTGGATTCCGACTTATCACCCTTCCAACGTATTTTCATCTCCTCAAGTGACACCCTATCCTCTTCGGATAACCACTCTTGTGCTAAAGCTCCTTCCAATAAATCACTGCAATCCTGATGTGACATTTGGGCGTATTGCTGCATTTTTCCCTTTAGATCATGACCTTTTCTCCATTCCTTTTCCCAAATTGCTTTATCCTCATCATCTTTCGGCCTTACACCCTTAAACAGTTTTTTCGCTTCATCAAAAGAATTTGATTGGCGCTCTCTCCAATTTTTCTGATCCTGCTCCAAGGTGGTCTCCGCCAATTTCAACAAACTCACTCGTTGAGGTTCTGTTATATTTCCCGTATTGGCTTGAACCCAATCTTTCATCGCTTGCATATGGCGCGAATGAGAAAGATTGCTTTCGGTAGTGGCCCAGTAGTCTTCCAAATTTTGGAGCGACAACATGGACTCCGCCCCGCCTCGAAGAAAATCTTCCGCAGTGGGAGTTTGTTTTTTTTCCAAAATACCGGTAACCAGCTCTTCCGCGTAAGATTGATCGATCGCATCATTGACTTTATGCTCAAATATTCTCCATTGTGCAAGCATATCAAAAACCATTTTGCGACCGTCATTAGGACTCTCGGGAATTGAGGGTGAATTCATATGGATATAATTTAAAGGTTAATTGATGAATAGATGAAAATGATTTTTTAATCCCTTATTCCTGCTCTTCGGTTGCGCCTTGCGCCTTCTCGCTCACTCTTTGGGCAACCGCTTGAAGGCTCCCTTCGGACATTTGCGTCAACATTTCGGTATTATTCTTTGGATAATCGGCCAACTTAGTGTGAGAAAGCAGCATCGGTTCTTTGTCTCTCAAATTCACGCGGTGCATGGTGGCTTGAATAAATTGATCGAGTTCTCCTTTATAAATCATCATTGCCGTATCCTGATAACCTCTCGGATTAGGGAGATCGACCACAAGGTACATTCTATCCTGAGGCGCTTGAGTTCCGGCCTTTAATTTATTCAATTCGAACACAAAACGTTGGGGAGCGTAACCGCTTCCTCGAGCAATAAAAACCTTAGCGGCCTCGGCACTCAGATCAAATTGAGGATCCAACTTCCTCAACTGTGCGGAAACCGCATTCCACCTCAATGCCGCGTTTACGTCTTTTTGCCCTTCCCTAATGACTCCAAGCAATTCGCCTTCATTTATATTCACATGATGACGAGTGGTTCCGTCGTAAGGAAATTCTCCTTTTTGCGCCTCCTCAACCATGGAAGCCACGGCTTTTTCCAAAGGAGTTTGAATGGCTTCAATTTGTTTCATCTCCAGAGTGGGCTTTCGTTTACCCGTATATTCTTCGCGAGAAGCGACCTGTTTGAGAAAGTCTTGAACGGTTTTCAAGCTCACCACCTTTCCTTCCGCGGTCGTTACCATCAACGGTCCTTTGATTTGCTCCATGACCGCTTTAACTCCTGCTTCGTGGTGGCGAAGGTAGTCAAAAAACAAGGACTGAGCACTGACTTCAACATCCTTGGCCGATTTTGGCTTCATTTTTTCGGTTAATGCCTCTAAATCTTCTCTCATGGAAAAAGGTAAACCCGAGAGTTTGGAGGCACCTTCCCAAAAACCAACCAAATCTTCCTTGGTGAGCTCTGCCGCCTGTCTCATGGCCTCAGTGGCTTCGTGCCCTTTAATCCATTCTTTATCATCCTCTTCCTGCTCACCGTGCTTCCCTGGAAACCCAAAAACCTTTTCAATTCCATGAAAGCGTCCCCGTCCCGTTTCCCGAAAAGCCACTTCCTCGTCTTCCGACGTTCGCTGCGACAAACTCAACAATTGAACTTTTTGTGCTTCTGTCATTCGCGTTGAATTGTCGGCCACCCACACTTTCAAGGCCTCACTTTGGCGGGAATGGGTTAGCTCCGTCAATCGACTCCACCAATAGTCTTCCAAATCCTGAGTTGCCAATATTTCTAACGCTCCCTGCTGAAGAAAATTCTGAACCGTGGGGGCTGAATTTTCCGCTTGGACTTGTTTCAAAATATCAATCACAAAGCTTTCCGCATGAGCGGATTCTTGCTGTGCTTTCCTTTGTTGAGAAGCCAACCTCATATCCACGAATAACTGTCTCCAATTGATCCCGTTCTCTCCACTTTCCATTGGATCTGAGGTCTCAATTTCGTTTACCATTGGTGTGATAGTTTAAAGGTAGTATATAATTATATCATAGAAAGTCATATTGTAAATAGATTATTCAATTTTCTTTAATTGAAGCCAGAAAAACCCTCCTAGGAGCTGTTCATCTAATTATCCCCGTACACTCCAATGGTCACCGTATACGAATCGGTGAACCCTTCATTGTCCTTTACGGTCAGCTTCACGACATACGTTCCGGGCTGCTCAAATGTATACGTCGGTTTGCGGGCATAACTGATGTCCCCATTGCCAAACTCCCAATGGTAGCTGTTCACCGTTCCACTGGAACAACTGGGATTGAACGTGACAATGAGAGGCGCTTTTCCGGAGTCTACATTGGGAGTGAAACAAGCGCTGAGGGCCACCGGCATGGCATTGATGGAAACCGACGCTTCGTCTTCGGATTCATCCGAGCCGATTACCGTGACCGTGACGGGAAAGACTCCCACCTCGGTGAAGGTATAGGTCACTTGCGCTCCGTCATAGCGAGTCACTCCATTTCCAAAATCCCACAGATAATTCACGATTTTCCCCGAAGGATAAGTGGATCCCGAGGCATCCAGAGAAACGGTAAACGGGACCTCTCCCGAGACGGTATTGGCCTGGATATCGGCATGAATCCCTTGCTCCTCGACGTTCACTTTAATCTGTGATTGGGATTCATTTCCTTCCGCATCTTCGACAAATAATTTTGCCGTGTAGGTTCCGGCGGCTTCATAACTAGTGGTGAAGGTCTCTCCCACTCCGTCCATCGTGCCATCCCCATTGACGTCCCAAGAATAGCTCACGATGTTCTCATCCTTATCAGTACTTTCCGTGGCTGAAAATTGAATTTTATACGGCACTTTTCCACTGATTGTGGTTTGCTCCTCATCCGCCCACGGCTGATCGGTCGTGATCACCGCCACCGGCATGGACTCCGGATTGGTCACTTCCACCGCTCTTGTTACTTCACCCTTTTCCCCCTCCTCATCGGTCAGGGTTAAAGTGAGGGTGTAGTCCCCGGCTTCCGCGTAGGTATGCTGTGCGGTTTTGGTTTTCACTGCCGGGGTTCCATCCCCGAAATTCCATTCGTATTTTTCCACGGTTCCATTGGGGCTTGTGGCATTCTTGGCATCGAATAAATAGGATTTATTCACATAAAATACGTCTCCTTCTTCGGTGATGACCTCAATGGTCGCCGTGGCTTGAGCCGTCTCGCTGGCCACAATTTCCAGTTCCATCACGTTGCTTTCTCCGTTGTTGTCCGTGACTCGCAATTTCACGGTGTAGGTTCCAAATTTGGTGTAGGTATAACTTGGCGTCAATTCCTCGCTGTCGCCATACTCTCCGTCTCCGTCCAGATCCCATTCGTAGCTGACGATTTCACCGTCCGGATCCACACTTTCCGTGGCATCGAAAGTCACGGTAAAGGGAATTTTCCCGGTCGTGGCATCGGCCGTAAAGGACGCGTTCACCTTTTCATTCACGAAGACTACATCCACGGTAAAGGTATCCTGAGCCTCTTCGCTGGTCTTGTTGTCCCGATACAGAATCACCAATTGGACAATATAACGGCCATCATTTTCGCCCTTGCTGGTGTAGCGGTGAGAAACCGTTGGCCCCGTGGCCGTTGCGCCGTCGCCGAAATCCCATTTGTAAGAGATCACGGTGTACAGACGGGTGTCGATGGGCAACTTGGACGCATCAAACTGGATCGTGGCCGGAGCGGTCAAACCGTTGGTTTCTTCCGGTGTGGTCACGATGCTGTCCACGGTTTCACCGCTCGTGGCATACTGTGCTTTCTTCTTTTGCAGATAAAAATAGGAACCGGCCCAGGTGATGGAAAACAGCACAAAAAAGATCAATCCCACGATGACCATGGTCAAGCCTTTCCGCTTGGCGGGCTTGTCCTCTTTCTTGGCCATGGCGGTCATGAACGCGCCAATCACGGAAATCAAAAAGGCAATGAAGACAAACAGGCCAAAAAACAGATTGGCCATAGTGATCAAGAACGGATACAACTGCTGTTCTGACAGTCCAAACAGTTGCAGTAGAGGATTTGGTCCCGAACCGGCCTGACTCAACATGACAAACGCCACCATGAAGACGGCGAAGAACACGAAAAATATCGCTCCCAATAAAATATAAAGTAGTTTTTTCTTCTTCTGTTGCTCTTTCAATGCCTTTTTTTCCGCGAGCATTTGCTCGGGCGTTTTTGGAGGCAGGGGTTGCCCGGGCGTGGCCGGAGCGACTTGTCCAGTGGCAACGGGTGGCTGACCAGAGGGCATCAATGGGGCCGCAACAGGTTGAACCAACGGCATTTGCGGAGCGGTTGCTACGGGCGCAGGAACCGCTTGGGGGACCGGAGCCACGGGAGGGGCCGACTGGGGCATTCCCTGAGTCGAATTTGCTCCCGAAGGAGGCACCGGGGTGCCTTGAGGCGCAATCGGTTTTGGGGTCAATCCCGGCATTGGAATTTTATGCGGATCACTCGGATTTTGAGGAGCATTGGGGACATTGTCGGCCATGGGAAGGAGTTTTTAATTAAAGTTAAAGTTCGGAAGAATCGAGGGGACTTTTTTCCTTTCGAGTATAGAATTGCGCGCCCAAAAAGGTAAAGCCCAATGCCATTGCCAAAATGGTGAGTGCTTCTCCGGTTGTCACCGGCAAAATACTGGTGGCCGCGCTGGACGCATCAAACACCACTTCTTTGGTCACTTTGGCCGTTCGCCCCTCACTATCCGTGACAATGAGTTGAACCACGATCAATCCCCACTCTTTATAGAAATCGGTGGTGTAGCTGCCAGCGGCAGTGGCCGAATGATTGGCATCATCCGTTGTTTTACCGCTGCCATCACTATCAAAATAAACGTTTTTATCAATCACATACTTCACTTCTCCAATTCCTCCACTCGACGAAAAATTAAAAGTGATGTTTCCCGACGTTCCCTGCAGATGAATCTTATTGTCACTGGGCTGCGGGGCGGGAGTGGAGTTCAAAAAGGCGGTCAACTCCTCAGCTTTAGGTTCTTCCACATTGATTTCTTTCACAATCTCATCCTTTCGGCCCAGACTGTCGGTCACGGTGAGTTTTACTTTATATTTCCCATAAGCCTCATACGTTTTCTTTGGATCTTTGTCCGCGGAATCAACATCATCCGCAAAGTCTCCATTTCCGTTTGAATCGTCTTTCAGGGTATCAAAATCCCACTGATACCCTTCAATTTTAACGCTGGTCCCGGCATCAACCGTGGAACTATTCTTAAAAGTCGCGATTTTATCGTCGATCGTAGTGGTAAAAGCGGCTTCCGGAGGACTGCTTTCATCAATGACCACGCTACGAGTCACTTCGTCGGTATTGCCCTCATTATCGGTCACAATCAAGGTCACCCGATAGGTATCAAAGGTTTTATAAGTGTGCTTCGGACTTTCTTCGATGGAATCAGTATCATCATTGAAATTTCCATTTCCATCCGTGTCTTCCTTTTCATCAAAATCCCACTCATATGAAATCAACGACGCCCCGTTGGCGGAGTCCGCCTTGGAATTGTTCGTAAAGGTCACATCGAGATTGGATACCGTCGTATTGAAGGCCGCTTCCGGATCTTTGGTTAAACTGTCCACATAGATGCGAACCGGATCGGACACATCGGAGGCCCCACCTTCATCCACCACTTTCAATCGCACCTCAATGCCTTCTTCCGACGATTTTTCGAACACATGCGTGGTGCTGCTCTGCGTCACGGATTGATTGTTATAAAACCCGTCTCCTTCAAAATCCCAAATGTATTCTTTGATTTCGCCATCTTCATCACTCGAGGTGCTGCTAAAGTTAACTTCTTCCCCGACAAGTACGTTGGTGCGATCAACATTGAAGTCGGCTTTAGGAGATTTATTGGGACCATTTTCCACTTCCAAGGTAGGGATTTGCGCTTCGCTGAATTCAATTTCCGAACTGGTGCCGTTGTTTTCATCGTCAATCACTTCCACTCCAAATCCGTAGGTATTCACCTCTCCGGTCGTTCCGTTCGTATTGATGGTCATGTAGGCGCTGGCCGAAGGTGAAATCTGGGTGTCTAATTTTTCTCCGGAATTGTTGACATCGTAATACCAAAACTTATAACTGCTGATTTCTCCGTCGCGGTCTTGGGCGTTGACCTCAATTTTAACATTCAACGGCGTGACGAGCTCGTCACTTTCGGGCGTCGCGGTCAATCCGTAAATTTCGGGACTGAGCCCTTCGATCGTAACCGTGACAGCGGCGGTGGAGGACACAGTGGGATCTTCGGCGGATTTCACCGTGAGAGTAACCTCAAAAGTGCCCATTTCATCATAAACATGCGTGAGTGTTTTTCCACTTTTAATGGTTCCGTCCCCGGTATTCCAGGTGATATTTTCAGAGGGAAGACTTTTACCATTCAAATCGATCGATTCGGAAGCGTCAAACTTAAAACTGGTTTCGCGATTCCCTTCGATCTCGGCTCCATCATAGGCTTCACTCGTCCCATCAATGGTCACATGAATGATGGCAATCGGTTCGGTTCCGTTTCCGACGTAAACGTTATGAATCACTTCATTGGATTCGTTGCCCTCCCCAAAGGCGGTCACTTCCACCAAGTAGGTTCCGGCTTCCTCGTATTGATGTTTGATGGTCTGAGCGCCTCCATTCAAGGTTTCGACATCAGAGTCATCTTTCCAATCAATTTCATAGGCTTCGCTATTGCCGCTGGTCACTTCCAATGTGACTCCGGCCAATCCACTCTCCTCCAAAAACGAGACACTATCGCCCACGGTTTCCACTTTGATTCCCAAAATGGATTCCACGGTCACTTTTTGTTCCACGCTGGCGCTTTGTTGAATGGGAGGTTCATACTGATCGCTCACGGTCAGAATGACTTTATGCTCTCCAACGGAATAAAAATCCACAATGGGTTGCTGCGATTCGATGGTGGTCGATTCCACAAAATCATAGTCCGTGCCGGTTTCTCCTTCGATCTCCCACTTATAACTCAACACATCCTTTTCATCCGGATCGTAACTTTCGGACGCATCAAAATACACTCGGTTAGGCTCCGAGGAATCGGGGATAGAATAGGTAAAGGTTGGCACCGGCGCACTGGAATTTATCGTGACGGTCAACGATTCATCATCTGTTTTTTCCGCGCTGTCGGTAACCTCAATTTGAACCAAATATTCTCCCGGTTCTTTCATCTGATATTCGATGAGATCCACATCGTTCCCTTCTTGAGTGTAAACGATTTTACTGTCTTTGGTGATCGACCATTTATAATTGGTGATGTTTCCGTTATCCGTGAGCGAACCTGACGCATCGAATGCAATTTTTTCATCAATTTCCGCGGTTGTTTTTGACGCTTCAAGATAGGCGGCGGGGGAAGCCACTTCAATCGTTACATTTTTTCGATCTTTGATTCCATTTTGATCCGTCACCTCCAAATTAAAAGAGTAGGTTCCTTCCTTACTGTAATAATGAATCGAGGTGGGACTTTCTCCGGTTTGAGTTTCACCATCCCCAAAATCATACGAAAAACTCACAATGGTATCGGAATTACCGTCTCCGTCCACGGTGCCCCCGGCATCAAAAGTAATCCCCGATTTGGCCTGCTCTCCCGTCACCGTCCAACCGGTTAACGCGCTCAAATCCGTGACATCCGCTCCGTCCGAGCCGGGGTCGCCGGTCAATGAAATAATGGAGGAGGCCGGATTCACTTTAATACTCAAGTAACTGATTCCGGAAGCGATGTTTTCGGGATCGCTGCTGGTCACCCGCAAGGCGACCCGGTAGGTTCCGGGCGATTCATAGGTGTAGGAGACATTGGGGCCCTCTTTATCGTCCGGCGCGTCATTGAAACCGTCTCCTAGCAGATCCCACTGATAATTGGCGGCGGGAATGGTCTGGTTGGTGGGATCGTACGAATCAAGTCCGTTGAACGTTATCGTGACCGGAGCGTTTCCCTGATTGGTATTCGCGGTCAAAATCGCCGTGGTGAACTCCAATTCTTTCACCACATTATAAAGCCGGTTGAACAGATCCACGATCTCTCCGACCCGTTGACTTCCTCCGGGAGGGGTATCGTAGACCTTGAGTGTTCCCGAGGCGGACTCAAACGTGTAATTCTGTGAGCCATAATTTGAAGTCGTCTCGTATTCGGACAAGTAGTTGATGATTTGAGTGAAGAGCCCGTTGATGGTGGTCAACGATTCAAAACTTCCCTGAAGTTGCTCCATTTCGGTTTGGATGTCTTTCACGGCCTGTTGGTATTCTTCCAGACTTTGATCGGAAATATCGCTCATGTAGCCAATCAACTCCGATCCGCTGTCATAAGGATCGGAATCGGCAACGCTTTCGGTACTCGTTTCGGCCAGCAAAACGTTGGCTTGTCCCCATTCGTCAACCTCGGCCAATTGAGCGGCTTTTTGGTTCATCTGATAGCTCAAATAGCCCTTAATCGATTGAATGGCTTTATTGGCCGTATCCGCGGTATTGCTCAAGCTATCCACTTGCTGAAGGATCAGTTCAAACCCTTCTTGCATTTCTTTCAAGCCTTCTTCATCAAATGAATCCACGGCGGCCATGGCTTCCAAGATAGAGGCTACATTGATGTAGTTGGTGTATTCGGTGACAAAAGCTTCCGTGAGTTTTTGGATATTTTGAGCGATTTCTTGAGATTGAAATTCATTCAAGCTTTCGCTACTGACGCCATTTTTGGTGTAAAGCCCGGAAGAAGGATCTCCTCCGTCCCCGGCCGCGCCCACCAACGTATTCACAATGGCGTACGAACCGAGCACTATAATGATACCAATCACGGCGTAGGTGACGCTTTTTTTGCCCTTATTGGCCTGTTCTTCTTCTCCACCCGCGGTCACATACAAAAATCCTCCGTAAATGATCACCACCACCCCTGCCAATCCTAAAAAGGACAATACGAAGTTGGTGACATTCACGATGTATTCCCGTGCCGACGTCACTTTCGTGATTCCAGACGCATAGCCTTCCTCCTCGGGAGGAGCAAACTCTCCCTGGAAATCGGTAAAACTGGTGGTTCCTTCAGACTCACATTCCAGCAGATCCGTCCCCTCCAGTCCATCACACAACGATTCTTCCAGTCCGGTATCGAGATTCACCTCCAAGGCTTTACTCTGGGGGACCGCGAAAAAACTTAAAAACATGGTCGTGGCCAACGCTAAAATCGCCAATAAAGCGATGATTTTCTTGATAATTTTTAAACTTTCTTCGGATTTCCCTTTGGCCATGGGCTTATTCTGACAAAATTTAATCTTTTCATTATAGCAAAAATCACGCCCAAAAACAAGCTTCTCCCCTCGATCCCGCCTTAGGACCTTGTTCACCTAATGCTTCTACCGAAGTTGATCTAGGTTCATTATTTCCCACGATCCGTTCAGCTTATTCGCCTGATCCCAATCCAAACCACTGATCACCCGTCGCCCGTCGGTACGTGAAAGACTCAAACCAACCTGCGCCAACCGGAGGGCTCGAGACGTTTCCCGAAAAGCCGTAATGACGTAGGTTGCGCCGACCGATTCTCCATGCCTGGAAATGCCGGTCAACAGTGGATCCGCCTTAAATCCAAATACGGACAAAGAATCCACAAAATGCAAAAATTCCGGAAGGGAGGCGGCGTTCATGTCCAAGGTTAAAATGAGCACCCCTTTCCGATTCAGAATTCGTCCGCATTCACTCAATAACTTTTCACGTTCGGAGCGGTAACTGGTATGCCTGAGAAATTGCATCAGATTAGAAGCCACCACCACATCACAGGAATAACTGGCGACCGCCAAACTCATGTCGGTGCTATTGCAGGAGATGCATTCATTTTCCAGTAGTCGCAGGGGGAAACGGTTGTCCAGCAGTGCCTCCCCACCCGCCAAAAGGCTCCCCGAAAGATCGATGCTTTTAATGCTGATGTCACTCATCGCGTTTACTCCGGCCAACTGATTGGCCAAACGACAGGGGCCACTTCCGATATCGGCGTAATCGCGTGCCGTTAAACGCCCCTCGCGTTCCAAATGTCTTAGGATTTCAATCTCAATACCCGGCTTGCTTGCTTCCAATTCGGATTGCAGTTCTTTCAAGCAAGATTGAGCATAAATTTCCCCATACCGTTCCAAAAAGTTTTGGAACACGTCCGTCCCGACTCCGTGCAAACGGGTATGACACCGTCCCAATTTCTCTTGATCGGTGAGGGCTTGATTCAAGAGATAATTACCGTTTTTGCCCAAGAGACTGTCCAAAATGTAGGAATCCGCTTCCCGAATGGTACCCCCGTGCATCAAGCGATGGACCAAGCGATATTTGTAATCGGCATGCCGTCCGATTCCCTGCGAAATCGTATCGTTCGGCAGTAAAACCACCAATTCAAAATCGGTATTTCCTTCCCGCAAGCAACGTCGGATCATTTGGTTGCGATCCGGAATGGTGTAGGAAGGTTCCAGCATCAATCCTTTATGAATATGAGACAGGTCAATGCCTTCCCGTATGGTCGTGGACATGGCGAACAAAATCTTTTTCCCCAGCTTGTTTTTACTCCTTTGAATGATGCGTTCCCTTTCTTTCTTGGGCGTATCTCCGTCAATCACTTCCACCGTTACTGCTTCTTGGTGGAATTGCTCTCTTAAAAGCGCCTTGAAGCGTTGAATGAAAGGCTTATCGTCCCCTCTTGTTACTCCTTCGGCATGAATGTTCTCAATCACCAGGACAACATCGTTTTTTTCAAGCCACTCGGCGATGATTCCCACCGCTTCGCGTAAGAGCGTATCTTCCACTTCTTCGGCGAACAAGCCGGGAGAATTCAGACAAAGCTCCAAGGCATGCATCCGTTGAGGGATAGAATCGGTTTGATCAAAGACCCCGGCATAAGCCGCTCGATCTTTGGGACCCAAATCAAACGAATGAGTGCGACAGAAAGCATCCAGATCTTCGTATTCATCCAGTACCAACAAAAAATTCAATAAGGTATTCCTTAAAACGAGCGGGTCACATTTCAACGAGGTTCCCCTCATCACCTTTAAATCGCCGTATAACGTTCGATCAAAAATTTTTAAATGACTCAAAATATCTTCCGGTTCGTTGGGCGCGGGGGTTCCGGACAACAACATCACCCTTCCTTTCTCATATAAATCCGGTATCCCATTCACAATATCAAATAAATTGTCTGTGTAGACCCCATCGGGATTTTTGGCCCAATGCGCTTCATCCGCCACCACAAAATCAAAGGGGGTCTCCTTGATGGTTTCGGCCAATGTCCGCCCATCCTTTCCCTGGGAAGACAACATGCTGTACGGAACAAAAACAACTTCGTTATTGTTCAAAATATCCGCCCAATTCTCTTTATCTACTCCTGAAGCAATGACCGCCGAGGAGGGCTCATTTCCACTTTTATAATACTTCTTTATTCTCCCGTGGAGTTCCCTCAAAAGCAGATCTCGTGGGGGACACAGGTAAAGCATTTTCTTGGCTCCCACATGCTCTTTTGCCAGAAAAGCCGTCCCCGTTTTACCACTTCCCATGGTGAACGCGATGAATTTCTTTGAACCCGGATTTTTCATTTCAACCATGGCCACTCGTTGACGCAGCGAAGGAAATCGCGAAGAAACGCCCTCCTTATTCACCACATGGTCATTGAGCCTTTCGGGAGCTTCAACCTCAAAAATTTCTTTCCAATAAGTTTTTAAATCTTCAACCAATTCCTGTTGTTTCAGACGAGTAGGGTCCATGCCCTGATTCAATAGGTTTTCAAGGGAATTTTTGTAATCTGAAATAGCGGCATTTTCTCCATGAGCCACTATAAGTTGACCATAACACCAATTCCTCAATTTAATGAATATCAAGTTCCTTAAACCTGGGGCTTCAAACACGGCATCGGGCAAAAGAGATAACTTTTGAGGAGTAAAATGGTCGGACTCCACCTCCCCCAAATATTGAGCAATCAAATCGGTGGTTCGTTGAAAATCGTTTTTATTGATTTTCCCGCTTGCAACCAAAAACTCACTCAAAGCTTCCGGCCCCAGCTTTTCGGCAATCCCTCTATACTCTTCCAGCTCTTCCGTGGTCACGGCTTCCTCTTTCAATTTATAAAAAAAAATTTCTCTCAATTGCACAGGCAATAAATTGCGAACCACTCCCCAATCATAAAAGCCATTATTCTCGATAATGCTCATCATTTGACTATAAAAAGGGATGCCCATATGGACGCGAATCCAATGAGGGGTCAATCGTTCCGGACAAGGCTGTGTAGTAAAATAGTCCACAAGCTCCTGCACGAGTGTGGTCAATAACTTGAGCTTATTTATTCTCACGACATCGGTTATTTCGCCTAATCCGACCGCAGCTCGTTCCCGCTGGATGACATGCTCAATTCCCAAGGAAATCATTCTCCGACTGATACGGCATCGGATGGCCTCAAGCGGTCCCTCCGGCAACCCCTCGGGCAAAGGAACCGATCGCACATCCAAACCCAGAGTGAAAACATCGCTTATCGTCAGAAAAGACCAATCCGTCAAAGCGCCCTTCATCTCACGAGTCAGGCTGTTCAGCCATGCGGACATCGACGGAGCTTCCACTGAATGCCGCAACACCTCCTCTTCTATAATCTCATCAAAAGCATTATCCAGTTCCATTTTAGGGCTCATCTTGAATAGACATAAAATTTAAACTTCCATTTCAATCAATTGCTGCTTCCCCCATTGGAGTGCGGCATTCACCCTTTCAATTGTTTCCTGCTTTACCGCTTGAACTTGGGCTATTTGCTCTGCAACCCCCATCATCTTTCGTAATAATTCTTCTTCTTTTTTTTCGGGAGCCTGGCCATCGTATTGTTTTAATTCCACTATTTTTGATTCTATCTGAGCTTGTACATCCTGCAATGCCTCTTGCGTCTGAGCAGCGGCAGCGGCCAATCCTCCCAATTTATAAAATTCTTTACGCTGTGTGGAGGCTTCTATTTCCTTTGTTTGCCCCTCCAATTTCTCATTTAAAGTTTCCAGCCGAGCTTCCAATGACTTTAATTCTGCTTTTTTTGCTTCAAAGCGTGCATTTTCTTCTTTAAATGCGTTTAGCTCCACACCACCGGAACTTATCCGGACATTCAATGCGGATATTGTCGAATCCAAGCGATCGAAAAAGTTTGTCACACCTCCCAATTCCGGAACGCGTGTGATCATCGGATCTCTCAAATCCTGAAAAAACTCGGCTATGGCGCTGGTTAGCCCAGCCTCCGATTCCGTGGCCTCACGGTTGATGAATAACTCGGCAAACTGCATTAATTTTTCAGCTTGAACACGAGTGAAACGATCGGGCTGGGTTGAAATGGCTTCCAACAAAGCGGATATCGCTGCATAAATTCTCCTCTTTAAGTCTTTCTTTCCTTCTTTTTCCCTCTGATAAATAACCAATAGTTCACTAAATCGCTCTTGATGAATCAACTCGGAAATCCCAATTTCCTTCTCCTGCAAGCCTACCACCTTTTCTTGAACCAATGCAGGGGACTTCTCGAGGGATGAAATTACCTCTTCCACTCCGCTCATCACCCCTCCATGAGGGCCAACCGTTTCAAGTGATGCTTCCTCACGCTCACCTGCATGGGAAGATACCGCTTCAATCAATTTGAGTGATTTAGTCACTGCAACTCCTTCAACCATAAGAGGTGCCACTGGCAAAATCACCACTCCATTTGGGGCTGTATTTTCTTTTCCCGCTTCGTCCGTTGGAATAGAGCCATCTGTACCTTTACTTAACTGACTTTCATTGGGAATCCCCCTTAGCTTCTGACCACTCTGTTCTTGAAGAATTTCTTCTCTTATTTTTGCAACATCGGATGATTTTCTAACCTTAACACCGGCATGAAATTCTTGATTCAATTCTTTGGCAACATCCATAGAAGGCAATCCTTCTTTCTCCATGACGTACAACTTCTCATCATCCGTGATGGCGAATTCCATCCCCTCCGGCCTAAAATAGGCAACCATTTCTTGCCTATTGGGAACGGATCCCCCCCCCTCAACTGTAGGAATCTCATTAAAATAGGCGTGCTGCTTCAATCTGGAGGTGAACTCAATAATGAAAGCCAATTCGGCCGATTCTTTCATGTCGTTTATCTTATTTATATCTTCCGCCACATCCTCCGCAAGTGCCGCAAGACTATCATTAAGAGCCGAACTCATTCTTTGCTCAAAAAATCCTGCGAACGCTTCAATAGTCGGTTCACAATTGCTATTGCTGCACTGTTCAAAATAATTATTCAACACATCCTCAAAGGATCTTATATACGTGCTCGCAATGACATCCAACCAAACAATATCTTCTTCCGAAATTTTCTCGTCAAAATTGTACGTGGATTTGTCTCCCTTAAGCGACATACAATAATCTTCAAAATGATCCCTCAAGGTCTGATTAAAAAGAGTCAAAAGCTTTTGGCTGACCTCCTTCACGGAAACCAACTGAAACAGCGCGTCTAATTTTCGACCAAACTCCGTGACATAACTGTTCACCGGGAGATAAGCCTCTCGGGCGGCAATTCCCTGCAAGGAAGAGGCTAAGGTTGAAAGTTCCCCCTTAACCTGACGGCATACTTTTTCGCGTTGCTCCCGACTCACCACAGCCCCTTCGCCTAAAAACCCTCTTATGCTGACCAAAAACTCATCCAGCCTTCTCGTGGCACCCTCCCGTTTTTTGACTCGCCCACTCTCGTGACCATTTGTGGCTTTCACCGCAAGGCCTCTTCGTTTTGCTTCATTTGAAAATTCAAGAAACAGTTCATCTTTTGCTTGGATGGAAATGAATCTCGCCCCATTTTCGACACTATCCCGAGGAACATCACCATTCGCCATGAAATACAATTAGGAATTGAATAAAACCTCCGAAAAGGGTGAAATATTAATACAAAAAATAGGTCTCGTCAATATGGTTTCGTAATATTTTTTTATGTTCATACAAAACCATCGCGCGCCAAGGCCGAAACGACTTCCTCGCGGTACTCCGGATGAATTCGCTGCACATTGAACTCCCTTCCGCCGAAAGTCCTAATATTGTGCGATGTTGTTTTACCAAGATAGACATTCAATGTTTCGGTATAAGGGACTTCCGGCGTGGACCATACGGAATGATAATAGGGAAGCTCCCCCTGACTCCTTCCGTCGTACTCGGCAAAAGTTCCCGCCTCATGGAGTTGAATGGCCCTGGGCCTAAAAACACAGCCTTCCTCATCTCCAACTTTTTCCAATTCCACTTCTCTCAATTGTCCGCACGTTACCATTTCGACCAACGTCAACGGATGATCATGGATGGGGGTGGGTTTTGAGTAAAAACGCAACCGGCTTAAACTCAATGTTCTCCCCAAGGGATCGGAAGGATGGGGAACTGCGCCCAAAACGAACTTGTCCAAACACGTTTTAACCACCTCAGTACTCCGATTAGGGAAATCAAACGTCACTCCTTCTTCCAAAAGCCCTTCCAAGGCCTGCTTTACCCGCTCCACAATAACTCCACGCTGGCCAAACAAAACATCGGCCGCATCCTCATAAAAACCGATTTTCTCCAAGAAACGATTAAAAACCGATTCATAAAGAATATAATTTTCGGGAATTGACTCCATAAAAAAACTTACGGCCATAGGAATGTATTGCAACTCGCCGCTGCAAATTCGGGATAGATAGCCTTCAAATGCTTCGCACTTTTTTTCCCCATCGGGCTGACAGATGGTCATAGCCCGAAAGGTTTCCATCACATAGGTCCGCTGTTCGTTCAACTGCTCATTATTACGCAGAATAGCCAAAGCCGCTTTTAAGTACGTGGGAACGACTTTGTCCGAACCTGCCTCGAATGTCCCTGATTCAGATTGAAAGTGAAAAGACATGGAAACTAAAATAAAGGACTAAGAGCTGTTCACCTAAAAGAGTTTGTAATGGCAAACCTCATAAGGGGTCTGGATTC
>CAYTES010000016.1:0-26203 GCA_964436935.1 uncultured Candidatus Peribacteria bacterium | reverse complement strand
CCCTTTCGCGTGTTTACATCATATCCATTCCGGGCATTCCCATGCCTCCACCTCCCCCCATCATTTCTTTCTTCTCTTCAGGAAGATCGGTAATGGCGGCTTCAGTGGTCAAAAAGATACCGGCCAAGGAAGCGGCATTCTGCAACGCGGATCGAGTGACTTTTTTGGGATCCACAATACCCATTTGGATCATATCCACCATTTCACCTTTTTCCGCATCATATCCATGCCCTTCTTTGGCATTACGAACCATATCCACCACAACAGGTCCTTCTTTGCCTGCGTTTTCGGCAATCTGAAAAACAGGAGCTTGAAGCGCACGATACACAATGTGCATCCCCGTGATTTCATCATCCCCGGATCCTTTACCCGCATGGGCCAAAACCTTAGACGCCTGCAATAAAGCGGTCCCTCCTCCGGCCACAATTCCTTCTTCGACAGCCGCACGAGTCGCGGAAAGCGCATCCTCAATACGGTGCTTCTTTTCTTTGAGCTCCACTTCGGTAGCAGCACCGACTTTAATGATACCGACACCACCGGAAAGTTTAGCCAAACGCTCCATCAACTTCTCTTTATCAAAATCAGACTTGGTATGATCCAAAGTGACTTTGATCTCAGCAATACGAGCATCAATTTCTTTTTCAGACCCCTTACCCTCAACAATAATGGTATGATCCTTGGAAGCCACAACCTTACGAGCTTCTCCCAAATGCTCAGGCTCCGCATTCTCAAGCGTAAGTCCGATCTCCTCGGAAATCACCGTGGCACCGGTCAAGGCCGCGATGTCCTTTAAAATTTCTTTTCGACGATCTCCAAACGCAGGGGCCTTAATGGCCAACATACTGAAAGTGCCTCGCAGTTTATTCAACACCATCGTGGCCAAAGCTTCCCCATCCACATCTTCAGCGAGAATCACCAATTCCTTGCGTCCGGATTGAGCCATTTTTTCCAACAACGGCAAAATCGACTGAACGGAAGACAATTTTTTATCCGTAATCAAAATCTTGGCATTCTCATAAACCGCCTCCATACGAGAACTATCCGTCACCATGTAAGGAGAAATATACCCGTTATCAAACTGCATTCCTTCCACCACTTCTTTGTCCAAACCAAAGGTTTGAGACTCTTCCACGGTGATGACGCCATCTTTGCCAACCGCTTCCATGACTTCGGAAATCAAACGTCCCACTTCGGGATCTTGAGCCGAAATCGTGGCCACTTGCGCGATTTCTTCCTGAGTGGAAATATCTTTCTTCACGTTATCCAATTCTTCAACCACTTTTTTCACGGCCTTATCAATCCCCCGCTTGAGCGCAATCGGATTAGCACCGGCCGCCAAGTTGCGAAGCCCTTCGGAAATCAAAGCATAGGCCAAAACCGTAGCGGTGGTGGTTCCATCCCCTGCCACATCGTTAGTTTTGGTCGCAACCTCTTTCACAAGCTGCACTCCCATGTTCTCGTACTTATCATCGAGCTCAATTTCTTTGGCAATCGTGACTCCATCATTGGTAATGAGGGGAGCACCATATTTCTTATCTAAAACCACATTACGGCCCTTAGGCCCCATCGTAATACGAACCGCATCCGCCAATTTCTTAACCCCGTTCATCATGCGCTGACGAGCCGCATCTCCAAATTGAATTTGTTTAGCCATGGTAAAATTTAAAATTAAAGAATAAAAAGAATTAACCAACAATCGCCAACACATCGCTTTCGCTCAAAAAGAGCAATTCTTCCCCTTCATGCTTGATCTCGGTAGGGCCGTATTTGGTGAAAAGCACCTTATCACCGACTTTAACCGTCATTTCCATGCGTTTTCCAGTCGTATCAAATTTACCGGGGCCCACGGCAAGCACCTCACCTTCTTGAGGTTTTTCTTTCGCGGACTCAGGAAGATAAATACCTGATTTAGTCACATTTTCTTCTTTGGTGAGACGTTTGACAATAAGCCCGTCATTCAAAGGCTTCAAATGAAGTGGTGAAGACATAAAACAAAAAGTTAGAAAATAAATGAAGAAGTTTTATTAGCACGCAAAAATACAGAGTGCTAGCACAATATAATTAAGAGTGCTAAGCCGGTCAAGGGGTTTAGATAAAAAAGAAACAACTAAAAAATATTCGCTAAAATCTAATACAATTCCAAAAACTAATTCTGCAAAATTTTGCCCTGGCATTCTTTCAACGCTTTGTGAATGGGTTCACGAGCCTTGAGACATTGACGCGCATACTCCCTTAAAATCGTCCATTCTTCCATTTGCAACTGATCTACCCCTCCTTTACCAGCCAGCTTTTTCAAAAAAACTTCAAATGCCTTTTGATCCACAGAATCTTTAGAGCGAGAAAGCCGATCATACACCGCTAACATGGACTCCCCTTTCGCACTCTTAGCCGTTCTCAAATACTCCAAAATTTTCTCCATATGGGGTGCAAGCTTTTCCTTGTCGGGGAAAGGACAACTTTTTTCTAACTGCTGACGAGAGACTTCACAAGAAGATTCAGCCATAAATATATCTTTAAAAATCAAACTATTATACCACAAAAATCAAAGTTTTTTAAAAAAAGCCAGATTGTTCTTTAAATTAATAGATTGCAAGGAAGGAAAATATTTTTCTATCGAAACGTAAAAAAAGTGGATTAAAACGAGAATTGATGAAGTGCAAGGAATCAAATCATTTTAGGTCGAAACGTACAAACACAAAAAATGTCTTACTCAATCCACTCGGCATAATCCATAAATAAACAAGATTGGATTCAGTCGAGAATTGATGACTCGTTTTGGATAAGAAAAAAACCAAATTGTTATCAAAATGGATGGAGTGCAAGGAAGCAAGTTGTTTTTCTTCCGAGGCGTACAAAACGTACGACGAGGGAAAAAATAACGAAGCTGACGAAGGGGGCCCCGTAAAGGGATCGCCATTTTCATAACAATTCCCTATTTCGCGACATCCTCCGCTCTAGTCTCCCTCAAAACCTCAACCTTAATCTCTCCGGGATACTGCATTTGGTCTTCCAATTGAGCCGCAATACGGTGGGACATCTTAGCGGCCTGCAAATCATCCACTTGATCAGGATCGACAAATACTCGCACTTCTCGCCCCGCCTGAATCGCATAGGATTTCTTAACTCCCGAAAACGAATTGGCCACATTCTCAATTTCACGAAGCCTCTTCACGAAATTCTCCAAATTGCCTTTATCTGCGCCAGGGCGAGATTGAGAAATCAAATCAGCCACTTGCACCAACTTCGCTTCAATCGTTTCGGGATCAACATCATTCTGGTGAGCCTCCACGCAATGAATCACCTCTCGAGGTAAAGCAAATTTAGTCAAAATATCTCGACCGATAATGGCATGAGGCGCTTGAACATCATGATCCACCGCTTTCCCCACATCATGCAAAAGACCGGCCTTTCGACAAACATCAACATCCGCGCCCAACTCAATAGCCAATGCAGCGGCAATGAATGAAACTTCCATGGAATGTTTCAACACGTTCTGCCCCTGCGTGGTCCTGAATTTCAATCGACCCAACACCTTCACCAAATCGGTAGGCAAACCAATCACTCCCGCCTCGTAAGCCGCTTTTTCTCCAAGCTCTTTAATGAGTTGACCCACCTCCTCCTTGGCCTTATTCACTACTTCCTCGATACGAGCCGGATGAATACGACCATCTTCCAACAACCGCTCCAATGCAATCTTGGCAATATAACGACGCACCAAATCAAAACCTGAAATCACAATGGATCCCGGCGTATCATCCACAATCACATCGATACCGGTCATTTCCTCAAACGTATTGATGTTTCGGCCTTCACGTCCGATGATGCGACCCTTCATCTCGTCACTCGGAATATTCACAATCGTGGAAGTCGATTCAAGGGTTGTTTCCGCGGCATAACGCTGAATCGCATCCACAATAATGGCCTTGGCTTTAGTTTTCGCCTCTTCCCTCAGTTCTTTCTCCGCCTTCTTAATCTGCTCAATCAAATCGTGTTGAGCCTCTTCCTCCACTTTCTTCAATAAGATATCACGGGCCTCTTCGCGAGAAAGATTCGCCACCTTTTCAAGTTGACCTTTTTGTTCTTCATACAATTTTTGAACCTCTTCTTTCAACTGGCGAACGGAAGTCACCTTATTTTCCAATTCACTTCGCGACTTTTCCGCTTCATTGAGTTTTTTATCCAAAACCTCTTCTTTCTCTACGATTCGCTTTTCCAATTTCTCCAATTGCAGCCGCTTATCCATCTGTTCACGCTTTGCTTCTTCCTGAAGTTTTAAAGATTCGGTTTTAGCCTCCAAAACGAGCTCTTTCGATTTAGCTTGAGATTCCTGCAACTCACGCTGCATTTTCTCTTGAACACGCTGCTCTTCCTCACGAAGCTTCTTCAAGCGCAAAAAATAACCGGCGGCAGAACCAACACCAAGACCTAAAATGAGAACCAAAATGAGATTAAAAGACATGACAGCAGTGGGTTTAAAAGCGTATCACCCCTGCAGTGTCCGATTTTCGGTGTGGATTTTTTGAAAAGAATCGTTTTTAAAAAAGAATAATGAACAGAATCAAATAAAAAATGGAATCCAATCCCTTAAAACCTAGACAATGCAAAGACCATAAAGTGCGTTCAAAATACAGGAGTTAAAAGAATAAAGTCAACAGTCAAAATAGGGCAGGAAGCAATCATTTTTATAATATTGAACCTGTGCATCAGTTCATGATTTTTTAATGTTTTGTTTAGAAAAAGGTCATGGTCCACATGCTACATTCGAGACACTTTTACAACATTAGCCACCAAAACATGAAATACCGCCTGCGCTCACCCCTATTAATAACATTACTTTTCATTCTCCCCTTCCAGGCCTTCGCCAGCAGCGAATGGGCCTGGACCACCGACCCCACCCCCGGAGCCTACAATGTTCTGCTAAACGCGGAAGGAGAAACCCAAGAAGATTACAGCAACGGAGATCTGTCAAATACAATTCTCCTGTCAGAAATCATGCCCAATCCGGAGGGAACGGATACCGACACGGAATGGATTGAAATTTACAATAGCGGAACGGTCAATATCGATCTTGGCAATTGGTCATTGGACGATGCCGAGGAAGGAAGTACTCCTTATGTTTTTCCTACAGGAACAATGGTGGAAGCGCAAGATTTTCTAGTGATTTCCAGAGCCGACTCCGATATCGCCTTAAATAATGATGTCGATGAAGTGCGCCTCTTCAATTACGAGGGAACATTACAAGACAGCGTGATGTACGAAGATTCACCCGAAGGTCAATCCTATGCGCGCATCAGCCTACAAGAAACCGCCTACCTTTCTAAAAACCGCATTCTGGCATGGCTGATTCCCACCACCAAAGCAACTGAAATCAATTGGGAATGGACCACCGATATCACACAAGGATTCCACAACCCTGCCTACTACCGAATCGAAGGAGAAATCGTCGAAGTGGATGCCTTTGAAAATAAAATCGAAGTGAAACAGAAGGATAAAATATTAGAAATTTCCACTGCAAGCATCGCACTCAACGGGGAGCTGAAAAAATCAGCCTTTCAAAAAGGGAAAACCATTAAGGGCTATGCCGTGGAAATCGAACCCGGGAAATATGAGCTCAAAAGCATTGAACTCGAAAATTCCGACATGCAAAGTAGCGCGTTAAAGTCTCCCCTGATGGCAAAAATGCTCCTCATACTTGCCATGGGAAGTTGCGGAGCCGGAATGATCTGGATTAAGAAAAAAGACCAAGCTTTGAAGTCCGCCTAAGACAGACACTTGGCCTTTTCCTTTATGAGGAAAGGGCTTACTAGCAGCCACATCCTCCTTTACCTCCGGTCATCATAGAAAAGAAGGTTAAGATTAGAGGAATCTGAGTATAACAAAACCTATAAAAAATGTAAAAAAATAACGACAAAACTATCAAAAAATGTCGCTGCTAATCTTAAAGGATTTAACCTCTCTTCCAAGACCTGAAAAACAGATTGTAAAGTGGGGGGAATTACGTTACAAAAGAATCCCCTATTTGCAACATTTAACGGCTTTCAACCATGCGCAATGCGGAAGCGCTCAAACAAAATGATAATTACGAAAACCTCGAAGGCAAACGCGTGAGCGAATTGAGCGAGAATTTAGCCGAAAAACAAGAAAAAAATGTACTCTCTTTAGAGGCAGGGCAAATCCGAAAAGATCTGCTCGATCGGATGGGACATGACCGGGGCGTATTTTCAGCCGATGAAACACAATTCTGGCAACAACGCATCAAACAAAGCCACAATGACGTGGAAGAACTAAAATCGGTTAAAGAAGAATTTGAAGAGCAATGGAAACGATCGCAACAACTCCGTAAAGAGTTTGAACAACACGTCAAAAGCGCCCAAAGAGAAGGCTTCTTGAAAAGAGAAGAACCCCAAACACTAGAAGAACTTTTTCTTCAAAACAGCCTGGAAGAAAAAGAAATTGCAGAAAAAGAATTTGAGCGAGAAATTGCAGAAAGAAAGGCCCAATTAAAAGAGCAGTTGAGCCAATTTGAAAAACCGGTTCAGGAACTGGTGCGTGAAGAGTTGAAAAGCACAAAAGATTTTGAAGAAAAATTATCGGTCCTAAAAGAGGGAGAAGAGACCAATGAGAACTTCCGGAAATATAAAAAGATATTAGAATCGCATAAATCTCAAATTGGAGAACACACGTTAAAATCTTTTTGTAAATGGTTTTTGACCCTTTCCAAACGGGAACAAATCAATGCACTCGACAACGTGTACAGCGACAAAAAAGGCGTTGATGGCATTAAACCTCGAATACGAACATGGGAAATTCATCATAGTCTTCCCCGAGAATATCAAACGGAAAATTTTAAAAAATGGGGACTGCAAGAACGTAAAAACTACCTAAAATCAACTCAAAAAAAAATCGAAAGAGAGTACAACAATGCCCTGAGAAAGGCGGGGGACGTCTTTTCTAGAGCATCAATTGAAGCATGTCGCACCGCATTCAACCAAGAAAAAGAAGATATTGGAAACGAATTACTATGGAAAATTCAACTCTTGAAATTCCTGCCCAAACACATCAAAGCCGAAGAACGATTATGGGATCAATTTGAAAAGCTTCCGGCAAAAATACAGGAACTCCTTGGAAAAGAATTTGAGGAAGGCGATTTTGACAAAAAGAAAGAAATTCTCACATCAAAAGGACGCCGCATGGCGGATCGCTACAAGAAAGTACACGATCGAATGAAAAAATTGGACGAGCATGTGATGGAATCGTATGAAGAAGACATTGAAGATTCCCACACCATCGAAATGATGGAAAAAATGGCAACGGAAGCGGAAGCCTTTCAACGCTCCAAAACCAATTACTTTAAAAAATGGTCAGCCAACCAAAAATATTTCAATTCCGATGTCAAAATATACCAAGACTGGTATGAAGAAAGCGTGGACAGCTTAGCGGTCGCCAAAGTGGTAGAGCATGAATTGGATCTGATGATCAATGAACGAAAAAAAGTGTATCAGGGGATTCAAAAATTACCAACCCATCTGCGCAAACGGGTGAATATGGACACCTCATTCAGTGAACGAGAAGAGCAGTTCGAAAAATACAAAGAAGTGGCCAAAGAATATAGAAGCAACATTCCTTTCTATTTAGCCAAGGCCGAAAAACTTGAAAATCAAGGAGAAAACCAGGAAGCGCTGGAATATTACGTTCAAGCGCTCAAATTGGATCCGGAAAATAAAGAGATCCAAACCCTTTCCGCACGATTAAGACAACAGAGGACTAAATTCCCCGGCAAGAGCGCAAACAAAGAAGATGCCGATCGCACCAAAGAAATCCTCGAAAAAGTGGACCAAACGGAAACCCTTTCCGGGCAAGCGGAACAAGTGGCTCGAGAGCGATTGATGCTGCTCAAAGCGAAACAATATGTGGAACACACGGGTGCCACCGGAACCACGGTGGAAGCCCGAGCCAGAAAATCCATCGAGTCCTTTGAAGAAGAAGACAAAGAAACAGCGACGACCATTCGTGAAGAGCTAGGCGATAAATACACAGTCAATAGAGAAGAAGAGGTGGAAGAAGTCCTGACCATTGAGGTCGACAAAGACCAACAAACAAAGGGAACACAAAGTAAGATATTCGAATATTTTGATCGAAAAAAACACAAAGGAGGCGTGGGAGAAGGAGCGGCCAATGTGAAGTTCGCGACCACCTCGGGAAATGAACTGGAATTGAACACCGCGAAACAAGCACTGGACAAAAAAACGGAACGGATCGAATCTCAACGTCGTCATCTCTTTTTAATAAAGATAAAATCCGATAAAAGCTTGGGGCTCACCCCGCAACAAGAGGAAGCCATCCTTAAAAATTTTGATGCCGCCAACCAAACCTCCCTCGTCGAAGAAAACCAGGAAACCCTCGCCGCTTAATCCCCTTCCATGCTGTACTGCTATACCGGGGATGGAAAGGGAAAAACAACGGCCGCGTTGGGATTGGCGTTACGCGCCGCAGGCTATGGAATGAAAGTGGGCATCCTTCAGTTCATGAAAGGAACGTGGCACACGGGTGAACTCGATTCTATCGCAAAAATTCCGGAAATTGACCTGATTCAAATGGGAAAAGGGTTCTACAAAATCCTTGATGATCAATGGACGGAGGAAGAACATCAAAAAGCTGCCAACGAAGGTCTTCACTGGCTGGAAAAACAATTGGAAAAGGGCGACTATAAAGTCATTATTTTAGATGAACTCAATGTGGCGATAGATCTTAAACTCCTCGACGAAGCAAAGGCTCTGGAGCTCTTGAAAAAAGGAAAAGAAAAGCTACATCTCGTGATCACCGGCCGGAACGCTCCCGGCTCTTTCCTTGAACTGGCCGACTTGGTAACGGAAATGAAAGCCGTCAAACACCCCTTTGAAAAAGGACGTCCGGCTGAAAAAGGATTGGATTTTTAGAAGACAATTGACATTTAACAATTAACATTTAACAATTGAGACCGAACAGGAGAAGTTTTAGTGGATTTAAAATCCTATCAAAAGTCAAAGGTCAAAAGTTACATATCAAATGGCTTCAAGTGATCATTCTTCGATAAACTACACCACCCAAACGTCGCACTCTATTCTTAACTCCCCCACTCCATGTCCGAACTGTACGATCTAATCATCATTGGAAGCGGAGTGAGTGGAATGGGCGCAGCCATCTACGCCGGACGTTTTGACATGAAAACACTGGTGATCGGAGATCGCCCCGGAGGAACCATCACCCTCACCCATCTGGTTGAAAATTATCCTGGCTTTCCGAGCCTCAGCGGTTTGGAGTTGGCCCAAAATTTTCAAAAGCATGTGGACAGTGTGGCCGTCCCGATGATCCAAGAAAAGGTCACGACCATTCAACGCAAAGAGCAAAACCATTGCTTCGAAATCACCACCGAAAGCGGAAAAATGCTTCGCGCCAAAACCGTACTACTGGCCACCGGAACAATGCATCGAAAACTGGGAGCCAAGGGTGAAGCGGAATTCACCAATAAAGGAGTCTCGTATTGCGCCACATGTGATGGCCCCTTGTTCCGAGGAAAAGAACTGATCATGGTGGGGGGGGGAGATTCGGCGGTGAAAGAGTCACTTTTATTGGCCAAATATGGAAAAAAAGTCATGATTGTCTATCGAGGCGAAGAACTTCGGCCGGAACCCATCAATCGAAAACGCATGGAGGCAACCCCCAATATTGAGGTGATTTACAAAAGCAACATCGTGGAAATTTTGGGAACCGACTTTGTCGAAAAAATCATCCTGGATACCGGACAAGAAATCGAATGCCAAGGAGTGTTCATTGAAATTGGCCGCATCGCACTCACCGATTTAGGCAAAAGCTTAGGCGTAAAAACAAACGATAAGGGAGAGATCCTCATCAACAAAGCGTCGGAAACCAATGTTCCCGGATTCTTTTCGGCCGGAGATTGTACGGACACCGATTGGAAACAAGCGATCGTGGGAGTGGCGGAAGGATGCATGGCCACATATTCGGCGTATCAGTATATTGGAAACACGGAAATCGTATGCGAGTAAAATCTGAAAAAACAAAGAAACCCTCTAAAGATCGAGAGTTTCTTTTAAACGGTCAGCTAATGTGAAACAATTCACGCGAAGAATTTTGGAGCTCAAGACTGATATTCGTACGCTCCAATATCAATATTTTTCCTTGTTTTACCGGTCGCAATTCGTGGCTTACCATCTTTATCCGTGGTAGTAGGAGGAGCATAACTATTATTCCCCTTATCAATCGCAGGCGAAAGAGACCTCAAGTGTAAATCCAAAGGTTGCTTCAATGTATTCACGTACAAAGGATTAACTACAAACGAGGCTTTGTCATACCCCAAGCTTTGCCATTCGGCTAATGTTTTAGTGACATTTTGTAGGATGAATTGAATATTCTTATTTTTATTATAAAAAAGGTTATTATCGGAAATAAGCTTGGTAGCTAATTCGCTTGAATTATCATAGATTTCAATGGCCGCAATATCGGCGTAAAGAATGGAATTATAAATGAATGTATTGGGTGAATTGGAAATCAAAATCAATGAACGCCGAGAGATAATATCCGTTTTTTCCTGATAAATGGAATTATTTTTAAGGGATATTTTATTCAATCGATTGAGGGCAAGTGCCAGATTATTGGTCGTAATGACATTGTTATAAAATTCAACCGTTGGATTGATGGCACTCAAAGAACAACCATAATGAAAATTTAAAATATCGTTATTGGCAATGGTGATGGTTTTTGCGGCATCCGTAAAAGGTTGACTCACCAATAAACCCGTATTGGGATATTCACTCAGTATTGGGGTTTCAATTTTATTATTAATGATATTGGCAAGATTGGCATAATTGAATGCAATGCCGTAAGGACGAAGCGCTTGATTGTAAATGGTATTATTTTTAACACTGAAGCTTTTCAAATCCGTGTATTCCACACTGATCCCACTTCCAATCGTGTTGATGCTTTGAGCGGACTTACTGGTCGCGACATTGATTTGATTATTGGCGATATCCCCCTCGATTAGATTGAGCGTCGGATTATTTATGTAATCGGACGGAATGACAAATTGTATGCCACTCGCAATAACCGTAATCGTATTATTCAAAATAGATCCTTTTATTTTGGCATTATTGCCATAAATACCTTTCCCGGTCATTTCAAAAGAATTCCCCTCAATATTTCCATTAACCGTTGAATTTTGAAGGACGGAGACTCCATGGGACGTTACATCCAAATCCAATAACAAACTGTTTGGATTAATGAATTTATTATTTTTAATTGCTCCGGTCATTCCGTTATTGACCACATAAATCGCACTCGCAAAACGGCCTGAAAATGTATTGTTTTCAATCGTGGATTCATCAAAACTGAGATCTTCAATATTTTTACTAAACGTTAAAACAGCGCCATATTCCGGAACATTGACTTCAAAGGTATTATTAATGATCTTAACGTTTTTAGTCGTTCCGGTAACATTAAAATTGGAATAAAGCGCGGTTGCTTCAGTATCCGTCCAAGTGAACTTCAATCCATCCATCGTGAAATCACTGGCGTTATTGAGTGTAACCACCGAAAGATACGATTTTAATTCCATTTGCGGGAGGGTGGTCTCCCCGGGAACGGCGGTAAGGACGGTTTTGGGAAATGAAGAATCCACCGCGAATGAGCATTTCCACCAATCATTAATTAAATTTTGAGAAGGAGCGCAAGTACCGGTAGTGAGCAAGACAAACGAATGATTTTTAGCATCCGGGTAACTTTTAATATAATCCAAAGCGGATTGTACCGTTATAAACGGATAAGCTTGACTGCCATCGGAAAAAGTATCTTTAACAATATCGGCCTGCATAAAAATACCTTCCGTAAAACTGGTGGGTACCATTTGGTCGACATAAATACACACATTCTGATTACAATCATAGGCTGCAGTCGCAGCTTCAATGTTTGTTATCGTTATAAGTGAAAATAAAAAACCAATAATCGGTAGCGCTACAATCAGAAATTTATTGTTGTTCATATTGAGTAAAAAAAATATTACAGAAACTATATTATAATATAAAAATAGTGCAACTCCTTGATGACTAAACCCATTGCCGCTGAATCAAAATTTCCCTTCCGAAAAATAAAAATAGGAGGTCCCGCAAAACTCCATTTCAATTGGAAAATGAGTCATTTTTTTGAGATATGAAGACGAGCCGACGAGTCCGGGCCCCCTTCAAGGGGAAGAAAAAGATACGACGAGAAAGTTCGGCAAAACAGCTCGAGAAAATGGCGATTTTCCAACGGAGGGGAGTTTTGCGGGACCTCCTATACTATAACAAGCAAACCAAACGGTATCAGAGTCAATTCAAGTGGCGTGATTTTCTCAATAAAAGAGTTAATATGAAAGACTATGGACACGCTATACGATACCAAAAGATTACCCTTTCCAATTGTACTTCTGGATGAAGTTCTGGAACTGATGAGACGTACCAAAAACATTGTCATCATCTCTCATCGAAGTCCAGACGGAGATGCCATTGGAGCTAATCTGGCACTGAAACATGCCTTAAAGCAATGGGGCAAATCGGCCACCTCCGCCTGCGTCGATTTTTTACCGGATTATGGATTTATTTTACCCGGAAGCCTGGAATATGTGAATGATTTTGATCTCAACACCACCGATCTTGTGATTTCCGTGGATTGCGGAAGCCACAAGCTGGTCAAGTTTCACGAAACGAAACCGGACATCTTCAGCGGGAAAATTCCTTTCATCAATATCGATCATCACCCTTCCAACGATTATTTCGGGACCCATAACTTAGTGCACGATACCGCCGCCGCGGCCTCATTCACGGTCTATCACCTCCTTAAATATGGAAAATTCGACATCACTCCGGAAATCGCCAGTTGTCTGATGCTCGGCATTTATTACGACACCGGAAGCTTAATGCACTCCAATACCACGCCTGAAGTCCTAGAAACCAACGCCGAACTGCTCCAAAAAGGAGCGGACCATAAAACCATTGTCAAGGCGCTCTTTCATACAACCCCCGTGAATCGACTCAAACTCTGGGGACGCATTTTAAGTCGTGCGCGCTTCAATGGGAAAAAAGCGGTGGTTTCCGCCGTAACCGAAGATGATTTCAAAGAATGCGATGCCGACCCTGAAGATGTGAGTGGAGTGATCGATTTCCTGAATTCCGTTTCGGAAAGTCGTTTTGCGATTCTCTTGAGCGAAGATCGAAAAGGAAATATCAAAGGATCGCTACGAACCCAAAATGACAACATTGATCTCTCGAAAATGGCTTCGCTCTTTGGAGGAGGAGGACACAAAAAAGCGGCGGGGTTCAGTATCCCCGGAAAACTTCAGGAAGAAAGGACTTGGAAAATCACAGGGGATAATTTATCTTAGAAGTGCCTTTAATCCCCTCCCATGAAATTCACCCTCTCCGAAAAAATAACCAAATGTGACCTTTTATTGATTCCGTTGTATGCCGGAAAAAACGGTTCCGACTTTGTGAAAGAAAATTCACCCTCGGATTTTGAGGGCAAGCCCAATGAGAAAATCCTAATGTACCAAAAAGATAAAATCGCACCCCGAATTCTATTGATAGGACTGGGAAAAGAAAAAGAAGAAAATCTGGAACAATGGCGACAAGCCGGTGCACTGGTGGCCAAAGAAATAAAAAAAAACATCCGCCAATTGTGTCTCCTTCCCCCAAAAGAAGAAGTGGAATCCATTGCCGCTTTCCTTGAGGGCCTGCGTTTGGCCCATGATCAATATGAAGCCTTTATTTCAAAAGAAGACCGCAAATTATCCCCCATCGAAAGCATTCAAGTGGTGATGGAAGATCGCACCAAGCATAAAGCCATGGGCGAAAAATGGAATGAAATCTTTGTGATCACCGAAGCCGTGAAGC
Source organism: uncultured Candidatus Peribacteria bacterium (assembly GCA_964436935.1). Lineage (GTDB taxonomy): Bacteria > Patescibacteriota > Gracilibacteria > UBA1369 > UBA12473 > CAYTES01. Next base: position 12,284 of record CAYTES010000016.1, on the reverse strand, counting down.
AGGTTCGTCACAAAGTGAATGCCCCCAGCAATGCCATGAGCCCAAGCCTGATGGCCAAAGCCGCGCAAAAAATCGCCAAGCAGTCCCGTCGTATTTCGTGCACGGTGATCGGAGAAAAAAAACTGACCAAAATGGGAATGGGATGTCTGGTGGGAGTCGGCAAGGGGGCGTATGAAGAGACTCAAATGATTGTACTCGAATACAAAAACAAGCCCACCAATAAAAAACCCATCGTCCTGATTGGAAAAGGAATTTGTTTTGACTCGGGTGGCATCAATCTAAAAACGCGGGATCTGGTGCAAATGAAATATGACATGACCGGAGCGGCCATCATTCTGGGAATTTTTGATATTCTCAGCAAACTGGATCTTCCCCTTCATGTGGTGGGGCTTGCGCCCTGCGCAGAAAATTTGATCGGAGAACGCGCCACCAAACCCGGAGACATCCTCACCGCCTATGATGGAACCACCGTGGAAGTAACCAATACGGATGCCGAAGGCCGTTTAATCTTATGCGACGCCATCAGCTATGCCCTCAAACAATACAAACCCGAAGTGATCGTGGATGTTGCCACTCTCACCGGCGGAGCAATCGTAGCTTTGGGACACGACATTTCAGCCCTACTCAGCAACAATGAACCCTTGGCACAACGAATAAAGCAAGCCGCGACCGCCACTCAAGAAAAAATATGGGAACTCCCACTGGAGCCGGAATATAAAAAAGCATTGGAATCCACGGTCGCGGACGTGCGCAATTTTTCGGAAGAAGCATCGGCATCGACCATCATGGGCGCCCTATTCTTAAATCACTTTGTCAAAGACACCCCATGGGTGCACATCGACATGGGGGGAACCGGATGGATCAACAATCCCAAATCGTATTACCCCAAAGGGGCCAGTGGCCGCATGGTACGAACCTTCTGGGAATTCTTAAAAGCGTACAACAAATAATAAAGGGAGGTATATTGTTTTAAGCGAACCTGCACTACAAGTTTCCCTTCTCCCCTTCTTGCTCTTCACGTTTACGAGCCTTTTCCAATAAGGCGGAAAGATTGTCCAATTCCTGAGGCGTGAGCGTTCGTTGAGGCTGCGAGAGCTTTTCTGCAGAAAAAAGTTCCGTGGGAAAAGGATTCTCTTGTCCGAACGTTTCCACGATGGAAGACGCCACATAAATCGGAACCTGAACTTCCAAGGCCAAGACAATCGCATCACTCGGACGCGAATCAATTAAAAGCGCAGGCCTCTTTTCGAATTTTTTAAGCGACAATTTAGCAAAATAGGTATTGTTTTCAAAACGATCAATACTCACATGGCTTAAAGTCGCGCCCAATCGATGAATGACATTCCGCAAAAGCGTATGAGTCAAAGGACGAGACAAATTCACATGCTGAAAGGCCAAAGCGATAGCCCTGGCCTCCGGCTCTCCGATCCAAATGGGCAAAATACGGTTGGTCGGCGCATGGAATAAAATCACCACAGGGCTATGCATGACCTCCTCTTCCAAAAGAGCCAATACCGTGACCAGCGCCAACTCTTCTTTCTTTCTCATAAAACCATTATAATAACAAAAAGCAAAATTTAAAATAAGACTTCACTTCATTATATGAAAATTCTATTGGACAAAATTGCATCGGTCACCAAAAACGCAAATCTTCCTGAAAAAGTAACGGTCATTGAAAAGCTAGTGGTGGAAGAAGGAGCGCTCCTGGTGGTGGAAGCACTGAAAAACAAAACCATCTACAACCAATTGGAACTGGTTTCCGGACGACTTTCCACCATCCAAAAAGGCGACATTTTAGCCGTGGCGTTAGGAAATCGACGGGCGCTCAAAGGCTTTGTGGGAGATCTTCCGGAACGACTCAAAGTGGGAGACACCATTCATTTGCTCAATATGGGAGGCGTGGCGGGCATTTGCACAAGTCAAAATGTAAAAGAAGTGGGCTATGCACTCAAAGTAAAAGTAATCGGAGCCATTGCCAAAGGGAAAAAACCGCTCAACATCAAACAGTTTTCTCTTTTCAAAGGCAAAAAACGCATGGAATCTACCGTACCGCTCATTCTAATCAGTGGGACCTGTATGGATGTGGGAAAAACCTCGGTAGCCTGTGAAATTCTCCAGAAAGGACGAAGGAAAGGTTTGCATCTTTTTGCGGCCAAGCTGACGGGCGTCGCGGCACTCAAAGACGTTGAAAAAATGAAAGATTACGGGGCACACAAGTCCATCTCGTTTGTGGATGGCGGCTACACATCCACGGCGAAACACAAAGGAGAAATCGTTTCCATCACCAAGGGAGCCATCGACTATTTATCGCAATCCAAACCGGATGCGATTGTCATTGAGTTTGGGGATGGACTTTTGGGAGAATATGGCGTGGAAGAAATCCTCAAAAATGCCGACCTTCAAAACAACATGGCGTTTCATATCGGTTGCGCCTACGACCCACTGGGAGCCATGAAACTGGTTGAGCTGTGTGAAGCCATGGGCGCGCCTATCAACATGATGTCCGGGCCGGTCACCGACAACAGCGTGGGCGTAAATTTCATCGAAAAGACGCTCAAAATCCCAGCCGTGAACGCGCTCACCCAAGGAGAAAAGTTATTCCGACAGATGATGAAGGAGATGAAGAAAAGAAAAAAAATATAAACAGGGATGGGTTAAAACTAAAAAAGGTGGGCTTTGATAGCTCACCTTTTTTAGAACGAATTGAACTCAAAACTATTTACAGAATTCAGGCAAAGCTTCTGCATGACCGTTCCAATAGGCGGAGTTACAAACACGATTTTCCACACGATCACTAAACCATGCCCACGTTCCAGCCGAAGCCACGGGAAGGGCGACAAACATAGAAACTGCAGTCAGTGTCAACAAAAGAGCTATCTTTTTCATACAGAAGGGTTTTAGAATATAAAGTGGACAAAGTATGACAAAAAAAATTTGAAACACAATAGCAATTCAAAAAATGTCCAGTATTGCGATCATCGGCGGAGGAGCAGCGGGAATGATGGCCACCGTAGCGCTTCTCGATCAAAGAATGCCCGGGAACGAAATCGTGTTGATCGAAAAAAATCCTATCCTGGGGCGCAAAGTGATGATCTCAGGCGGAGGACGTTGCAATGTCACCACCGGACGGTCGGATATCACGGAAATTTTAAATTGCTATCCAAGGGGCAATAAGTTTCTCAACACCGCCATGCGAAATTTTCCTCCCGACAAAGTACAAGCGTGGTTCGAAACGCAGGGAGTCCCGCTTAAAACGGAAAAAGATCTGAGAGTTTTTCCTCAATCCAACCGCGGGAAAGATGTGGTGGGAGCGTTCGAAAAAATTTTTATCGCCTCACAGGTAAAAGTACTAACCAACCAAGAAGTCACCACCCTTCAAAAAACTGAAAATGGGTTCGAGGTCCATCTCTCCAACGCAAATCCACTCCAAGTGAAGAAAATCATTCTCACCACCGGCGGAGAAGCCTACCGCCACACAGGTTCGACGGGAGAAGGCTACCGCTTCGCCGAAAAGTTGGGACACTCCATCACACCGCTTTCCCCCAGTCTCAACGCGCTCATTTTACAAGAAGACTGGCCCAAACAGTTGTCTGGAGTGGCGGTTCCTCATGTGAAACTCACCGCAAAAGGCAAAAAAAAATACACGTTCACCGGCCCGATCCTTTTCACGCATAAAGGCATCACCGGTCCCGGAGTCTTTGGATTGTCTGCGTGGATCGCCTCCGAAAACTATACCGCAGAGTCCCCTCTTCTCATTGAGATGGATCTGCTCCCAACCCTCTCCAGTGAAACAATCAAAAATGAACTCACGCACGCACTCCTCACTCACCCTTTAAAAACATTCCACAACACCCTTAGTCGCTGGTTGCCAAAATCTCTCATCGAAAAAACGTGCGAAACGCTCAGAATTCAAGGCAATAAAAACAATGCCGAGATCTCAAAAAATGAGCTCCACCGATGGACGGAAAACATCAAAAAATTTCCAGTGCATGCCGTGGGACGCGCCGCAGGAGAAGAATTTGTCACCGCTGGAGGAATCTCGCTAAAAGAGGTCAACCCTCAAACCATGGAATCCAAACTTTGCCTTGGACTATACTTTGCGGGTGAAATTTTAGACATCGACGGCTTCACGGGAGGCTTCAATCTTCAAGCCGCGTGGGCCACGGGACGGCTGGCCGGAGAAGCGGCTACCGCAAGAGGCTAAGAGGCTAGAGGGGTCATGAGCTGATAGGCCAATAAATCTTTGAAATGGGCCACAAGAATACGAGGAGAAGTTTCACTAGCTCCAGGATTAAAAACAGGGGTGTGATGAATGTAATCCATCACACCTCCTTCAGGGATTTTCCAAGGTTCATGAATATGACCACTCAATGCAACTGTAGGAGGTATCTTTTCCAAAAAAGTGCGGACCCCTAAGCTTCCATAATCCCCAACCTGTCCTCGCCATAAAGTCTTAGACACTCTCGTATCGGAAGGAGGACAATGAATGTTGGCAATGGTAAAAGGTGTATCGGAATTCAAACCTTGAGCGATATAAAAAAGTTCATTGCCGATATCAGTTTCCTCTTTAAACCAAGCATCGTAATCAACACTAAGAATCGGCGGCACATAGGAATAACCTATCATTTGAACTTGGGAAGAAAGCGAAACCACCCGATTGGTCGCATGGGTTAGAATCCCCTGATGATCAGCCTCATCTAAAGTCTGCTGAAGTTCAAAAGCATCATCATTGCCTAAAATCAAAGAGACCGTGCCGGAAAAACGTTGCCTGAATTCAGAAATCCGCTGTACGAATGCTTGCAGAAATTGATTTTGCTTCTCGAAAGCATGCAAATGAAGTTGAGACTGGATGGTCTGCCATTCGTTCCAAGGCATAGCATAGTTACAAGCTGTAATCAAAAGAGATGAACAATTCACATTGGAGAATTTGAAAAGAGCACCCAGCTTTAAACGCTTATCCTCTTCAACAGCATTCTCATCCCCGCACAGTAAAGCCTTTACCTTTTTATCACAATGATCGGGACAAATTGCCATCCAATAAAACGTTTGAATAGATTTGAATAGGGTATCGAAAAAAGATTCCACATTGATCTCTCCATGGGGGTAAAATCTTTTATAAGCATCCGAAAAGCGTGAAAAAACGGTTGTGCCATGAGGCGTAGTATTAAAAAATCGAACGAAGCGCGGGAAAACAACTTGACCCAAAAAATCAATCTGAGATTGAGTCCAGCGATGGTAATTATACATGGTATGCGGTTGAGCAAGCTCCATCAACTCGCGATGAACTCCAATCCAAGACGTAAGCATTTGAGCATCGTCCAGGCCAGCATCAAAAAGCATGTACCCATGACGGGCCATTTCAGCCCCTGAGTCAAAAGAAGGGCTCTCCGCCAGCTCAAAATTAGGAGAAACCGCATTTCCGTCTCCTAAAACCATGGCCATCTTTTTAGGAGCGATATCTCCACCAAAAATCACATGGCCCACCTGTGATTGACTAGAAACAGCCAAAAAGGCATCTATGGCTTCCCAATTACCATGAAAATCTGTACCAAAAGAAAATCGTTCGGGATCCATCATGACAATCCATTAAAAGTAAGTAATTCAGAAGGAAGGACCGGTAAAAGAGGCACGCTTCGGTTTTGTAAGTCATCGGACTCAAGAGCAATGTAAGAATAGTCTCTATCCAACTCCATTGCACGTCGCTCTAGCGTATTCAGTCGATCGCTTAACTCAAGAACGATATCGAACTGAGGATAAGCATCATAAGAAGTATGAAAAGCACTCAACATCTGCATTTCGAAAGTACGACTGTCCCGAATAAACTCCGCTTGATCCACGGAGAGTTGATGCAGCAAGCCATTGATTCGATGGATCGTCCCTTCCAAAAGGGGCATCGAACGTTTAAGACTTTCTCTAAAGAGAGGAGATCTCCATTCGGAACGACTGAATTGAGACAAAAGGTGAGCCATATGATCATACCAGTCGATGGAGTCAAAACGAGCAACATCCTTTTGAATACGAGGAAGATCTTCGTGAAGAACCCGTTGAATCCGTTGATTGCAATACTGTGCGATCCGTTGGGTCATGCGCGCGTCGGGCAAGTAGAGCCCGGCGGGAACATGAATCGCGTAGGCCTTTCTTTTTTTATAAAGCGTCGATCTTAAAGAGGAAGGAATCGGGTGCGGAGAGTAATCGACTTGATCAAAAAGCCAATAACGATTCACTTCTTCTTCCGTATAATAAGGATTCTCATTATATCCTGTTGCAATACCAGGAGTTTGTAGAGGGGAAGAGACTTTCACTCCTTCAGAAAGACCGACATCGTACCAAACCCAAACCCGTCCGTTAGTCGGAGCATAAACCGTAGAGGGCAAAGTTCTCGGACGAACAAACCAGTCGATTCCCCATTCTGTAGGGGCAGGGCTATTCGTGGAATGAGAATTGAGGACCAAAACATCAAAATCACGATGTACATTTAAATCTCCTGGGTAAGAGGGCGGATCGGTTAAATCACGAATACTACTCCCTAAAACCAATCCCACTAAACCACGAAGCTTTAAGTTTTGGTGAGCCAAAACAACGGCTTCAGCAACAGGGGCAGCATGGCCAGGTCCAAAGCCTTCATGTTGAGCGTATTGATCCCAATACTTATAACTATAATTATAAGGCTTACGTCTGGGTTTCCCATCAAATAAAGAGACATGATAAGGAGAAGTTTTAGGCAATCGACTCTCTTGAACAAGAGCATCGTAACGCTCAATTTGATCTTGCTGTGGCGGAGTAAGCATCTGGTAAAGTCCAAGCCCCATTCCCATCCTCATAAAAACATACTAAGAATAAAAAGATCTAAATATAAAATATAAATAAATTAACGTCAACAAGATCGCACCAAAACAGAAAGAGCAGCACGAACAATCGGCTACTCTCAGTAGTCTGTTCAAGATCTAACAATTAGATGATTTTTGAAATATTTTTTTGACTGACTAGGCGCGACGACGAAATCTTATCAACGAAACGATAAGGTGAGGAGAAGCAACAACGGCAGGCAAAAAAAGCGCTGAGTGGGAAATCTTGAACAGGCTACTAAACCTCAACAACTTTAAATCTTCGTTTGTGATCCATCATCATCAAACGCAACACGAACACATCGAAAAGGATAAACAGCATCAACACAAAAGAAAAATGATGGAAAAGGCGGAACACTTGATACAGGATAAACGCACCGGTGAGAAAGACCGCCAAGCGGTAGGCTTTTTCCTTATGGCTCCATACCGATCCCACTATAATAAGATTGATCACTCCATGGATCAACAGATAAAAGGCGATAAAAAATTGCGAATTCAGGGACAAATTTTGCGAAAGCTCCACCAAAAAATTACCCAAAACATCTTTGGGGTCTTCTACCAATTCTTGACCCAATAAAAATTGAATCCATTGCGTTCGCTCCTCCGGACTGAGAAAAAAAAGCGCCACCCCCTGAACAATTTCAAAAATTCCGTTGAGGCCTTTTAAAACAAGAGTGGTATTCAACAACGTATGCCAGAAACTGGAAGGAGGTTTGTAATCGGGTTCCATAGTCAACGCCATCAAGCAAGATCACTATACCATGCCAGGGGGAAAACCCCCAAAATCAATAATTATTTTACTTCTCTTATTTGGTAAGACACCAGTCCACGGCTCCCAACCACTCAGCCGCTCTATTGTAAAGACTCACACGGAAGGGCAACCCCTTTTTAGATTGTTTCATTTCAATCTCAATTCGACGTGACATCATCGGATCCACTTGAGGCATAACATACTCCCGAGCTTTCGATTTCTCAGCCATAGGAGTCCAAATGACCACGGTGGATAAATCACCCGGAACATAAACCTTAACCGAAAGCGTTAAATCGTTTGGAAAACCGCGAGCATCAAAACCAACTCCTCCATTAAAACCCGCGTAGTTCGCCATTCCCGGAAAAACGAGGGCTCGAACACAAACCGCATTGCCCTGAGCCAAGGCTTCGGCACCTTCCCACGGATGAGGCAACAAACGACTCAGATCGGATCCGTAAAAAGAAAACCCGCGTTCCTTCAAGAATGGAATGTGACTGTAGTTCGAATCCCCATAAATGAGTGTGTAATGATTGGGTTCCACTTGCTCGGACGAAACACGAGTCAGTTGAGTTTTTCCTATCTCATAAAATTCGCCTTTGTTTATCGCTTCAACTTTTTCTTTGCGTTTCCGAGGAGGTTCAAGTGGAGATTTCAAAAAAAATGCGGAGGAAAGGATATTCGAAAAACCGACAAATCCATGCTGGGTGGAACAAGAAACCACCAGTTCATCAGACAAAGTGGAAACGGCGCAGGGTTCAAGACCTTGAACAAAAGTGGCGTAATCAAAAGGTTTTTCCTTTTGGGTTTGAACATCAATGACCGGAGTATCCAAAGGAGGATTTTCAAACAAAAATAAGCTGGCGGTTGTCGAGGCATCCGCCTTCAAATGAAGCACATCACCCGGAGCAATATGGATCAGTGTATCGAGAGTGAGTGATTGAGAGGAAACGATAAGATTCCCGGGATTTAAAGAATCCTTATCCGTTTTCAACGTAGAAAGGAATCGCTGATTCAAAAACCCCTGGGATTGTATAATCTGAACCGGAAGAGGAAAAATCTGAGGCAACGACTCCGGAGAAACAGCCGGAGAAGAAGCTTCAAGGGACGTTTGAGCCTGAACCGGAGATCCCAACAAAGAGCAAACCAAAGGAAGAGCCGCAACATTCAATAAAGGGGAACCAATTTTTTTCATAAAAATTTTAAAGGGGGAATATAATAATCAATAAAAAAAATATGTCAATACGACATTCATTCCCAACTGTACTTTTAAAAAGAAAAAAAATCCCCAAATTCAGACAAAAAAACGCTGTCTCAAAAACTCCTAAAAGAAATCGTGCATCTGCTTTCGGGACAATTTTTTGCTCATCAAACGCTCGATTTTAGCAATCATGTGACCTTGATTGGAGGCACAAAACGAAAGCGCACGGCCCGTTTTTCCCGCTCGGCCGGTCCGACCGATACGATGAACATAATCTTCGGCACTTTCCGGTAAATCATAGTTGATCACCAGCTCAATATTGGAAACATCAATGCCTCGAGCGGCAATATCCGTGGCCACCATGATACGATATTTTCCGGATTTAAACCCTTCCATCGCATGCTGGCGTTGCGCCAAAGACTTATTGGAATGCAAATCCACGGCCGCATGACCCTCTTGCCGCAAACTTTTCATCAATTTTTCAGCTCCATACTTGGTTCTGGAAAAAACCAACACCGGCCCGGTACTTTCCTTAATAACCTTGGAAAGCAAATGACCTTTGTCTTTAGGATGAACCACAATCATTTCCTGTTCCACATTACTGGCCGGCGCACCCTGAGGCGCAACCTCCACATGAACCGGCATCTTCATATGTCCCGTGACAAGTCGAATGACTTCCGGCGGCATTGTGGCTGAAAAAAGCAACGTTTGTCTTTCTTCACGCGAGGGCGTTTGTTTCAAAATCTGATTCACCTGAGGAGCAAATCCCATGTCAAACATACGATCCGCTTCATCCAAAACCAAAATTTGAACTTTCTTGAGCTTAATCAAATCACGATCGAGAAGATCAATCAATCGTCCGGGTGTGGCAATCAAAATATGGGGATTGCGTTGAAGCACTTGTCGCTGTTTAAACACGGCGACTCCGCCCATGATCAAACCGGTTCGGATTCCCAAGGAAGTTCCGACCACTTTAAAAACATCTTCCACTTGAAGCGCCAATTCACGGGTAGGAACCAGAACCAACGCCTTACAATCCGTTTTCAAAACCTCCTGGATGACAGGAATGGCAAATGCCAAAGTCTTCCCGGTTCCGGTTTGTGCAATTCCAATCACATCCTCACCCGCACAAGCAATCGGTATGGATTTCCATTGAATGGGAGTCGGAACTTCAAAGCCTTTGGAAGAAAGTACTTTTAAAATATTGTCTTGAATGCCAAGCGTTGCAAACGTAGGAACATTCTGTTGCGGAGCCGAGGATGGGGTGGTGTTCATAAGAAAAAAAGATAAAAAATGGTGAGCCGATTCCTCACGCACATCTTATCAATGAGTCAGAGAACCGAACAAGACTTTTAAGTCGAATAGGTGACGAATATAGGGATTTTATAAAGAAGTGTCAAGCATTCCGCAAATCACTCATTCAATACTTGCGAGCAACCCTTCGAACAAACTCAATGATACGAACGATATCAGAAGAAGTATTCGCTAACCCCAAGGAAAGACGGACCGCTCCCGGCATTTCAATTTCATCTGCTTCTCGAGCCAGTTGAATCAATCGTCCCCCTTCTTCGGAACCCAATCCCAATGCTTTTGCACCAACAATAGGATTACAAAAACACCCGCCACGCAAAGAAATATTACTTTCACCGGCAGCCTCCACGATCTCACGATGAGGAACACATTCATCTCCGGACCGTAAAACATTTAAAGAAATGGTACCGCCCCGGGACTCCATCGTGCGAGGCCCATAAATCTGTACATTCTCAACATCATTCAATCCTTTCAAAAGTTCGGTGGTCAAATGCTGAACATGCCGACCAATCGCATCAATCCCACCAATTTTTTCAATAAAATCCAAAACGAATTTAAGGAGGGGAATCGAACCAAAATTGGGAGTGCCTTCTTCAAACCGTTCATGGCCGGACCGCAAAACATACTCATCGGCGGTAACCATTTTCACAGTTCCTCCGGCAAAACGATCCTTGGACAAACGCGATAAAAAAGATTTACGAACAAGTAGAGCACCAACACCGGTAGGAAGTCCCAAAACTTTATAAAAAGACACCACCGCGGCATCCGGTTGAACCGACTGAAGATCCAATCGATGGGTAGGAACATAGGCAGCCGTATCCAAAATAACATCCGCATTCACCTCATGTGCCTGACGCACAAAAGACAAAGGCTGCTTCACTCCGCTAAAATTGGATTGGGCGGCATAAGCCACCACAAGGTTTGCGTCCGGATACAAAAATCGATTTTCCCGAATACGTTCACCAAAGGTTTCCTGCAAACGAAATTCCTCATTCACTTCAATATATTCAAAATGAGCCCCGACACGACGAGCGTCTTCACGTAACCCATGCACAGAATTATGATTGTCTTCGGATAAAATCAAACGAGTTTTTGAATCCCATGGATAAAATTGGCCCAACAAAGCCAAGGCGTGGCTGGCATTTTGAGTAAACACAAGGTCGTACTCATCCCCGGCATTAAAAAAATCCAAAAGCCGAGAACGCACAGATTCCATTCTATGAGTGGAGGCCAAGGAAGCCGAATTGATCGAATGAGGATTTCCGCGAAGAGTTGTCATTAAATCTTCGGAATAAGCACGAATGACCGAAACAGGGCACTGTCCCGCTCCGGTGAAATCAGCGTAAACAACATCCGGCGGAATATAAGGAAACTCTTCAATACGGAGAATATCCGGATCAAAATCAACCGCTTGAATACGATCCATAAAAAAATTTAAACATCAAGGATGGAAAATTTAAATCCCTTGGCCATAGAAATCAAGCCATTAATGAATTTATAAGCGCGATAGCTATTCTTTTTTAAAAAATCGAAACGAAATTCAAGCTTTTTATAACAACCTAAACAGGAGACAACACTTCGACAAACACATTCCCAATGGCATCCACCGAATAACTCGCATCAAAACTTTCTTCGATGTGCCCATCCTCATAGGTCACCGAAACCTTCGAATCTTCTAAAAAGACAACGGTGGTAACGTACCATGTGCCCCCGAGCACGGGCTCTACCGGACTCAACGTAGAAATATGAGCTCGGACATAGGCTTCCACCTTTTGTTTTTGGTATTGCTTCATTGTTTCAGAATCACAGAGATTCAAGGTCACATCCAGACTCACCTGCTTGGCATTCTCAGGCAACCCCGACGCATTGGCATTTTCCAAAATCAAGGTCCCCTCAGTGGCAGTGGTTTGATAATAAAAACTCGCTTCAAAACCTATATAGTCTTCGGTCATCCAGTTTTCCGATGTCATGAGCGGGGCTTGAAAAATCGTTTGCCCTTCTGCATCCACCAAACGAACCGGAAAAGTCGCCTCAAAAAACCAACTCCCCAAAGCCCGACCCTGGACACGGAGCGGACAGCCCACCGTATCGCCATCTTGAGGCTCAAAAAGAACCAGCTCGTCCTTTAAATCAATAACCACGCCTAAAAGACGTGGTTTGAGGAGAGCCCCTAGAAGGG
>CAYTES010000015.1:0-26663 GCA_964436935.1 uncultured Candidatus Peribacteria bacterium | reverse complement strand
TTTATTTCCACTTCCAAAATCCCTACTGGTGCTTTTGAGGGCTGAATGCAGGGAAGAAATGATCACTAAAGTAGAAAACAAAATGCGCCAGATGCACATCCCCAGCTTTTTAGCCAAACGATTCACCAAAGACATTCCCACGCTCCAACGCTGGCAAAAATCATAAAGGACCCTCCTCCTCCCGCTAAAAATAGCCTGAGCGGCCGTAACCGGTGGCAGAACACTATTTCGAATGATCCTCGATGATCTTTTCAACCTGCGCGATCACCTGCTCCGGCTGCCCTTCCACGCTCTCCACCACATGATCACATTCTTTCTCCCAAGTCATTTCATTCAAATAACTGGCATAGCGATGCTGCAACTCCTGCACGCCCATGTCACTGCGTTTTAAAATACGCCGTTGGAGCGTCTCCCAATCCGGAACACTCAAAAAGATGGAAACCAAGTTTTCTTTGGAAATAAGGTTGCGAATGGACCGCAGACCCTGAACATCCACTTCCCGAATGACCATTTTTCCCGCGCGAAGCGCCTCCTCAATAGGCTGCTTTAAAGTACCATAATAATTGTCCTGATGAACCACCGCGTATTCCAAAAATTCTTTTTGTTCAATCTTACGCTCAAACTCCTCCCGTGTAATGAACCAATAGATCTCCCCTTCTTTCTCATGCGGGCGTTTCAATCGAGTGGTACAGGAAATGGGAAAAACAAAATCGGAATATTTCTGTCGCAAAGCATCCAGAATCGTACCTTTTCCAGATCCCGAAGGGCCTAAAATGAGAAATAATTTACCTCCCATAGAAATATATTGACTTATGAAATTCTATATGCTATAATTATATGATTTACAGAAAAAGAAGTAAATCAAAAATCTCGCCCGCCCAGTCTAGCAGAAAATAAAAAAGATTGAAAACCAAGACGGAAACTGCTATACTAATAAGATTTGATCCTTCACAAAACGCACACTGCGACACTTCAGTCCCCGCTCCTACGACGGCTCAAAGAAAAGCCGGGAGAAAGGAGGGCCTCACGAGCAAGCTTACTATTTTAGTCACTACTCGTGCCTCCCTTTCTCTCTACTTTTCGATTCAGGTTGCGACTACAACCTCCATCGAGTTTTCTGTCTCATTCTCCCTCCTAAATGAGAGAGTAAAAAAACAGAAAAAACCTTTCGCACTTCTTTTCTCACGAAAAAAATTGCACAAAAACAAAAACAAATTCTGGAGGTGAGCCAGATAAAAAAACACCAAAGAAAGGTAGAGAAAGCAAGCCGAGAACTAGTCGACTCCCTTGCACGAGCATCTTGAAACACATTATTCCCGTTTTCAAAATAAAAACAGATGCAATAATGTGGAATGATAGACCTCACAAAAAAACCCACACAAATAAGAGTGGGTTTTTTTGTGTTTAAATCAAAATTTTTATTTGAGGGTAATGGGGAGAATAAAAATATCTTCTTGATTTAAAATTTTTGTATTCCAAAGATCAAGGCTTGAAAAATAAGCTCCGCCCTCAAGATCATTTTGATACACTTTAACCATTTTAACGCCATATTCGGGACTTCCATCCGAAGAATAGGAACTTGTAGTAGATGTAGGCAAAATTCGCACCAAACCATTTTCATCGGTTGTAGCGGTTTCAATAATAAATTGATCATAATCCGTATCATAACACCAAGCGGCACAATTAGGAGAAACGCCGTAAACTTGAACAGTTGCATTTTTAATAACGACACCTCCGACATCAAAGACTTGAATAAAAACACCATCCGAGACAAAACTTGAAATAGTACCAACGCTAAACTGATGATTTGCATTATGATCAATAACAAAGGCGTTCAACGCAGAAAACTCTAAATCTTGAGTAAGCCCGAACATGGCATCCACTCGATAACTCGACCCATCAATTAACGTTTCATAATCATTATCTGCATCTAAGCTGGCAAGTGGAGGAAGATAGGGAGGATCATAGACTCCCAAATCAGGAGAAACTCCGGTTTTATCCTGATATCGATAATAAATATTAAAACCTGTAAGGAATTTATACCATTCAGGACGTCCCAAACCATAGGTATGTCCCATCTCATGAACAAAACTCAACAAAGTATTGGGATGTTCAAACCAAGCATAAGCACCCTCATTCCATTCATAAGAAGCCAAAATCTTTCCAAAAGATTGTTGCGTTAAATCATTGATGTGAACACCAGTAAAAGCACCTCCTAACGGGCAGGTATCCGGGTCAAGTTGTGTATAATCTTCAGACTCAAAAAGCGTATAAAAAATCGTTATCCCTCCATAAGATCCGTTGCTGTAAAAATAATCATCGTCTTCTTGCACAGCGCAACGATCCACATCCGGATAAGTAAGAAATTGAACAACCTCAAACTGCTTATCCGTATTGAGAAAAAAGACCTTATTGACTTGATCAATCATGTCTTGAGCATGAGTCTTCCATTCCGGATCAAGGGAAGTACCCGCCTCATTCATAGCAAAATTAATTTTTTCAATTTTTTGATCGGAGGTGATGGCATTGCTTAAGAAAGTCTGGAAAGTAGCTTCATTTGTTGCATCAGCGGTTTGAGATGGAAATTCCACTTCAATGCGATAAATAAGATTAGCAACTTGCCCCCGTGTCATTTGCGCGGCGGGATCGTAGGCATCACTAGATAAATAATCATGTACGACCGCATAGTCGTAATATTTTTGATACCACTCACCGGAAACATCGGAAATCGTATCAAAATAAGATTCCAAAACAATTTTCAAGGCTTCTGAAACCAAAACATTATTCCCTGGTAAAAAACGCCCATCGGGATAGCCACTCACAATGCCATTTGCATAAGCATAAGCAATATATTTAGAGTACCATTGATCCGTGAGAACATCTGAAAATTGAATAGTGGAATGTCCTTCAGCGATATAATTTTGTCTAATTCCTTCACCTTCATCCGACCAAGATTTGGCTTCAACAAGGATTTTAAGAAGTTCAGCTCTATTAATCGGAGCATCCGGACGAAAAGTTTCATCGGAATAACCTTGAATAAATCCCCAACGGTATAACTCTTCAATCGGCACTTGATGAAGATGGCCACTGATATCACTAAAAACTTCCGCCAAGGTTTTAAAGGGAGAAATAAATAGACCAAAAACAAAAATAGATAAAAGAAAAAGCCTAAAAACAAGAAAGGGGGAATTTGGCATAATTGTCTGGAAAAGGATTAGAAAGGCAAATCCTCAATCTCAATTTTTCCACCGTTTCCGGAACCTTCAGAAGCAGCTCCTGCGAAATCAGGTGAAGGGGATTGATCCAATCCGGAAGCCTCTCGATCCATTCCATAACTGCCACCCGAGATAGGCTCTCCTTTTCGATCGAGCATGATCATGTTATCCGCAATGATTTCGGTGCGGTATCGTTTCACCCCATCCTCGCCTTGCCAATCTCTGGTTTGAATGCGACCTTCAATGAAGGCCTTGCTCCCCTTTTTAAGGTACTGAGCACAAATATCGGCCAATTTCCCCCACACGACCACATTATGAAATTCGGTTTTTTCCTGGACCTGTCCACTTGCATCCGTCCAACGAGAGCTGGTGGCAATCGAAAAATTCACCACACTACGACCTCCGGACGTTTGACGCACTTCCGGATCACGGACCAGATTTCCGATGAGTTGCGCTCGGTTCAGCGACATTGCCATAATTCAAAAAGTTAAAGCGTAAAATCGACCTTACTGTACTAGAAAGGCAGTTTTTGGCGCAATAGAATCGGAAAAAGCTTGATTGACGCAAGGGCCAAATTAAAAAATAATCACCAAACTAACCCTTGTTTACGGCAACAGTTAGTTGGATGTTTTTTATCCAGGAGATAAATTCTCTATTATTGAATCTATTCCGGGATTGAGCTCACCCACCGATTCCAGCCCTGAACGGTTCCAATACTCGATCATGCTATAGCCAAAAGCTCCCAAGAGCGTTAACATCACAGACCAGAGAATAAAAAGCACCCCTACTAATCCACACAAACCTTTATGCATCGTGACTATTTGTTTCATCTGGGACGTGAAACGGAGCTCTGCTTCGCTGAATTGGAAGCCATTTTTAGCGGAAACCGACTCGAGCGTCATGGAGAAGTGGCATTAGTGGAAATGGAAGGGTTGAAACAGCCTCAAAGTTTATTGGATAGCTTGGGAGGATCGTTAAAAATCAGTGAAATTGTAACGACAGTGGAAAGCGAGGAAGACAAAGTGGTGGAAAAACTCACCACCCTTTTGGAGAACCAAAAACAGGAAGGAAAGCTGATCTTCGGCCTAAGTATAGCACCGCAACATGACCTTTTTTTAAACAAAATATTAAAAAAAGTTAAACAAAACATGAAAAACAGCGGACGAAATGCACGCTTCATCAACAAAGAAGGAAACCCGAACACCGCCATCATCGTAAAATCCGGCCTCATGAAACACGGTATGGACTTCAACCTCACCCGAATGGATGATCATTTCGCCATCAGTCAAACCGTCGCCATCCAAAACGCCCACTTCTACGAACTCAGAGACTACGGCAAGCCGCTTCGCCTTAGACGAGAAGGGATGCTCCCTCCCAAACTCGCCCAAATCATGATCAACCTCAGCGGTATTGTCCAAAGAGGCATCGATCTCACCGACACAACGCTCTATGACCCTTTTTGCGGCAGTGGAACAGTCCTAGGCGAAGCACTGCTCAAAGGCATGAATGTGATCGGCTCCGACATCGAACGCAGTGCCATCGAGGCGACAGGAATAAACCTAAAAAATCTACAGGAGCAAGGATTAGGCCGAGAGGAAGCTTCTACCCGGGTCTTTTTACAGGATGCCACGGCCTTGGTCCCGCGGGATCTTCCACGTCCCCCGGATCTTGTGGTGAGCGAAAGTTATTTGGGCCCGCCACAAAATCACTTCCCGACCGAGGAAGAAATACATGACCTTTATCCCAAACTTATCCCCATTTATCGAAACTTTTTTAAATCGCTTCACCCCTGCCTAAAACCGGGCACACCCGTCTTGATTGCGCTTCCTCTATATCACACAAACAAAAAAGCGGTCCGTCTACCGAACCTCGTTGATAAACTCATACCAATTCAGTATAAGTTAAAACGAACCCTGTTGTACCATCGACCAAACCAAGTAGTGGGAAGAGAAATCCTTGTCTTGGAAACGCTTTGAGCAAATCCTAAACCGAATCTGTAATACTTATTTGCTTACGCGCCCTTACCCTTCACCCCGGCCCACATGTTCTCCTTTGCCACTTTCCTGATCACCTTTCGTGAAACCCTCGAAGCGGCGCTCGTCATTGGGATCATTTTAGCGTATCTCAATCAGATTAAAGTAGGCCCTTCTTACCGAAAATCGGTCTATTGGGGAATTGGAGGAGGAATACTATTTGCACTTGGCCTTGCCACTCTCTTTGAAACACAATTGGGAGGGTTTGAAGGGCGAAATGAAGAGCTATTTGAAGGAGTAACCATGCTGATTGCCGCCGCACTCATCACATGGATGATTGTCTGGATGCACCGACAAAAATCCATTTCCAAAGAACTGCGAGATAAAGTACAAACACATGTGGACAAAGAGCGACCTATAGGGATTTTCTTGTTAACGCTCTTGAGTGTAGGACGTGAAGGGATCGAAACCGTACTTTTTTTAAACGCGTCCCGTTTTGCAGGAGAACAAGGGCAATGGATCAGTGGCATTTTGGGCATTTTGCTCGCCATCGCACTGGGCTACACTCTCTTTGCCACGACTAAAAAAATCCCACTCAAGCAGTTCTTTACGGTATCGGGGTTGCTTCTCTTGCTCTTTGCCGCGGGCCTCATCGCCCATGGAACCCACGAACTCCAAGAAGCGGGAGTGCTTGCGATTGGAACCCAAGAAGTATGGAACACGAATGGTGTGATCAATGAAAAAGGAGGCTTCGGTGAAATCCTCAAAGGCCTCTTTGGATACAACGGTAATCCGTCGCTGGCCGAAGTGGTGAGCTACACGAGCTATTTGGCACTGCTGGGATGGGTCTATTTCAAAAAAGATAAAAAGAGAAACGCAAGCCTACAGAGCTAAAAAAGCGCAGAGCACGAAGCCGAATTTTCCGCGTAAATGAATAAAATCGAGTTTCACGTTAGAAAATATTGAAAAATAGAATCAATTTCTTTATAGTATCGCCGTTCAAAGAATATTCCCGGGTAGCGCAGTGGTAGCGCAGAGCGCTGTTAACGCTTTGGTCGTCGGTTCGAATCCGACCCCGGGAGCCATTCTTTTGAAACCCTAATGCTCATTGCTAAAATATCCGCCCTTATCTAAAGTAATTGTGAGTATTTTTAAAATGTATCCCAGGAAATTTACCGCATGAATTATAAAAATATTTTTATTGCTCTAATTCTCCTATTATTTAATGCTACATTTGTAAACGCTCAAAGCGTAAATTTTGTTGATATTTATGAAGATAGTTCTAGTAGAATTTATGAATTAGTTGATCAATTTTATGAATTGGAAATTATCAATGGCTATCCGGATAATACCTTTAGGCCCTATAAAAATGTCAATCGCGCAGAATTTATAAAAGTAATCGTTGAAACATTAACAGCTGAACAAAGAGGAAGTCATTGTTATGAAGATGTAAAAAATCAATGGTTTGCGCCATACATATGCATGGCTAAAAATTTAGGAATTGTTAACGGATATACAGATGGATATTTTTATCCCGAAAAATCAATTACATTTGTGGAAGCCGCTAAAATTCTGGTGAAAGCTTTTAATATCGAGAAAGAAAACACGAAAAATAGCGCTTGGTATTATGATGATGTGATGGCCTTAGAAGCTATTAATAATATTCCCGAAAGCATATTGGGTTTAGAATACAAAATCAGACGAGATCAAATGCTTGAATTGGTCTATCGAATTAAATATCAAGATCCTGATCAAACAGTATTATCGAACAGCTATGAATGGCTCTTGGAGCAAAGGGATTATTTAAGTTATATAAGCACACAAGAAGCAATTGAAGTACTCAATGATGTCGAAGAAAATTCCTTAAGGTTAAATGAAGAAAATTCTCTCAATAGAAATAGGCATAGTAATTCTTATCAAATCATTCATGAAAATGATGCCAAATCCTTTTTACAGGAAATGGATTTCGAAGTCCTTTCTGACTATTATCCTCATTCGGAAATAAATTTAGCAGGATGTGAGAGTGAAAAATTTCGTGATGAAAATTTTGATGAACGTCTATGTGATGAGCGCTTACTAACGAGTCCTCAATATAATAAAGAACTTGGAAATATTTCTTTTGATCTTTTCGAAATAAATTCTAAATACCTTTTCTTATGGCTTTACCAGCCAGATGATTACAACAACAATTTATTTAACACTATTTTAGCTTTTATTTATGATTTGGAAACAAAAAAATTTGTTGCACTTAATTCACTTAAAGAGCGTACCGAAATTCATCTCTATCAGGATCAACTTTTTTTTAATACCTCCTATGGGGCTTACGACTTAAAAAATAAAGCTTATATAGATTACAGTGCTAAAGTTTTTAACAAATCTCAAGAATGGTGGCTAGAGGAAAACGAAGGGAATATTATAGCGCAAAATTTTAACGAAAAGCATTTAATAAATTTAGGGGAAATCCCAAAAGAATTAGAGGCGCATACTGAGTTATCTTTTTTTGAAACAAATGATAGTAATACTAAATTTGCATTACCTGTCTTTTTGCCGATTGAAGCAGAATATTATAGCAATAATGCTTTTAAATATACGGGAAAAGGAAAAGCAATGATTATTTATGGTGATTTAAAAGAGAATGGATTTAATGAAGCAAAGGTTTATGAAACTAACATAGGCTATATTTATACTGATGGCGGAGATTCGATAAATCCAATAATATCATGGAGGGATAATTTAATCATCACAAAACCTATAGTTCCTTATTTACTTGAATTCACTATTTTTGACACAGAAAAAGGAAATTTCATCTACAGAAACAATGAAGTGAGCAGAAACATTCAACAACAAAAAGCTAATTTAGTTACATCTATTGCCGATCAAGAATTAAGAAGAGAATTTAGATTATATTCCAAGAATAGTAACAATTGTAGTGACGTTCCTGGGGCTGGGCTGTGTTTTTACGAAGTATATGATTTAGATACAGGTGAGCTATTATACGAGAATAGTGAATCTGCAAATCATTATAATTGGACTAAATATGCCACATGGAATAATCCCATTCAGTGGGTCAACGCAAAATCGATATTAAATAAAAGTACTTTTGGAGACAGTTGTGGCTACCAAGTTGCCTACAGCATCTACGACTTTGAACAAGAAAAAACCGTCGAAACCATTTATAAATACTCGATGGGGCCGGGCAATCCGCGAATAAAAACGCTACATTTCGAGAATAAAGACTATTTTTTTGACGATTCCAAAGAAGGTAAATTGACTATCTATCGAATCAACACAACCCCGAATTATGAATTTTACAATGCAGAAGATTGCGAGACTATAAGCATATTTTACGATAAACTTATTCCATTAGCTGAGATGGAACTTACCGCTGAATTTAAGGTAAATACTGAGTCGCCAAATGGTATTTATTTTTACATAGGCATAGATCAATACGAATTTTCACCAGAAAAAAATACCATCACAAAAAGGTATTGAAACTGTAAAACAAAGCACACCTCCAGAGACTAAATACCAACTTTTGACCTGAAGAAGAAAAAGGTATGCTAACGACATGAATAACATAAAAGAAAGCGTTCAAAAGTTACTGGGCGAAGAACTTATCGTTTTCGAATTAAAAGGAAAAGGTGCGTGTAATAACGCCTACTATGTTGAAACACAGAGCGGTAAAAAGTTTATAATCAAAGAGGAAAGACCAAATGGTGAACTTAAAGAGCAGAATTCTCTGGCAGTAGAAGCGCATGTGATCAAACAATTGTCTAATCTCAACTTCTCTGCCCCACTGGCAAAGGTTTATTTTATTTCAAAAGAGCCAAATATGTTTGGCTACGTTTACATTGAAGGAGATCTTTTAATCGATGCCTGGAAAAAACTTACAGAAGAAGAAAGAATAGGGATTTGCCAAAATCTAGGAGTTTTTCACGCCGAACTGGAACAGCGAGTCACAGAAGCAATGGCAAGAGAAATGGGGGTCCAAATCAACACATACATAGGGTTACACCCTGAAGTAGAAGAAGAGTACTCCAAAATCCTAACGTTTACAGACATCCCCAACGGATGGAAAACCTTAGCCCAAAAAACCAAAACCATCTTCGATAAGACCTTGGAGTTAGGAGTTTTTCAGTTTCTCCACAATGATGCTCACCACGAAAACATCATCGTCAAAGATGGGGAAATAACGGGAATCATCGACTTTGGAGACAGCGAATACGGAGAGATTGCCAGAGAATTTTCTAGATACATTCGCGATTTTCCGGACCATGCCGAGTACATCATAAAGGCTTATGAAAAAGCATCTGGTCATAAACTTTCTCGTGAAAGACTCATTTCAAATTCGTTCCTGTCTGGCTTGATGGATAATGTAGAGGATTATCGAAAAGGTGGAGAAGATTGTATAAGAGCGGAAAAGGCAGTTTCTAAATATGAAGACATTTTCACCTGATCAACTTTCTAATTTCAAATCGAAATTAGGCGATTGGATAAAAATTTTCATACCAGAATAAAAAATTTAAGGGCAAGACTAAAACAGCGGCTACGCTTCCTTGAAACCTATTTTTTTATCAGGGGAAACTTTATGTCACTTTGTTACACTCACACGATTTTTTTTGAGAGCATTTTGAGTCAAAAGAATGCTCATACCAGTCTCAATTACATTACCATATCTATCCTTATCCAATAAGATCATTTCATAATGATCCCCCAGGAAATAGCCAGAGAAAACGAGACCGCGGAGGGTAATAAAAACGGAGAATCGACGCAAGAAAAATTGAACATCGCTCAAGCTGCACAAAGAGCAAAAGATTTTTTACTTGCGTTAAAACCCGATTTAAAACTGGATGAAAGTGGTTTTATGGTCATTGAAAAAAGAGAACAGGAAGGACAGCATAAGATGATCGTATTTGCTCAAAACGCTGGAGACTATCAAATTCGAATAACAACGGATTTCAGCATTACTGGTTCTTACAGTATTCCAGAAAAAGAACAAAAAAAACCAAGTTCCGATACCATTTGTTGGCTGACATTAACCGGAATAGTCTACTTCTCAATTAATGAAAAAGACCAAAGATTTAACACGTTTCTCTATGATGATTACGATATAACGCACTCCACCATTTTGGTTAGAGATAGAGATGGTGGGGAAATACTCTACATGCCCCATGGAGAAAGAACGTTCAAAAATACGCAAAAGAAATGAAAAGCGCGTTTACATTTAGGACTCTTCGCGTTTTTGGTGGGATTTAAATGAGATTTTTGATATAATTAAAAGATTTCAATTTTCAATAAACCCATGAAGGATAATTGTGAGAGAATTTTTAAAGAGGCGGCTAGATACGCTAGAATGCCAGATGAAGCTATCGCTGATCATTTTAAAACTAGCATCAAAGACGAAAATAAAAAAATAAAAATCTTACGAGGTGAAATTGAGGGGATGCCAGTCGCTTTTCCGGTTTTAGAAAAAGATTCTTATGTGGGCGAAGGTTCGTTCGGGGTGGTTAGTATGTATAGAGAACTTATCTCTCATAAACTTCTAAGCATTAAACTGCTCAATGACGGGCTGGATAATTCTTCAGAAGAAATGAGATCCTGTCGAAAAACCAGAACGTCGCTGGCGCATTGTTTTCTAGGAGATTCTATCGTTATGAACAGAGGCATTGGCCAGTTAGAGGGCAATGTAGTGGAATGCTTAGATTATGTACCCGGAAAGAATCTACATGAATTCTTAGAATATGATGCCCCCAGTGTCCAAGAAGAAGTCTTTCTAGCTTATGATATTGCAAAAGGGCTAGAAGATTTACACAATAGAAACTTAATTTACAGAGACCTGAAACCTAAAAACATTATCGTCAGTAAAATAAAAAAAAATAAATCATACAAAGCAACGATCATTGATTTAGGTCTAATCATAAACTTAAAAAACTACAAAGAAAAAATAGAAGCAAAGACATCGCCTTATGGAAGCATGGGGTCAACTCCTCCTGAAGCATTCCTTTTTGATAATCCCACCTCAGAAAAAGA
The DNA here is from genome assembly GCA_964436935.1 of uncultured Candidatus Peribacteria bacterium. Classification (GTDB taxonomy): domain Bacteria; phylum Patescibacteriota; class Gracilibacteria; order UBA1369; family UBA12473; genus CAYTES01. The sequence goes on along the minus strand of CAYTES010000015.1, from coordinate 15,445 downwards.
GTTTAAAAAAATGGCTTTGGCGTATGATGCTTATTCCTTTGGTATAACGTTAGCTAAGATGTTTGGCTATAAAATTTGGATGCCACAAAGTGATGGCACCTGCCTTAGTTTCGACAATACAAGATACACTTTTGAAGGAAGATCTTTTGAAAAGGATCTTATTGCTGCCTTAAAAAGAAATGAAAAAATCCTGATCGACTTCAAAGATAATACACCGAAAGAAATCATTGGAATAATTGAAGGATTAACCCATCTGGACTGGCATGAAAGGTTAACGGTTAATGAAGCGAAAGCAGCTATTGGTAGGCTTCTATAAGTCGTATTAACACCTGGAGATTTCCGCATGCCCTTCCACCGACAACCCGAGAGACTCTTAAACGATTTTCATCTCCAAAATTTTCTCCACATTGAAATGTCGCGCTTGTTTCCGCATGAGGCAATAGGCGGAAAGTCCCAAAAAAGTGACTCCCTTATAATCCATCTCGCCCACCGATTGAGGTCGAATGGTACGATGCGATTTGACATCTTTTGCCTTCAAATAGATGATTTCAAGATTTTGACTCGTAGTGATCGCTTGCTCAATAAGCCCCACCTTATCCTCAGTTGAAAGCTGCTTGGCCGACTGAGCATATTGATATTTTGTCAAAAAACTCACAATCGCCCAGTCGAGCCAAACATGTTGAGGAAGCACCGGTTTTCTCAAAACAATGCCCTCTAAACTTGTCGCACGAGATAAGGCGACGTACATCTGTCCATGCGCGAACGTGCCGCGACCGATATCGATGATCAATTTATCAAACGTTTTTCCCTGCGCCTTATGAATGGTCACCGCAAACGCAATACGAAAAGGAAACTGCGTGAAAAAACCAACTTTTTTCGAATCAATTTCTCCGTTTTTTAGATAAAAATGGTACACATCCCAAGTGTTGTAGGTCACAAAATGAGTGACGCCATCCGAGAGTTGAATCTCCACCATTTCCGGCTCCGACGATCCGGCACAAATGATATTGATGATTTTACCGACCGTGCCATTCACCCAGCGTCCGCCGGAATCATTATTGAGCATCATGATTTGAGCACCCTTCCGAATTTTCATCACCAGCGGGGCCGGCAAATAGGCCGGAGGAAAATCCCCTTCCACGTCTCCCCGAAAAACCACGTCCGTACCAGACAATTTTTGCATTTCTTTATCATTTATTTTATCCGCATCGGCATTCGTGCTGGTTAACGAAATATACAACTCCCCTTCCGGCGGCTCAAAATCAGGATCATGCCGCTCATTGATCTTTTGATAATCACCAGCTTCGGCGGTTTTATTTCGAATCGCATTGAGCATTTGAATAAACCCAACATCCTTTTGACGATAGACTTTTTCAAGTTCGATAAAAGTCATCTCGAGAGCTTCAAACGAACGCGCGCTAAAAAAATAAGGGCTTTCATACAACTGCGAAAACGTGTATCGATCCTGAGACGTCACCACGGGTGGCAACTGATAAAGATCACCGATAAAAACCATCTGCACTCCGCCAAAAGGCTTATTCTTTTGAGACCCGTGAAATCGCAAAAAAGCATCGATGCAGTCCAAAAGATCCGCACGCACCATTGAAATTTCATCAATGATGATCGTGGTTAATTTTTCAAATAATTTTTTTTTCTCCGCTGAAATCCTTTTTTTCACCTTTCCCAATGTAATACCGGGTCCGAACCCAAAAAAATGATGAATGGTCTGGCCCTTCACATTCACGGCCGCCACGCCGGTGGGCGCCAGAATCACAATCGGTTTTTTTGATTGGGAACAAAAATAATGGAGCAAGGTGGACTTACCGGTTCCCGCACGACCGGTAATGAAAATATTTTCCCCTAACTGAATTTTTTCCAAAGCCCAGACAAAATGTTCATTGAGCTCAATGAAGGAATCGTTTGACATAGTAAACGTATAATAATCACTAAAGCTTCGAATCGACAAACGCTTTAGACCAAAATCCATATTACAATAAAGTTCTTCTTACTCTTTAGCCTCCATATTATGGATCCTGTTGTCCACTTCGAAATGCCCTACGAAGACCGAGGACGTATGGCGGATTTCTATGCCAAAGCCTTTGGCTGGAAAGCAGAAATGTTAGGCCCCGAAATGGGAGAGTATGTGGTGATGAACACCTGTGAAAAAGATGAACAAACAAAATTTCCAAAAAAACCGGGCATGATCAATGGAGGATTCTATAAAAAACCGGAAGATAAGTTGGGACAATGTCCTTCGGTCGTGATCGCGGTAGAAGACATCAACGCATCACTCAAAAAACTGGAAGAAGCAGGAGGCAAGCCGCTTGGTCAACCCATGGACATTCCCGGCATCGGAAAGTATGCCAGCTTCCTGGATACCGAAGGCAATCGAGTCAGTGTGATTCAGCCGAACCCCATGAACTAGGCATTAAAAAATCCACTACGACGACCCCAATCCATGCGAATGAGAGTCATTGATTTCATTTTTCAGAGTGCCCTTTTCCCGTATTCACCACTAAAACTCGTTCCTTGCCTTGAATCGCCAGATGATGACGCTCGCGAAACGACTCCACCAAAAACGAAACCGCGGCGGCACCGCTCGGCTCCACGGTTAATCCTGCGTGCTGCGCCAGTTGATAGGCCAACCGCAACTCCTCTTCCGTGGCTCCCAAAAAGGTCACCTGCTTTTGATTCGGTGAAAAATCCAGTGCATTCTGAAGGTGCGACCATTGAAGGGGATACGTGGGCGTAACCAACTTGTCGGCAAAACTCGGAAAACAATCCAGATTAAAATCATCCCCGGTAATCGACGGATGATCCAAGGGAGAAACCCCGTAAAAACGAGTCGAAAGCGTTGTATTGAAAGCAAGATCATACAGCAACTCCCCGCTGCCATTGGGACAAAAAACCTGATCATACGGCCCTCCAAGGACATCGTATGTCGAGCGAGGCCCCAAAAATTCTTCGATCTGCTCAATGGAAGATAAATTGGTGATGTCCGGAGGCCCACCAAAAGGATTCTCCCCTTTCAAAGCTTGATACGCCTGAGATAATACAGGGGAAGACAAATCCCCTTGCGACGCAAAGGCCTCCTGCAGGTCTTCAATAAACACAACTTCCACGAACTCATTCTCCACTTCAGGCTTGTGGTGGGCCACTTTCCGCCCAACCGCCACAACAACCAACTGCCTCATCTCCTGCGCCACATGACTCAAAGCACGCGCATAGTTTCCGGACGAAAGCGCAATGGCTTTTTTGTAATGATGGGACTTTATTGCATGAAGTCCGCGCTCCGCCTTGAATATTTTATGCGTCCCCGTAGGCAAACCACTAAAATCAAGCACATCCACCCGACAGCCTAAGGCATCGGATAAAGCAGGATGAGGGAGCGGCAAAGGACCAGTGAGTTTCATAAAAATCAAATCAAGATTTTATATTATATAATTTTCATAAATGGATCAACCCCACACGAACCTCCTCCGTTTACGCAAAAAAAATTTAGCGTCAAAGCCGAAATCCTTACTACAAAAATCCAATTGACTCTATTCATACTCAGGCCTATCATTCAACTAGATGGTTGAATATACTCTCAATACCCTCCAGCTCGACTCAATCTTCGGATCCTTAGCCGACCCGACCCGTCGCGATATACTCAAACGGATCTCACATAAGGAACTTTCCATCAGTGACATTGCCGAACCTTACCCTCTCACGTTCGCCGCCATCTCCAAACATCTTCAGATTTTGGAAAAAGCAAAGCTGATCATCAAACGCCGACAGGGTAAACAACAGCTCGTTCACGCCTCCCCCACCACGCTCAAAGAGGCCACCGAGTACCTAAAAACCTATGAAAAGCTATGGAATGATCGACTCGACTCTCTCGAGCAATATTTATCATCTTTACCCCCATCCCCATGACAGACACCGCCCCCCAAGAAGAGTTTGTAATCACGCGAACCTTCAACTCACCCCTTGAAATGGTCTGGAAAGCCTTTACCGAAGTCGACCGACTCAAACACTGGTGGGGAACCATGAAAGTTGCCACGTTGAATTTTAGCCCGGGCGGCCTCTTTCACTACAGGATGCAGTCACCGGACGGGCAAGACATGTGGGGAAAATTCGTTTATCGAGAAATTGTCCCTATGGAAAAAATCGTGTTCGTGAACTCATTCTCGGATGAGCAGGGAAACACAGCACGGCATCCCATGGCACCGAATTGGCCGCTGGAAATGCTGAACCATTTCACACTGGAAGAACACGGTGGAAAAACCACCCTTACCCTTCGAGGAAGAGCCATCAACGCCACCGAAGAAGAGGTCAAAACGTACAATGACAATCATGAAAGCATGCACATCGGCTTCACCGGAACCTGGGATCAGCTCGAGGCCTATTTGAGTGAAACATTGAACAAATAAAAAGGTGCGGTCCCTATTCTTTAATCCCCCATTGTATGTCAGACGTCAAAACCAACGAACTCGTCATCACCCGAGTGTTCGACGCCCCGCGTAAAAAAGTATGGAACACGTGGACAAAATCCAAAGACGCAATGCGCTGGTGGGGACCGAAAAATTTTACCGCCCCACTCTGCAAAATAGACCTGCGCGTGGGAGGGAAATACCTCTTTTGCATGCGCTCCCCTGAAGGCCAAGACTTCTGGAGCACGGGTACCTATCTTGAAATTGTCCCGATGGAACGGCTGGTATGCACCGACAGCTTTGCCGACAAAGACGGCAATGTGGTTCCCGCCTCTCACTACGGCATGGAAGGAGATTTTCCGTTGGAATTCACCGTAGAAATGACGTTGGAGGAAGAGAATGGAAAGACCAAAATGACGCTTCGTCATGTGGGAATGACTTCCGGGCAAATGAAAGAAATGACGCAAGCCGGTTGGAACGAATCCTTCGACAAATTAAGCGAAAGTTTACGTTAATTCCATAACTCAAAAATTAATTACCCACTAATACCCACGCTTTTATGTCCAAAAGCAACACTGCCGACAGAGAAATTGTCCTCACGCGGCTCATCGATAAACCACGAGAGCTCGTCTGGAAAGCGTTCACCGACCCCTCCCATCTAATCCACTGGTGGGGGCCCAATGGTTTCACCAACACCTTTCACGAAATTGACATACGCCCCGGTGGCCTCTGGCGCTTCATCATGCATGGACCGGATGGCACCGACTATCCCAATCGCATTCTCTTTGAGGAGGTGGTTGCCCCCGAACGATTGACCTACACCCACGGCTCGGACGAAAAACCGGAACAGTTTCATGTGACGATCAGCTTTGAGTACCAAGCGGGGAAAACCCAGCTCACCTTGCGCATGCTTTTGCCGTCCAAAGAAGCACGCGATAAAAAGGTGGAATCAGGCGTCATGGAAGGGGGGAATCAAACCCTCAATCGTTTGGCAGAATATGTGGCAAAAATGTCCTAGAATGATAAAATGACGACGAGATCAAAAGAATTTTTGCTAAACTTTCCGAAGGAGGAAAAGTAACCATGCCGCTGGCCGACACCTTTTGGGGAGCCACATTTGGCATGTTGACCAACAAATTTGGCATGAACTGGATGCTCAACTGCGACAAAACGCCAAAAGCTTAATCCATTTATTCCCATGACTTTCCCCTCGCAACAGATCAGTGTCTCGATCGATCGAACGCCCGAGGAAGTGTATGCGTTTGCCTCAAATCCGGAAAATCTACCCTCCTGGGCCACCGGCCTCAGCGGATCCATAGCAAAAATGAATGCGGAATGGATGGCCGACTCCCCTATAGGGAAAATAAAAATTAAGCTCGTCGAAAAAAATAATTTTGGTGTCTTGGACCACGACGTCACGTTACCCTCGGGAGAAAAATTTTATAATCCCATGCGGGTGTTTCGAAATGATAAAGGGTGCGAAGTAGTGTTCACCTTATACCGTCAGCCCGGAACGTCGGACGAAGCCTTTAGCGACGATGCCAAAACGATACAGCGTGATCTAAAAAAACTAAAAACACTGCTTGAACAATAAGAATAAAAATCAGCATTAACTCGCAATAAAACTCTCATGGCCAATCATACCCCCAATTCCAGTTGAATCAAAAGCCAGCCACATGGCCAAATCTCACCCCGACAAATCGCGCTGGCTCGCGCTTCTCGTCCTTTGTCTAGGATCCTTAATGATTGTCCTCGACACCACTATTGTGAATGTCGCACTACCCTCCATCCGAGATGACCTCGGATTCTCGGAAGCCTCTCTGGCTTGGGTGGTGAACGCCTATCTACTGACATTCGGAGGCTTTTTACTCCTGGGGCGGACGGCTGGGGGATCTCTTCGGACAACGGCGATTGTTTCTCATTGGAATCGTGCTGTTCACGGTCGCCTCACTGGCCTGCGGACTGGCTCCCTCACAAGTATTCCTTATTGCGGCACGAGCCATCCAAGGGTTTGGAGGCGCTATCGTTGCAGCGGTCGCACTTTCCTTGGTCATGAACCTTTTCACGAAACCTGTGGAACGAGCCAAGGCCATGGGAATCTATGGGTTTGTGAACTCCGGAGGTGGATCGCTCGGTGTGCTCCTCGGAGGAATTCTCACCAATTCATTGGACTGGCATTGGATCTTCTTAGTGAATCTCCCCTTGGGAATCGGGGGGGTTGCGCTCAGCCTCAAACTGCTCCCCACAACTCCGGGGTCGTCTGAAAAAGGCCGACTTGATACTACCGGCGCCATCACCGTTACGGCAGGAATGCTCTTGGCCGTGTACGCCATCGTGAATGGAAACCAGGTGGGCTGGACCTCCCCGCAAACCCTGGGACAACTGAGCGGTGCCGCCGCGCTACTGATCCTCTTTTTAATAATCGAATCACGAGTCAAAGCACCGCTCATGCCCCTACGTCTTTTCAAATTGCGCAACTTAGCCACGGCAAATGCCATTGGAATTTTGTGGGCCGGAGGAGTATTTGCGTGGTTTTTTCTTTCCGCACTCTATCTCCAGCTCATATTGGGGTACACACCTCTTCAAGTCGGACTCTCTTTTCTCCCTGCAAATTTGATCATGGCCGCCTTTTCACTCGGACTTTCCGCCAAACTGGTCGTCCGCTTCGGAATTCGAGGACCGCTCACGGTAGAACTGCTACTCCTGACTATAGGACTCGCATTATTAGTAATAGCTCCGGTCAACGGAAGCTTCCTGCTGCATGTATTACCCAGCATGATCATCTTAGGGATTGGTTCGGGAATGGCGTTCAACCCCCTACTTCTAGCGGCAATGAGTGACGTACCCACCAAAGATTCCGGCTTAGCTTCAGGCATAGTGAACACCTCCTTCATGATGGGCGGCGCACTGGGATTAGCGGTTCTGGCCAGCCTTGCGGCGGCACGAACAGCAACGGAACTGGAATCAGGATTGGATCAACTCAGTGCCCTGCTCAGTGGGTACCATATGGCATTCCTGGTCGGAGCCCTCATCTTTACACTGACAGCAACGATACTCGCAGCAACGCGACTTCAACCCTCAAGGGCAATCCCCTATGAAGAGGAATCGACCTTGCCGCATCATTAATCTGGCTCTATGGAAAAAGGATTATTATTTGACAAATAATGAATTTATTATAATATGGTTATGACTTTGGATCGATATACCCCATTCAGCGAAGGTATCGTTGATCCGAACCCCGGATCTTTGATAGTTCGCCCTACAATGAAAAGGAGCAAATGCTCATGAGACAACTCAGACTTGTCACTGGAACGGAAAACCCCTACGTCTCGTTCTTCCGCCAACTCCTAAGGGATGAGGCGACCGCTGTCTTCAGCGGTGCCATCACCGCCATCACGTACTTCGTGATATGGTCGGTGTGGGGCGCGGACGCCCCCAAATGGCTGATGCTGACGGCACTCCCACTCGCAGCTCCTGTATTCGAAAAACCCTTCCTGTTCCTCGCCTACTTCCGTGGAGCGTGGAAACGGGAAGGCGGACTCTGGAAAAATTTCCTGGACGTATGCCGAGAGGAAAAGGCATGGAGGATGCTGAAAGCCGACCTCTTGTATCACGACAGCATCTTCTCTTGCCTCATGTTCCTTTCCACTCTACTCTTCTTCCCGAATATGGGAGAGGAGGCACCGGAACTCTACGAAATACTCAAAACCGGACAAGGACTACGCGAGGTTCTCAGCGCAGGCCTTCTCGGAGTGCTCTGCTTCGGACTCGCGGTAGGCGCAGCCGCCGCCCTGGAAGTCTGGGTGACTGATCTGCAGTTCCGGCGATTCCAGCAGAAGTTGGTCCGGAAATACGGATTCCAACAGCCGAAAATCTACACCGAGCTCCTCTACCTGGTGGTCGATCAAACACCCTCAGAGGCACTCCTCCAAAAGCTGAGTTCGCAGTTCGGCCTGCAGGAACAAGGAAGCTCAGCCCACTCCGAGCAAGAGCTCGGCCACAAACTGCCCAGGTTCAACAACTGGAGACCGACCCTCCAGATTCGAAGTTCAAACACGAGCGGACGGAGTCTCCAAGTTCTTTACGAGATGGCCATGGAGCTGTCCACGAATTCGGAGAGACACTTCCGCTGCTTCGTCATTCGAAAGCTCAAATGGAAGATGCCACTGGCGGAGGAGCAGTCACCGCCCATCGCGTTCATCCAAGACTACGTCAAGGAGGATCCTAAAGCCAACGACCAGACCGCTCGCCTCGACTACACCCGCCACTACTACTTCAACCCCGAAAGCATCTCCATCTCCGTCGATCAGTGGACCGAAAAACCCAGTTTCTACTGGATCGAGGTCAAGGCGTGGGAAAATGTCTCTCCGGAAGATCTCCGGGACATCAACGAGATTGTCTCAACTTGGCTTCCCGCCCAAATCACCACACACCGCAAAAATGCTATCCGAGCGATCGCCGCAGAACTCGACTCACTGTAGGGCAAACCACAAAAATCCATCCCGGTGGTGACGCCCCCTCGTCACCGCCCGCCCTACTTGAAATAAACCTCCATTAAAAACGAGGCAATTTAGTGAACCGATTTACGCTTTTTCTTTTTCGGAGTAAAATAAGCTACATGAAACATCAAAAATCTGAAATTTACTTCCTCCTCACCATTTTACTGGGTGTTTTTGGAATAACTTTTTTCGTATTCAAACCCTTCCTCTACAGCCTCATTTTAGCCATTATTTTTGCGACCGTTTTTGCCCCGGTGCAATACAAAGTACTGCAACTCACGCATCAAAAAAGAGGCTTATCCGCATTTTTATGTACCCTGGCGGTCCTTGCCGTGGTGATCGTTCCACTTTCCTTCATCGCCGCACAAATCGTCAAAGAAGCAAGTAGCCTCTATACTTTTCTCACCAGCGAAGAAGGTTCCAGCATCCTCTCTCGCGGACTCGAAAACGCATGGAACAGCCTAAAAACATTTATTCCCATCCCGAGCGACTTTACCTTTGACATCAACCAATACGCCAAACAAGGACTCACCTGGATTGTTGGACATTTGGGGTCATTGGCGTCCAATATCGCCAGCGCCACCGCCAGTTTGCTCATCTTTCTCATGGCCTTGTACTACGCATTCAAAGACGGTGAAACTTTTAAGAAATCCCTTGTCTCGCTCAGCCCGCTTCAAGACATTCATGACATCCAAATTTTCAACAAATTGACTCTGGCGATCAATGCGGTCATCAAAGGAAACCTAACGGTGGCGTTGGTTCAAGGGGCGGTCACCACAGTTGGACTTTTGATTTTTGGCGTACCAAGTGCCATCCTTTGGGGAAGCATCACGGCCGTAACCGCACTCATCCCCGGGCTAGGCACCTCGCTTGTTGTCATTCCCTCCGTACTGTTCCTCTTTTTCACCGGTGAAACGATTTCCGCCATCGGATTACTCATTTGGGGTCTAACCGCCGTGGGGCTTGTCGACAATGTTTTAGGACCAAAATTGGTTGAAAAAGGCATGCAAGTTCATCCGTTTCTAATCCTGCTTTCCATTTTGGGAGGACTGGGACTGTTTGGAGCGCTTGGATTTATACTGGGCCCCATCCTATTGAGTCTGCTTTTTGCGCTCTTGGAAATTTATGTCACCCTACGTAAAGAACAAAAAACCTCGTCATAAATGGGACACATTTTACTAACGTTATTCTTTTTCCACAAAAGAGGATAATAAAAAGTAGTTCTTTAACCCAAAAAGTATGAATAAAATTAAAATTCATGTCATTTTAGGTAGTATCCGAGAGGGTCGTGCCGGAGAAAGAGTGGCACGGTGGTTCATGAACGCCATGAAGGAGTATGATCGAGCGAATTTAGAACTTGTCGACCTTCTTGATTTTCCCATGCCACTCTTTGCCGATGGCACCCCCTCCAGCATGCGTGAGGGGCCTCATCCCAACGCAACCGTCCAACGCTGGTTGGATAAAGTAGCGGAAGCCAATGGCTATATCATCATCACTCCAGAGTACAATCATGGCTATCCCTCAGCATTAAAAAATGCACTCGATTATCCTTATAAAGAATGGAACAACAAACCGGTCGGGTTCGTCAGTTATGGAAGTCTAGCCGGAGGAGCACGCGTCGTCGAACAGCTAAGGCAAGTGGTGGGTGAATTAAGAATGTTTGATGTGAGAGATCAAGTGCTTATCCCCAATATTTGGGCGGCTTTTGATGAACAAGGACATTTAAAGAATGAGGAGCAGTATCTCAAAAATGCAAAACTGGTTGTGGAAGGGGTAAGCACCTTGGCCATCACGCTAAAAAATAAATCATAAAAGGGTGCCGCATGACGTTATGAGTGACAACCTCTAAATAAAATGGTATAATTAGAATCATTCACGCGGGTGTTCATTCGGTTCACGATCTAATCAATTTATTCATATGGAAAGCGATGTATCTCCCGAGGAAGATGGGTTAGAGCGGTTAAAAATACATATCGATATAAGCAAAAGTGGAGCGTATATGGCTGAGTTGGACTCCGAAAAGCAACTCCAGCGAGTGTTAGAGGCGTTTGAACTGGATCGCTCAAAAGATTATCTCGACGTTACCCAGCTTACTCCCGAACAATTTTCAAACTATATTTTTGAGCTATGGCAGGCCCACGGAAATACGAGGAGGGACACCACTCAAGAAAAATCATCCCCACAACAACTCCAAATAAAAATATGGGATTTAAGGAATATTCCAAACTCAACAGATAGTTGGATGAATAGAAATCCCTACCATAATATATTGAATTTGAGCAGAGATCTAATCACCAACATCAAGAATCACGCCTTTATTCTCATTATAAGAAACGATCAAACCATCGATGCACCCGATTTCATGTCCTTCTTTATGACCTCCCCAAAAATACTCTAAAGCAGGGTTTTCACTGCATTCTTTCGGACGGGACTCGCATTGAGGGTTGCAAAGGCACAGCTCCTTTACTCTGCGTTTATGAAGGATTCTTCCTATTGGAATCCATTATTCAAAATAGTAAATTACCTAAAGAGCATATCTCCTAATCTCTCAACATGAATCCTAAAAATCCCTACAAAATCGCATTGGTCCTTCTGAGCCTGTTTCTTTTCGGATGTAAAGATAGTGCGTCAATCCCATCAGAAGAGGATCTCAACGCCAGAGAACAAACTCCTCAAGAAGAGTCAAATCAACGAACCACAGGCCCGATCGATTACGGTTATGGCCCAGGTCTATTGCCTCTTGGAGATGAAAAAATATCCAATGAACCTAAAATCGGGTTCATTTACTCCTGTGACACACAACTCAATGGAGGCGGCGCATTCAAAGCTGGAGAATGGATCAATGAATCCGAGGGATATTGGGATCCGAATAAAAAAATAATGGTGGATGGAGACATCTCCTGGGCTAATGCCCAATTCACCCTAGAAACTAAAGGGACGACACGAGAAATCAAGGGCAACGGATTACCCATCAATCACAATACCGGAACCTACCCTATTTCCACACAGGATGAAGCCTATCTCTATGACAGGAATCCAAACTCTATTAAAGAACAAAAGGTTGTCCTGAGCTTGCCCGTCCAACCCACGCTGGCCGCCACACCTCGTTGTGCTTCGGGAATGGTGGCTATTGCTCTCAATGGAATCGCGATTTTCAACGGATTGGATGCAGGAGGAAAAGATGCCGTGGCGCACGAAATTCAAGATCAATGCGATGGGCACCCTCAAAAGGATGGCCAATACCACTACCATAATTTGAGCAACTGCCTCGAAGATACACCGAGAGACACGGAACACTCCGCCTTGGTAGGCTATGCCTTAGATGGCTTTGGATTGTATGGGAAGAAAGGAGAAAATGGAAAAATTTTAACCAATGCAGACCTAGATGAATGCCACGGACACACTCATGAAATCAAATGGGAAGGCTCTCTGAAAAACATGTACCATTACCATGCTACCGAAGAGTACCCTTATACGATTGGATGTTTTAAGGGAAACATCAATTCCGAAAATCTGTCTCAACCGGAAAATAACGAAAAACCATCGATGGGCCCACCCCCCACTCAGCCCTAATCTACACTGACCCATAAGCTGTTCACATAAAGGAATGTAATGACAATCCTCGTTAGGTCAACAGTTGCTAAAAACCTACTTTTTATTTTTTAAAATCGAAAGTGGACTCAACCGATAAAGACCCGAGGGAAAGTCGATTGTCCCAAGCCACATTGGCCAATGCCATATTGATAAAAGAAAACAACAGACTAAAAACAAAAATAAAATGAAGAATAAAACTTTTCATAAATCGATATAAAATTACAGACTGTGAATTTAAATAAAAAAGGAAATGATGTCAATAGAACGCCGCCAACAAAAATCCGTTCAAACTCACCACGGCCATTTATGGAAATAAAGTAGCGAGCAAATTAAATCTTACGGACAAAATCAGATAAGGCGCTTTCAATTTGTCGTACCGCCTCTTGGTGAGCGGATCGTATTTGAATCGGTTGGGTAGTACAGGAATGTGTATCAAAACTCAAAAAAGAAACCTGAGGAAATCGTACTAGCTCCTCAGCACAAATAGGTTGAGCATGCACGGACAACTTATCATAATCGTCAGGATTGTTTGTGGCGGCACCATTCGGAGAACGTAATGCGATTCTTCTTTTGGCTTCTTCGATAGGACAGACACACTCAATAAATACCGCTTGAATTCTTCGACCTATATGTGACTCCAGTTCTGCTAAAGTAGAAAGAAAATCAACCCTCCGTTCCCGTTTAACAAAAGAAGCCGCACCAACGCTCACCGGTTCACCTCGTAATAAATTTTCTTCTAATCTTGCCTCTATAAGATGGTCAATGCGCTCAGAATCTCGAGGATCGTAATGCGTAATGCCCAGTTCTTCTCGAATCAAATCTCGATCAAGCAAATGAATACCCGCATGACGTTCTAATTCACGCGCAAGTGTTGTTTTTCCCGATCCTATTTTTCCAGTAATAATATAGACATCCAGATTTTTCAAACTATAGTTTTTTAATTATAATTTTTAAAAAAAGAAGTGAAGCGAAAAACGAATCGGAATCTAAACTTCAAAAACTTCTTCCGGTTGATGAATCGCTACGGATAAATTCTCTGTAGATAGAATATGCTGAATAAAAGCCTCTCGTATGGAAAGATCAATAGAGGAATTCCCCACCTCCTCCAACAGCACATCAATCCCAAAATCAAAGTGCCCCAAACGGACTCGTCGATAAAGATCCATCAACGTATCAATGTTAACACCCGGATCTTGAAGATATTGTTGAACAATAGTCTTCTTAGAGGCTCGGCATAATTCAGCCAATTTTTTAGCAGGCAAAGCCACCAATGCAACCAGTTGCTTTGGCCAAGAATCAATTTGATCCTGAGAAATTCTACCCTCTTTAATAAAAATTTGAATATAGCGAAGCGAAGCATACAGACGAGTGGTTTCTTTTTCGAGCAACAATCGTGCATAAAAATCACGAAGCCCCATTCCACGTGCAAGACGTACGGCAGTGGGATCAACTTCAGCCACAATTTTTTCTCGATGAAATGTGCCCTTTTCTAAAAATCCTCGCGTGAGTACATCATCAACATTTCGCCGAATAACATCCTTGTAAGCATGCTCATAAAGAGAAGGTTCGATGTCGGGAGCGGTTGCTCCCCAAACAAAAACCGTTCCATCATACAGATGCAAATAATAAAGGCCCTTTTCACCTTCATTATTGCAAGCAATCGACTGATTACCTCGTGCACGTCCTCCAATAAAATCTTCAAACGTTCTATTATTAAAGTCAGCCGTCCCTTCGGTTTGATTAAGATCTACATCCGTAGAAGAATCAAAAAGTTGAGAATATTCAACATCGAACTTAAAACCATTGCTTAATGTAATTCGTGATAAACTACCGGTAATTTTACTGGCGGATTCCACCAAGTCTCCGCAATCCTCGCGGTGCTCAATTTCCAATTCGGAAAGTAACTGTTCAACGGTATGATCCCCCTTAATGGTATGAATCAAAAGCTTCATTTGAGGATCGTCTTTATAAGCAGAAAAAGCTTCAATAAGATTTCTTACATAAGAAAGTCCACCGTCTCCTCGTACACCAAGCTGCTCAAGATGACACTCATCCAAACTCAATCGAAAAACCAATGTGGGACGATTAGGATTTCGCTTAATACTATCGCTCAATTCCTGCAAAACTTTTTGAGCCATGGGTAACTTCATAGAAAAATACGAACTTGTGACTAGAATCAAACGTTTCAAAGAAGCGGCTTCGGCTAATCGACAAATTTCTTTTCGCTTAAGCATAGGCTCACCTCCACCAGTGATCACCATTCTTTCGAAATTACCCTGATTAATAAATTCAATCATCCGTTCAACACCTTCGGGAGTAAGTTCACTTCGTTCTTCACCCCGAGCTTTAACGGGAGACTTAAAAAAACAAAAACTACACCCCACAGGACAAACCTTATTGATCCAAGCATAAAATGTACTCGGGCCTTCAAAAGATTCAACGGAAGAAAGCTTAACATGCTGCAAAATCATATCTCTCAATAACTGTGGATTTTCAAAACATTTTCTGGCCAATGCATCCAGTGCATCATCCGGTGAAACATTTAAAGAACCATCGGCATAATCACGAAGACGACTGGTAAACATCTGCAGTGAAGTGAATAGCGCACGATCGAGAGAGGGAAGTTCTCCAAACGACTCCCTCGTTTGAGCAAGACGTGCCATAGGATGAAGAGTGGTTTCAATAGGCCAGGGTGTGACTTGTCCCATAATTTTGTGATTTTAACCCGAAATTTAAAAGAAATTAAATTAACAAATATTTGCATTATTGTCAATATTATTTTTAAATAAAAATAGCAAACCTGTAAAATTTCAAAAGTAACCTAAAAATATTCTCGAAAAAGAATAATAATAATAATCCTCTTCCAAGTCATCAGAAATAATTTAACACAACTGCAGAAGGGCTGACAATTATCGTTTTATTCCATGGATAGCGGGA